>ONGI01000038.1 GCA_900317315.1 uncultured Eubacteriales bacterium
AATATAATATTATCGCCAATGTTCTCAAATAAGATTTTTGCTGAGAACATTGTAAAAACCCACTGTTTAAGCCATTTTCACCAATCGTCTCAAATAAGCACGTATCTATAGGGAGGCTTGGAACGGCTGTATGCTATAATGAAATCATGCGGCGCGAGCGGCAAAAACGATCGGGTGAAAAGCCCTTGCGGACATGCCGAAGCGGATATCGACACAACAGCCCATTATTCTATTGTTCCACAGAACATTTTTCAAAATAACTTTTGAAAATAATCAACCAAAAAAGGGACGTGCTCCAAACGAACACGTCCCCAATATTTTATGTAATTTTCCAAACAGCAATTACGCATTACGCATTACGCATGATGCATTAATAAGAAACCATGCCCCAGTAGGCGCTCAGCTCGTCCATCGGGTTGTAGCGAACGCCGTTGAGACGACATTCAAAGTGCAGGTGCGGTCCCGTGGACTGTCCGGTGGTGCCGACATAGCCGATCACCTGACCCTTGCCGACGCTTTGTCCCGGGCTGACAACGACGGATGTAAAGTGCGCGTAGATGGTGACCTTGCCGTTGCCGTGGTCAATTTTGACGTAGTTGCCGTAGCCGCCGCCGCAGCCGCAGTTGTCGGTCATCGCCTTGGGATAGTTGTGGGTGCAGTAGGTGCAGGTGTCAACCACCGTTCCGCTGTCTGCCGCCACGACCGCAGCGCCCCAAATATCACCGCCTCCAATGTCAATCGCGCCGTGGTTGTAGGTGGTTCTGTCCTCGTTCCACAGCGACGTGAGGTGGTAAAAGCCCGGGCAAGGCCATGTGTAGCCGCTGCTGACAGGCGTCGGCGTCACTTCACCGCCGCCGCTGCCGCCGCCGGAGCCGCTGTCGGTATCGCCGGAGGGTTCGCCGTCCTGCTGCTGTTGCTGCTGCTGTTGCTGCTGTTGCTGCTCCTGTCTGCGCCGGGCTTCCTGCTTTTGCGCTTCGGCTGCCGCTTTTTTGGCAGCCTCCTGCTGCTCGGGCGTCAGGGTCTGCGACTGCGCTGCCGCCTGCTCCGCCGCGATCTCCGCCAGATGCTCCGCTTCCAGCTCAGAGGTTTGCGCCTTGGCTGCGTCGAGCGCCGCCTTTGCCTGTCCGCTCTTGGCGGTCAGCTCCGTCAGCGCCGCCTTGTTGCTCTCGACCAGCTTGTTCAGGTCGGCAATATCCTTTTTGAGGTTGGCTTCGGTCGCTTCGAGCTTGGACTTGTTCTCCTCCATCTTTTTCTTGTCGGTCTCAATGCCGTCGATCTTTTCGTTCAGCGCGTCGATCATCTGCTTGTCGTATGCCGACAGCGTTTTGACCAGCTCCACCTTGTCGATAAAGTCGCCGAAGTCCTTGGCGCCGAGCAAGATTTCGAGATTGCTGGCGCTGCCTGCCATATAGATCAGGCTGAGACGCTCGCAGAGCGCGTCGATCTGGTCGTCTATTTCTTCGTTCTGCTTGTCGATCTCGCCCTGCTTGCCCTTGATGCTCGTGTTCAGCTTCTCGATAGCTTCGCGCGTGAGAATGATTTTTTCATTCATGACGGCGATTTGGCTGAGCAGGGTCTCGCCGTATTCTTCCTTTTTGGAAATATCCGAAGCTGTTTGGTCGAGCACTGCCTGATATTCGGCGCTCTGTTTGTCCAGCTCCGCGATCTTTTGCTCCACGGTCTGCTCCTCTGCTCCGACGCTTACCATCGCGGAAGCAAACGGCACCGCCATGATACAGGCGCTCAGCAGGGCGCAGAGGATCGCTTTGAGTTTATGCATACCTAACTCCTTTCCGGTCTTACCAACCGAGGATTTCGTTACCTTCCTTTTTCAAATACTTGCGGATGGAAATGAATCCGCCGAAGAAGCCGACCAGCACGCCGACCGCGATAAACGCCAGCACCATCGGGAGCAGGATGGACGTGAACGGGATCGCCTGAATGCCCAGCCCGATGCGCTCGATCACACCGACGCCTGCGTGATAGAGCAGCGCCAAAACGCCTGTGGCGATGGCGGCGGAGATAAAGCCGATGACCATGCCCTCTACCAAAAACGGCATGCGCACAAACATGTTGGTGGCGCCGACGGACTTCATGATGCTGATCTCAAAGCGGCGCGAGTACATGGTGGTGCGGATGGTGTTGGCGATGATGAACAGCGACACCACGATCAGCGCCGCCACGATGCCAAACGAGACCCAGTTGACAAGCGAGCTGACGGTGGCAAGCTTGTGCGCAAAGCTGCGCCTGTCGGTGACGGACTGCACGCCGTCGATCTGGCGAATTTGGTTGACGGTTTCGTCATATTTTGTCAAGTCCTTGAACGACACGCGGTAGGTGTCGTTGAGGGGGTCTCTGTCCTTTATCATGTTAAAAAGCTGTTCGCCGAGCGTATCCTTGAACTGCTCCACGGCGACGTGCTTGGAGATAAAGGTGACGCCCTCCACATTTGCTATCGCAACGAGCTGCGTGCCGATCTGCTTTGCCTCCAGCTCGCTGCGGTCTTTTAAGATATAAACGGTGGTTTCGTTGGTCTTTTCCACCTCATCAACGATATTGCGGACATTCAGCGAGAACAGCGCCGCTGCGCCGGTCATCACCAAGCAGCTCACCAGCACGCAGATGGACGCGATGCTCATGATCCGGTTGGCGTAGACGTTTCGAAAGCCCTCTTTTACAAGATATCCAAAGCCTTTCATAGCATTCTCCTTTCGGAATTATTCCCGATCCGCCGCAGCCGTCTGCGGTTCGGCGTCCTTTGAAACGACCGGCAACGCCTCTGTCTCAAAGCTCTCGGGTGCATTATAGGCGCTGTCAAAGGTGATCTCGTCAAAATTGTTGTCCGCGATCAGCTCCTCAGCGGACGGCGGCACCTCTTTTGGTTTCTCCTCAAGCGGCTGCTCCGCTTGGATCAGCGCTTCGATCGCGGCGATCTCCTCGGGTGTTGCGGCAACGGCGTCCGTCAGCACCTCCTGCGGCTCCTCGGAAGCAGGCAGCGCTTCAACCGCGGCGATTTCTTCGGGTTTTGCGGCAACGGCGTCCGTCAGCTCCTCTGCGGTCTGCGGCGCCTCGGGCGTCTCCCACAGAACAGACAAATCGTCCTCGGAAGCCGCTCCTCCGGCAGCAGGCACATCCTCCGCAGCAGGTGCGGCAGCCGGTTCTTCCACGGGCAGCTCCGCAGGCGCCGTACTATCGATCAGTGTGTCGCTGTCCGGCTTCTCCGCATCCGCATAAACGCGCTGCATGGTGGCGGAATCGCTGATGACCTCGCCCTTGTCGATCGTGATGACGCGTTGGTTGAACTCGCGCACCAGCTCGTGCTCGTGCGTCACGACCAACACCGTGGTGCCCATGGAATTGATGCGCGTAAGCAGCTCGATGATCTCGTGCGACAGCTCGGGGTCGATGTTGCCGGTCGGCTCGTCCGCTACGATGATCTCGGGATTGTTGACCAGCGCACGCGCAAGACTGACACGCTGCTGCTCACCGCCCGAAAGCTCGGAGGGCTTGCACTTCATTTTGTCCTTCAAGCCGACCAGATCCAGCACGTAGGGCACGCGCTTTTTGACGGTCGCGGTATTCTCGCCGACGGCACGCATGGCAAACGCCACGTTGTCAAAGACATTCATCTTGTCGATCAGGCGAAAGTCCTGAAAAACAATGCCCATATGGCGGCGCAGATACGGCACATGGCGCTTTTTGAGCTTGGAAAGCCTGTTGCCGTTGATCGTGATCTCGCCGGAGGTGGGCACTTCCTCGCGCATGATCAGCTTGAGAAAGGTGCTCTTGCCGGCGCCCGAAGCGCCCACGATGAACACAAACTCCGCCTTGTCGATGTGCAGGCTGACGTTGTGGAGCGCGTTGGTGCCGTTGGGGTATGTTTTGGATACATTTTCAAAATCAATCACGGTATCACCTACAGTTGTATGAAATGGCTGAGCGATTTTCAGCCTTATAACAAACGTCCTGAGAGCAGTTTCCCGCGCTCAGGAACGAATGGAACGGAACAAGTCCGCTTTGTATCAATATTTGGTGGGACTTGCGTTGAGATATTTTTTGACCATGAGGGCTACCTTGAACACGATAGCGTCCTCAAACTCACGGAGGTCAAGACCGGTGAGCTTCTTGATTTTTTCAAGACGGTACACCAGTGTGTTGCGGTGTACGAACAGCTTGCGCGAGGTTTCGGAAACGTTGAGGTTGTTCTCGAAAAAGCGCTGGATGGTGAACAGGGTCTCCTGATCGAGGCTCTCGATGGAGCCGCGCTTGAACACTTCCTTGAGGAACATCTTGCACAGGGTGGTGGGCAGCTGATAGATCAGGCGTGCGATGCCGAGGTTGTCATAGCTGACGATGGTGCGCTCGGTGTCAAACACCTTGGCGACCTCCAGTGCGGACTGGGCTTCCTTGAAGGAACGCGCCAGATCCTTGATGCCGGTGACGGTGGTGCCGATGCCGACTACGCAATGGGTGTAGAACTCGCTCGAAAGGGTGTCGGAAATAGAGCTTGCGAGCTTTTCCAGATCTCTGCCGTCGGTGTCGGACTTGACCTCCTTGACAAGCGCGATCTCCTCCTCGTTGATGTTGATAACGAAGTCCTTGGACTTGTCGGGAAACAGGTTTTGAACGATGTCATAGGCGGAAACGTCGGTGCGCGAAACGATCTTGATCAGCAGGCAAACACGCGCCACCTCGCTGTTGAAGTGAAGCTCTCTCGCCTTGAGGTAAATATCGCCGGGCAGGATGTTGTCCATAATGACATTTTTGATGAAGTTGGAACGGTCGTATTTTTCGTCGTAATACTGCTTGATGCTGGCAAAGCTGACGGAGAGCAGCTGCGCATACTTTTGGGCATATTCATCGGTGCCCTGCACAAACACGGCGTAGTCGTATTTTGCACTGCTGCCAAAGGATTTGTATGTGTAACCGTTGATGACGAACGGGGCGGTGGAGCTGAGGGTCTCGGAATTGACGCTCTCGTTGACCTCACCGATTTTTCCAAGCTCCGAGCACGCGATAACCACGGAGGTTTCGTCGATCACGCCGATGGTTCTGTCAACCGCATCCTTCATCTGATGCACGATGCCCTGAAATAATCTGTTTGACATAGTTCTTACCTCTTTTTCCTGCATATTTTGTAAATGAATGTAATGATTACAATTCTTCTCATATACATATTACACAAAATCGCGGAAAAAATCAACCTCTATCAACAAATTTTTTAGAAAAATTTTATATATATTCACCATTCGCGCGCCGTCAGCCGCTTTATGAGATAAAGTATAGCACTTGTTTGTGACAGAATTGTGACAAGATAGTTACAATTCTGTCCAAATCAGCCTGACAAATTGCGGTTTTTGCGCCTGACAAAACAACGGTTTGTGAATTTGCATAAAAACAGATATGCGTATTTTGCCATTCCTACAAAAATAAAAAAGTTGACCAAAAAAGGTAGCATTTTTTTGATTTTGTGTTATGATATATTTACACAAAGGAATTATTATGTGCAAGGAACTCCGAGGTGCTGACATGAGCTGCAAAAAAATCATTACCATTACAAGACAGTACGGTTCGGGCGGTCACGACATTGGCAAGCTGCTCGCGCAAAAGCTGGACATACCGTTTTATGATAAGGAACTGATCTCGCTCGCAGCCAAAGAAAGCGGCGTCAGTCCCGAGGTTTTCGCGCAGGCTGATGAAAAACGAAGCAACAGCCTGCTCTATTCCCTGTCAACGGGGCTCTATACCTACGGCAACGGCTATTCTACGATGGGCGACCTGCCGATGAACGACCGGCTCTATATTTTGCAGCATAAGATCATCAAAGAAAAAGCAGAAAAAGAAACCTTTGTGGTCGTCGGAAGATGCGCGGATTATATTCTCAAAGAGTATGACAATGTTGTCAAAGTGTTTGTATATGCCGACATAGACGCCAGAACCAGACGCGCCGTGGAGCGTCAGGACATTGAGCCGTCAAGAGCCCGTCAGGCAGTGGCAAAGGCTGACAAAAACAGAGCCAACTACTACAGTTTTTATTCAGGACAAAAATGGGGCGCTCCCGAAAACTATGACTTGTGCATCAACAGCACGAGGCTCAGTGCGGAGCAGGCAGCCGATATAGTGATAGAATATATAAAAATTCTCGGTTGATGTCATAATTATATCCTCTCCTGAATATACTGTTACTATGAAATCAGGAGGTGTGACTATGAAACTGATCGTTATGGATTTGGACGATTTCATCTTCGGCAACGAAGAATGGCATCCCAGCGAAAGATAAGCGACCTTTCGGTGCGCGTCCTTGTGACGCAGGATTTTGAAGCTTCCGGAAGAACAGCGCTGTGCTTCTGCGTTGAATTCGTTGAGATAAAGTTTAAGGGACGTGTTTTTGCACGTCCCTTTCAATTTTTATCTGTCGTTATCGACAAAGCTGATGGGGTCGGCAAAGGCGCCGTTGACCTTGACATAGACGTGGATGTGCGACGGTGCGTCCGCCTCCATCGGCACGACGCCGATGGTGCCGAGCTTGTCGCCGCGCTCGAGCTTGTCGCCCTTTTTGACCCTGACCTTGCCCAAGCCGGTGTAGCCGATGACGACGTTGTTGACGCTCACCTCAACGGTCTTGCCGAACATTCTGTCCTCGTCCACCTTGGTGACCTCGCCGCTCAGCATAGAGAAAACGTCGTCGCCGAGCTCGCCGTCAAAGTCGATGCCGGTGTGCGGCTTCCAAACGTTGAGCGTCTTGAAGTAGATGCTGTCCTTGCTGTAGGTGCGCAGGACATGCCCCGATTTGGTGGGCATGCGCAGACTGACGTCAGCGGCAAGCATGGTTTCGAGCGCGTCGGCTCTCCCCTTTGTTGTCTCGGACGCGGTCGCTTCGGTCGCCTCGGTCTCCGGCTGCGCGTCGGTCGGCGGTTCGGTGACGTCCTTTTTGTTGTCGCCGACAAAATACGAGCCGAGCGTGGGCGCCGGAACCGTCACCTTGGTGGGACTCTGCTCAAAGACCGCGACGCCGGTTTCGTTGGTGGAAACGGGCGCGATCTTGCCGGTGCTGCTCACGGTGCTGTATGTTGAATAAACTGCCATACATACCGCGATCAGGCAAATGGACAGCGCCGTGTAAAAGCCTATCTTCTCACGGCGGCTTTTGGGATTGGTTGTGTTCGTTCTGCTCATTAAAAGCACCTCCGGCATTAGTATGGACGGCAGGCTGCCGTTTATGCGCGGAAGGCTTTTCATTTAACAAAACTTGTGCTATAATTGTGCAAAAGGCTGTTAAAAAACAGGGAGGTAAATATGAAAAAAATATTGATCGCCTGCATGGTGCTGCTGACGCTGCTTGCAGGCTGCGGACAGGCTGCTCCGTCAGTCGCGGAGAGTCCCTCGGACACCGCCGCAGCCGTGACAACGGCGCCGCCGGCTGCGCAGGAGAATGTGGAATATGACTATGAAACCCGCGAAATATGGGTGGAGAACAACGGCGAGCGCATCTACGGAAAGGCGTATATTCCGGTCGCAAGCGGAAAATGTCCGCTGATCCTCACCTCGCACGGCTTGGGCGCCAACCATGAGTCGGGCGGTTCCTACGCCAAAAAATATGCGCCGCGGGGCTTTGCCGTTTATACCTGGGACTTTCGCGGCGGCAGCAACCCCAACAACCCCAACAAGAGCGACGGCAGCAACCTGAACATGTCGGTGATGACCGAGGTGTCGGACGTTGAGGCGGTTCTCAACGCCGCCAAGACATGGGATTTTGTCGATACCGACCGCATATTTTTGCAGGGCAGCAGCCAGGGCGGCTTGGTGACGGCGATCGCCGGTATGCGCCGGCAGGACGAGATCGCCGGTTTGGTGCTGCTCTACCCTGCCTTTGGCATGGCTTCTCTCGGCGAGAGCTACAGCGACGACCTGCCCGAGGAGATCGAATTCGGCTCCATGACCGTGGGCAAGCCGTTTTTCAAGGATATGGTCGGCTATTCGGTGCACGATGATATTGCGAATTTTGCCAAGCCTGTCGTGATCATCCAGGGCAGCGAGGACGGTCTTGTCACGCCTGCGGATTCCGAGGAAGCCGCGGCGCTCTACCCCAACGCCGAATATCACCTGATCGAGGGAGCCGGTCACGGCTTTTCGGGCGCACATCACAACGAGGCGACCTTGTATGCGCTGCGGTTTTTGTATAAGCATGTATAATAAAATTTTACGCCCCACCGAATGACCGATGGGGCGTTTCTGGCGGAGACGGTGGGATTCGAACCCACGGTACCGTGAGGTACAACTGATTTCGAGTCAGTCCCGTTATGACCACTTCGATACGTCTCCAAATAGGCTGTTTGATTTACAGCCCTATTATTATAACATATAAGTTTCCATTTAGCAAGGAAAATTTGAAAATTTTTATGTTCTTTTTATATCTCCCCGAAGAACCACAATGCTCTTCGGGGAGATATGATTGTTTATTCCATTCTAAGCCGAATCATTCGTCTGCTTCTTCTGCTTCGTCAGCCGCTTCGTCAGCTGCTTCATCAGCCGCATCGCCGGAGGTGGTGGCGGCTTCGGTCGAGCCTTCGGAGGTCTCGGCGTCGCCGGTCGGATAGCCGAAGTTGAGAATGGTGTACTTGTAGCCCTTGTCGAGAGTGAGCGAGAACGTCTTTTCAAAGGCGGCGCTGTCCGCAGACACGGAATAGGCGTCGGTGGTGACGTCCTTCAGCTCGGTGTAGTTGGCGTCAAAATCCTCGGCTCCCACGGGCTGGAAGTACTTGACAATCTCCTTCATGGATTTGAGCGTCAAGTCGGTGTTCTTGTCACCGTATTCGCCGACGGCAACAATCATGGCGCCGCTTTCGCTGTCGAGAAAACCGAATGCGTGCATCTTGCCGAAATAAAGGCTGTAATTGGACGCATCATATCCAAGGTCAGACAGCGCGGACTCGTCGATATAAAGGTCATTGATCTCTTTCATGTCGGGCTTTTCGGCGAAATAGACCTTTGCGACGTCGGCCGTGTATTCGTCCTCCGAGCGCTCAACAGTATAGACCTTGCTCTCGATGCTCTTGGTGCCCAGCGCGTTGATGTAGCCGCTGAACAAATGCGGGTCAATTCCCCAGAATTCGCCGACGCTGCCGGTGAGCAGACCGAACACGACCGGTGAGAAGGTATCCTCCTCCCAAAGCTCACAGGTGAGATAGCCGTCCTTGGCAGGGAACTTGTATTCGCCGTCGATGTATTCACTGTCGGTGACGGTGATGGTGATGCCGTCGGTGCCGAGCTTTTCGTCAAACTTGGCGCCGGTGTAGGCACTCTTGAAGCTTGTATAGGTTTCGTTTTTGACGAACGTGTCGAACACACCCTTGAGCGGGTCAACGGCAGAATCCTTGGTTGCAGGTGCAGCGGTGGTCTGCGGTTCGGCAACAGAGGACTGCTGGGATTCGGTTTTTGCGCCGCAGGCTGCCATCGTGCCGAGCATGGCAAGCGACAGAACGCCGGCTGCGATTTTTGCATATCTTTTCATTTGGGTACCTCCCTTTATATTTTTGGCATCATCTGCCATTTGTTATTTTAGCACAAACTGACGGTAAATGTCCAATAATATCTATGAAATTTTACAAAATCGTCTATTTGTACAAACTTGTCGAATTTTTGCGCCGTTTGTACAGCACAAATCATTAAACGGCTGTCTGAAAACTTCAATCAGCCGTCATAATGGTTACAATTGGGTATTAAAGAGATTGCGCAGCTGGTTGACCAAGCCGTCGGAATCGGCGTTGATCATGGCTGCCTCGTTGATGTTGGAGAGCCTTGTCAGCTCGCTTGCCGGGCGCGAGTCGCCGGAGATGTTGTAGCCGATGGTGTAGACGGGGATCTTGAGTCCGCCCACGATCGGCGCGATGCGGTCGAGGCTGTAGCCGCGGTTCTGGTCGCCGTCGGAGAGCACAAAGAGCATCATCTTGGCGTTGGGGACCTCCTGCTTTTTGTCCATCATCATCTTCATGGCGACGAGCACCGCATCATAGGTGGCGGTGGCGTCCTCCACGGTCAGCGCCTTGACAGCGCCGGAGAAATACGCCTTTTGTTCGGCGTCAAACTTCTTGACCGGCAAGTCCACATGCACGTTGGTGGCGTAGGAAACGAGTCCGATGTAGTTGTCGGAGCCGATATAATCCTTGGTGGCGAGCAGCGATTCCTTCAGGCTGAGGATCGGCGTGCCCTCCATGGAGCCGGAAATGTCCGCCACAAAGACCGCGATGATGGGCTGACCGCCGTCCTTGGCTTCCTTCCAGATATTCTGCGCCGAAAGATAGCCTGAGCCGTCCAGACCTGTCTGCTGGCTCTGATATTCGTCGTGCTTGCCAAAGCCCTTGTCCTTGCCGAGCTGCTGCGCTTCGTCGGTCAGGCAAAAGTCGCGGAACAGCTCCGCAGCCTGACGCTCCTCGGCAGTCACGTAGTCAAAGGTGTAGAGCGGATGGTCGTGACGGATGCCGAACGGCGTATAGACGTAGTTTTTCAGCTCCGGCTTGTTGATATACGCCTGCTCCTCCATCACCATCGCCTTGATGATGCCCTTTGTCGCCTGGTTGACGAGCACGCCGGTGGTGTAGGCGACCGGCGGAGACTGCTTTTGATAGTCGAGCAGCTTTTGCTGGGCATTTTCGGAGAGCGGGTCCTTGTTGTCAAACGCGTACAGGGTGGATGCGATGGCGTTGAGACCCGTTGCCGAGGTGTAGGGATTGGTGTAGGCGAAGGTCAGGTCGCCTGCAAGCGACGCTTCGATGACCTTGTCGAGCGTGCAGGCTTTGTATTTTTCCATAAAGGAATCATAGGTGTTCTTTTCCATCAAAATACCGGCGGTGTTGCCGAGCAGCTTGTCCGAGAGCTTCTCCACCCCTATTCCCTTTGCGCGCAGCATTTCGCCCCAGGCAAAGCTGGAGGGCACATAGAGCTGCGGGCGGTAGTTGCCCTCGGTGATATAGGTGAGCGACTCGCCCGAAGCGATTTTGCGGATGGTGACGGACACGCTCTTGCTGCCGACGGTTTTGTGCGCGTCGTTGAAGCGCTTGGCGAGCACGTTGATCCAGTCGTCCGGTGCTTCGCCGCTCAGCTCGCTCGGAGCTGCGACCTCGAGGTTGATGTCGCCGTTGCCCTGCACGGTGATCGGAAAGGTCTTGATGTCGGCGAGCGCTTTGTTGGCGGTGTCGTCGTCATAAATGTCCATGCGCAGCTGCTTGGTATCGGTTTTGATCTCCTTGTTAAAGGCGTTCAGCTCGGTGATCGCCTCGTCGTAGGAATAGACCTTTTCGCTGCCGTTTTCGTATTTGGTGCAGCCTGCGAATGCGCCGAGCAAGAGCGCCGCGCCGCAGACGCCGCTGATGATGCGTTTAGAAAGTTTCATTTGGTTGCTCCTCCGTAGACTTGCGCATAACCTCCAGCCATGCTTTCAGTTCGCTCATATCGGTCACGCCGTTCTGCTGGTAGTTGTTGATGTAGCTGACGGCGTAGTGGATCAGGGTATCGACGTTTTGCAGCTCGGTCTCGTTTTGCTGCAGGGCTTGGTTGATGATCTTGACGTCAAAGGGCGACAACTCGGACGAGCCGTCCTCCACAAGGATGCAACAGTTGATGATATTGCGGATGTTGCGGCACAGGCGCGTTTCGGCGTCGTTGATAACGCCCACGGTGTCCTGCAAATAGATGGCGTCGTTGGCTTCGAGCAGGGTCTCATAGCGCTCCTGCAGCTTGTCCATGCGGTTCATCTGCGCCAGACACCTGTCCACCAGACTGCCCAGCTTGCTGTTGTTTTCTTTGAGAGTGCCGAGACGCTCGCGTGTTTTTTGGGGATTGAGGCTGTCCTTGGCGTAGGCGTCAAAGGTCTTGCGGTGCTCCTGCTTTTTGCCCATGAGCTGCTTTTGAGAATGGCTGTTGTCGATCAGGCGCTTGATGTTGGGGATAAAGCCTGCCGCCATTGTCGCCGCACCGGCGCCTGCCGTGATGAGAGCGATTGTATTGATGACGCCTATGGCGCGCACGCCGATCGCAACGATCAGGGATGAGGTCGCCAAATTGGTGAGAAGCACGCCGGCAAGACCCAGCGCGAGCAAGATGGCGCCCAGGATTTTAGGGAATCGGGACATAATGCGCTCCTTTCGGTTCCCGGCAGTAACTTATGAACGTCTTTGTGCGGTGGCGGACAGCACGCCCTGCACCAGCTCCTGCTCGGATCTGGCGATGACGGCAACGGCGTTTTGTCTGTCCTTTTGACCCTGCTGCTCAATGGCGATATAGTCGAGCACCGCGCCGGTGACTTCCTTGTTCACATAGTCGATGGTTTCGATGTCGATGATGCTGCGCTGGCTCGCCTTGGCGGACTCCACCACCGAAAGATGGAACTGCTCCGCCTGCTCGCGCAGCATTTTGTTGGTGAGATCGTCCACGGCGTTGGAAGCCGCCACCGCCTGCATATTGTTGTTGAGGGCGATGGACATGGCGATCTTTTTGCGCCAGAGCGGCATGGTGTTGACGATGCTCGATTGCAGCTTCATCGCCATATCCATGTCGTTGTGCTGGATCATCTTGATCTGCGGTGCGGACTGCAGGCAGTTGGTGCGCGTCAGACGAAGGTTGTGCACCTGCTTGTCAAACTGGTCGCACTGCTTGGCAAACTCGTCCGCCTTCATCGCGTCCTCGGGCAAGCCGGTCTCCTGTGCTTTTGCGTAGAGCGCAGGCAGTTCCTCGTTTCTTGCCTTGTTCAGCGCCAGCTCCGCCGCCTTGATGTAAAGGGTGAGCGCCTTGAAGGTCTCCCAGTTCTCCTCATAGAGATCGTCGAGCATGGCGATATCCTTTTGCAGCACCAGCTTGTGACCTTCCAGCTGCTTTTCGATGCGCTCCAGCGTCTTTTCGGCGCTCTCGTTGCGCGTGCGGACGGTGAGCGCCTTGCCCTTTACCTTTTGCATAAAGCGCTGGATAAAGCCGCCCTTGTCCTCGCCGCCGGAGAGTCCGTTCATGGCGCCGACCATCTCAATCAGCAGCGAGGAGACCTCGCCGGTGTTCTTGGTCTTGACGTCCTGCAGAGTTTTGGTGGCGATGGAGGCAGACTGCTTTTGGATCGTCGCGCCGTAGTTCATCACGATCTCGGATTTATGAATATCAATTTTTCCTGCAAACTGCTCAATTTGCTTTTGCTCCTCGGGTTCGGGTGCGAGAGCGGTCGGCTGTGCAGCGGTCTCCGCTCCGTCGAGTACAAGATCAATTGCCATAATAACTAACTCCTTTATAGAAATAAAAAATATTTAATGATTTTTTCCCAATATATTATAGCATCAGTCTGCCGTTTTTGCAAGATATTTTTGCAACAGCCTTTTGCTGAACCCCATCCGCCCTGTATTTTCCTGCCAAAAAGCCCTTTCACCGGCAAAAAAGGGACCGCCTCCAAACTCATTTTATGAGTGAGAGCCAAGCCCCTGTTTCTCTATATTTGAAAAAATGGTTATGATACCCTTTTGACGTCACGCAAGGGTCACTGGATCTGCAGCACGCTGAGCGCCTGCAGTCCCAGCAGAAGTCCGATGATGAGGACCGAAAACGCGAGATGGCGCCACCAGCCCTCGACCAGCAGACCGACGAATTCTCTCAAAAACGCGTTCAGATAAAAATACGGCTTGGTTTTGGCGGAGATGCCCTTGGCGTCAAAGCCGTTTTCCTGCGCGAGGATGTAGCCGCGAAAGACGTGGTAATTGGTGGTGGCAAAGGCGATGTTCGGCTCGGCGCTCTCCCCTGCATGCCTGCGGATGACGTCGCGCGAAAACTGCATGTTCTGCATGGTGTTGACGCTTTTGTCCTCACGCACGATCTGCTCCTGCGGAATATCCAGACTGCGCAGGTAGTTTTCCATCGCCTCGCCCTCGGAGATGATCTCGTCGGCGCCCTGTCCGCCGGACGGCACAAAGACAGCATGCCTGCCGGTTTTTTCAAATTGCTTTTTTTCAAACGCGACCGCGCTGTCCACGCGTCCCTTGAGGAGCGGCGTGAGCGTGCCGTCGGCGCGGATGGCACAGCCGAGAATGATGATGTAGTCGCGGTCAAGCGGCGGCGTGTACCGCGTAGCCAAAAAGGTGCAGGCGACCGTTGACAAGAACAGACATTCAAAATAGGCGAGGATATAAACCAAGATCAGGTGTATGGTCCAAGCGTAGTTCAGCTTCATCAAAAACGGCATGATGGTGTAGGTTTCGAGCGCACATACCATGGCGATCGCCCACAGGACGGCAAACACGATGCCGAGCGTATTGACCGGCCGCCGCCCTTCGTGACGCATCAGCCAGATATTGCTGACGGCGAGCAGCACCGACAGCAGCAGCATGACCGGCGTTAAGCCGAACAGGAGAATGGCTGCGACCTCGGTTATCAAGGACATGAGATGGTTGACGGAAAAAACGAAGTTGTTCAGCATTTTGTAGGCGAGATACAAAAACATCACCAGCGTATAGAGCCCGATGCCGCCGCAGGCAACCATTTTGTGCGAAAAGCCGCCTTTCTTAAACAAGTCCGCAAATATCCACAGCATGGTGAACCAAACGGCAAAGAGCACCGCCAGCAGCGCATACACCGTCACTTCAAAGCCGCTGAACGTGACGCTGTTGTAGGACAGCGCGATGATGGTGCGCAGCGGCGTCACCAAAAATGCCTTGCCGGACATCGGCATGCTGCCATTGTTGTTGACAAAGGTGATGTCCACCTTTGTTTTGCCCGGCTCCAGCGCTTCAAAATCCAGAATGACTTCGCCGTTTTCCATGCGCATATCCGTCATTTTGACGACGTTTTCGTTGCTGTATTGCACCTGCACATCCTTCAAGCTGCCGGACTCATAAAAGGTATGGGTATGCATGGAAAAGCGGCCGCCGACCGCGATGGAAAAAACCACGGTAAAGAGGATCGCCGCTGCGATAAAGATATTGAGCAGTATCAGTTTTTTTCGGTTGGACATGATGCTTGCGCCTTTCTGTTTAGATGATGCATACAGGGCAGACCCGTGTCATTGACAAAAATGATCGGGTTTTGCTATTTTACCACGATGCTTTGTGAGAACAGCTGCTCATAGCGCTGCTTTACCAGCTCCTTGTCAAAATGCGAGACGGCGCCGGCGCTGGAATCGGCAAAATAATACTCATTCTCGTCATAGCCGATCAGGACAAGGCAATGCTCGTGCATATACCACGACACCTTTTCTCCCATCGCCGCTTGGGCGTCCTCGTCCACATAGTCAACTGTCCAGGTATTAAAGACATAGGGCTCCTGCATGTCGGTCGTCGCCCACACCATCACCGGAATCCCCTTGGCGGTGTAGCTCTCCGCCAGCGTTTCAAAGGGAACGTCCTTGAGGTTGTAGGCTTTCAGCTCGGATTTTTGGTCGGCGAGGTAGCGGTTCATGCTCTTTGCCATAGACGGCGCATAGACGCCCCAGCCCGAATAGGGAGAACCGGCAAAGGCGCTGTTCATATCGGGACCGAACATGTTGCCGTTTTCGTCCCATGAAATATAGCGTATGTTGAGGTAGTTGTCCGCGATGGTGTGCTCGTCCACGTCAAAGCCGAGGATTTTCAGCAGCATGGTACACGCGTAGGTCTCGCAGCCGGCTTTGAGGTCGGTTTGCGGAATCACCTCGACGTTCTCAATCATATAGGTATCGGGAACCGGCTCCCTGCTGTCGGCGGTCGCCGCGACCGGCTTCTCAACAGGCGCCGCGGGCGGCTTGGCTGCGTCCTTGCGCATTTTTTGCACAATGACAAAGGCGGACGCAAACAGCACAATCACAAGGCTTGCCACCATCATAATGACAAGAATCCGGTTTTGGGTTTGCTTTTTTCTTTGTTGCTTGGTCATATTCCTTCCGCTTTCTATAGGTTACTGTGGTTTTGCCGCAGACGAGGAAGCCGGCAAGCAGAACAGCAAAGGAGGTCAACAGTGAGGTCATGGTTTTCCTCCCTATGTAAATTCTTCCTTATATTATAGCAATTGTTACCGATAAAAACAAGACGTTTTCATGTTTTTTTCGTTTGCTTTTCACCGCTATACATGCTATACTATATCTATCAATCCGGTCAAGGGAGGCGCACATGAAACAGAAAACAAAATGGCTGAAGCCGCGCGTTTGGATTCCGCTGCTCGCGCTGCTGTTATTCTATATCGGATGCGGCGTGTACATCGTGGCGGCAGGCAGGGTGAATACGATTCGTATCATGGTCAGCAAAACGGATTATGTTGTCGGCTCCCAAAGGGCAGTCTCCTCGGACGAGAGCGTGATGCGCATCAGGCAGATAACGGAAGAAAAAATGGATGACAACGCCCTGATACTCAACATCGAAGCGGAGCACACCGGCACCGGTGAAGCGACCCTGCTGCATACCTTTGACATGACTGATATACCGGGTGACTTTTCTGTCATCACGCCCGTCAGCGAGGAATACGCATTTTATGCTACGCCGTTTGGGGTGCTGTATAACAAAACCTACCAGCATTTTAACGGTATTGAAACGCTGTCCGTCAGGTGGATGGAGCTGCTTCAAATAGCGGGACAGACTGACATTCGCTATATCATCGAGGTGCTCTTTAACAGCGCCAAAACCTTTGTCACGCTGAGCGCGCTGCCGCTCGGGGCGCTCGCGCTGGCACTGGCGCTGAGCAATGTGCAGCTTGTGCGGCGCGAGGGCTTTCGCGTGATGAACCTGCTCGGGATATTTATCGGTATTGTGATGATGGGCGGCATCGCGTTGTTGCACCGGCTGAACAACTATCTCGCGTATGATTCGCTTGCAGCCTATTATATCTCCACCTTTGTCACGCTGGCGTTCGCCTATCTCTATGTCTATTTTGAATGTATGCTGCTGTCCACGATTCTCTGCGCGGTGCTTTCCACACGCTACAAGCCGCCCTACGGTCTGGATTACATCATCATTCTCGGCTGCGCGATTCGCGCCGACGGCACGCCCACGCCGCTGCTCCGGGGACGCGCTGAGCGTGCGCTTGCCTTTGAACGCGAGCAGTTTGCCCACACCGGACGGCACGCCAAATTTGTACCGTCCGGCGGACAGGGCAGCGACGAAATCATCAGCGAGGCCGCGAGCATGAAGCGCTGGCTGACCGAGCAGGGCGTCGCGGAGGAACAGATCCTGGATGAGAACCGTTCCGTCAACACCTACCAAAACATGGCATTCTCCAAACAGGTCATCGAAGCCGACGCAAAAAATGCAGAGAACGTTCAGATTGGCTTCTCCACCACCAACTACCATGTGTTCCGCGGCTA
>ONGI01000036.1 GCA_900317315.1 uncultured Eubacteriales bacterium
AAGAGGGCAAGCGAGGCGCTTCCGAAATCGGACGGTCAGCAAGAGGACAGGTTCGCTTGCCCTCTTCCGTCACACTGCCGCCGAAGTTGAATGAAATCCAAAAATCATCTATTCCTAACCGATTATTTAATAGTAACCGCCATCACAGGCAGTGTGCCACCTTCTCCTCGGGAGAAGGCTTTGGTGCGGGAGGAAAGCTGTATGGAAAAACAGCCTCATTCATCGTAAAATTTCAAAACTGTAAAAGGAAAAACAGTAAATAGTGAAAACCGGATGTAACGCCCTTGCGGGGTCACATCCGGTTTTTTACGATCCATTTTTAACCACGCCGTTACGGTCACCTGACGCGCTCATTTTCAATAGGCGTGATTGGGAGCAGCGACACGGTGCCGACGTGCTGTTGACATGCTGCGTTGAGCCCCGCCGTTGATGAAAGCTTCCTAATAAGAAAACGCTTCAAAAGGCGGATCGGGTGCAGCGACACGCTGCTTAGTCCTCGTAGGGGACGAAGTCCTCTTTGCCTACGCCGCAAACGGGGCAGCACCAATCGTCGGGAAGATCCTCAAACGCGGTGCCGGGAGCGATACCGCTGTCGGGATCGCCCTCTGCGGGGTCATAAATGTAGCCGCAAGGCTCGCACATATATTTCATGCCGGTTTTCTCCTTTCTTAGATTTCGTATTGACAGGGAATCCCCCTTACAATCAAAGCAAATGCGCTCTCAGCTCGTCGCCGGACTGTGCGCTCAGATAGGCAGGCGCAATGTCAAACACCGTCTTGGCGCCGCAGGCACCCTCAGCGTTCAGCCTTGCCGCCGCTCTTGCGTAGGCGACCAGAACCGAACCGGTAAATTCGGGGTTGGAGTCGAGCTTGAGGCTGTATTCGATCACATGCTTGGTGCCGTCGCTGCTCTCGCCGGAGTAGATGACGGAGCCGCCGTGCGGCAGTCCGCTGTGATTTGCCTTCATCTCGTCCATCGTGATAAAATGAACGGTGGTGTCGTAATCGGAGAAGTAGTTCGGCATGGTCTTGATCTCGTTTTCGATCCTTGCCAAGTCCGCACCCTCCTCGGCGACCACAAAGCACTCTCTGGTGTGCTTTTCACGGGTCGTCAGCTCGGGATCTTCACCGTTCCGCACTCTGTCGAGCGCCTCGGGAACCGGAACGGTGTACTGACGCGCGTCGAGCACGCCGTCAATTCTTCTCACCGCGTCGGAATGTCCCTGGCTCACGCCCTTGCCCCAGAAGGTGTAGTCCTTGCCGTCGGGCAGTACCGCGTGCGCATAGACACGGCTGATGGAGAACATGCCCGGATCCCAGCCGCAGGAAATGATGCCGATCTTGCCGGCTTCCTTGCTCGCCTTGTCCACGTTCGCAAAATGTACCGGCACCTTGGCGTGGGTGTCAAAGGAGTCGATAACGTTGTACATCGCCGCATATTTGGGCGTCATCTCGGGCAGGTCGGTGGCGCTGCCGCCGCAGATGATCAGCACATCCAAGGCTTCCTTGCCGGTGTCGAGGTCGGCGGTGCTCTTGACCGGAACGCCCTCGGTGTTGATCGTCAGGGTCGCCGGGTCGCGTCTGGTGTAAACGGCGACCAGCTCCATGTCGGCGTTCTTTTTGATCGCCGCCTCTACGCCTTTGCCGAGGTTGCCATAACCCAAAATACCAATTTTTACCATAAAATTACCTCCTGTTTAAGTTGTCAGCCGTCAGCGGATAGTGATCGGTGCGTGCAAGCCAAAAAGCTTGCCGGAGAATAACCGCCGATCACTGTCGGCAGAAAACTAACAACTGATTTTCAGTGAAATATCGAATGCCGTGACGGAGTGGGTGAGAGCGCCCATGGAGATAATGTCCACTCCTGTTTCGGCAATTGCGCGCAGGGTCTCGGCGGTGATGCCGCCGCTTGCTTCGAGGAGCGCTCTGCCGTTGGTGATCGCAACCGCCTCGCGCATTTCCTCACAGCTCATGTTGTCGAGCATGATCACGTCCACACCGGCTTCCAGCGCCTGTCCCAGCTCGTCGAGGCTGCGTACCTCCAGCTCAATCTTGGTCATGTGACCGAGCTTTTGTCTGAGCTTGGCGACCGCAGAGGCAATGCCGCCGCCGGCGTCCACGTGGTTGTCCTTGAGCATCGCCGCGTCCGAAAGGTTGTAGCGGTGGTTTTTGCCGCCGCCGACCGTGACCGCGTATTTTTGCAGCGGACGCAGACCCGGGAGCGTCTTGCGCGTGTCTGCGATCGAGGCGTTGGTGCCCTCGATCGCCTTTACCGCCTGTCCGGTGGCGGTGGCGACGCCGCTCATATGCTGCAGCAGGTTGAGCGCCGTGCGCTCGCCCTTGAGCAGGGTGCGCGTCTTGCCGCGGATCTCGGCGATGATGTCGCCCTTTTCCAAGACGTCGCCGTCATGCTTGTAGACCTTCGCCTCAAAGCCCTGCTCCTGCAAGATCGTAAACACGCGCAGCGCCACGTCGATACCGCAGAGCACGCCGTCCGCCTTTGCGAGAAAGCGCGCGGTGTTCTCCTGATCCTCGTCAATGAGGTAATCGGTGGTGGTGTCGAGGTAGTTGATATCCTCCAGCAGCGCGGTTTTGATGATGTTGTCCACATAAATGCTGTTGATCATGCCTGTCCCTCCCTGACCTCGTCGAGGATGATGCTTGCGACGACCGCAATGCTCTTTGCCTCCACAAAGTCCGAACTGATTTGATATTGCTCGCTAAAAAGCTGTTTGATGATTTCTTCTGTTTCGCGGTAGCTCTCCGCATATTTTTCCGGCTTGGGCAGCACAAAATAGGCGTCCTGCAAAATCTCGCGTATGCGCGAGCGGCAGCCGTGCGGAAGCGGTTTGCCGTCCACCGGACGGTGCGCAGGCTCCAAGCCGAGCGGCCGTCTGCCGTAGTGGTGCAGCAGGCGTGTGATGTCCTCGGCAGCGGTGCGCGAATAGACAAGCGCCTCCAGCAGCGAGTTGCTCGCCAAGCGGTTGGCACCGTGAACGCCCGTGTGGGCGCATTCGCCTGCGGCATACAAGCCGTTGATCGAGGTGCGCGAGTGCAGATCCACGTCGATGCCGCCCATCAGATAGTGCTGGCACGGGTAGACCGGTATCCTGTCCTTGGTGATATCCACGCCCTCCTCCAGGCAGCGCGCGTATATCATCGGAAAGCGGTTCTTCACAAAGTCGGCAGGCTTGTGCGTGATGTCAAGATAAAAATCCTCGCTGCCGGTTTTGAGCGCCTCGCGTGCGATCGCGTTGGAAACCACGTCGCGCGGCGCCAGCTCTCCGCGCTTGTCATAGTCAAAGGCAAAGCGTTCGCCGTGACAGTTCAGCAGCACCGCGCCCTCGCCGCGCACGGCTTCGCTGATGAGAAAGCGCTCGCGGTCCTTGTCCGCCGCAAAGGCGGTGGGATGGAACTGCACGCGCGACAGGTTGCGGATCTTGGCGCCCAGCATGTGGGCAAAGGCAATGCCGTCGCCGGTGGCGATCGCGGAATTGGTGGTGTATTGATAGACCCTGCCGATGCCGCCGGTCGCCAAAATGCAGTAGCTGCAGCCGAAATACAGCGGCTTGCCGTTGTGCAGGATGCTCAGATAAAAGCCGTTCAGCGTTTTGTGCATGGAATAGAGCAGCGCGTTTTCGAGAATATCGACGTTGGGCAGCTGCTTGACCGCTTCGATCAGCGCATCCACGATCGCCTTGCCGGTGGAGTCCTTGTGGTGGACGATGCGGTTGCGGCTGTGACCGGCTTCGAGCGTTTTTTTCATGGTGCCGTCGGGATTGAGGTCGTAGTCCACGCCCAGCTCCTTGGTTTTGAGCACATCGGCAGGACCCTCCTTGACGAGCTTTTCCACGGCGGCAAGGGTGTTTTTGTATTTGCCGGCGATCAGCGTGTCGCTGATGTGCAGCTTATACGCGTCGTGAACGGTGTCGAGCACACAGGCGACGCCACCCTGTGCCAGCGAGCTGTTCGACAGCGGCAGCTCTCGCTTGGACACCAAGAGAATGCTGATGTCCCTCGGAAAGCTGATGGCGGCATACAAGCCTGCCGCACCGGTTCCGACGATAACGACGTCATATTTTTTATCCATTTTTGTCCCTCAAATTCTATTTACAAATGGGAATGATTCGTTTATACTTATAGTTGCAGAGCAACCAAATGTATAACAACACCTATTATTATACTACAACTTGCTAAAATAGTAAAGTAGAAATTTCAATACCGTCACTTCGATCTACTTTTGAGGTGCCCAAATGCCTTACCGTTGTCGTTGATCGGTATGATGAGGAAAATCCAATGGAACTGATCAGTAATGAAGAAAAACAGACGCGCGCACTGCTGGTGTGTGTGGACACCGGCGGCTACGACGCGGAGGCGTCCATGAGCGAGCTGAGCGAGCTGGTCGAGAGCGCAGGCGCCGAGCCGGTGCTCCTGCTGACCCAAAAGCTCCCAAAGCCCGAGAGCGCCACCTATGTGGGCAGCGGCAAATTGGCGGAGATGACCGAGCTGTGCCGTGAGCAGGAGATCGACCTGATCGTGGCGGACAGCGAGCTGTCGCCCACACAGATAAAGAATATGGAAAAGGCGACCGATGTGCGCGTGATCGACCGCACCACGCTGATACTCGATATTTTCGCGCTGCGTGCGCGCAGCCGTGAGGGCAAGCTCCAGGTGGAGTTGGCGCAGCTCAAATATATGCTGCCGCGCCTGACCGGCAAGGGTGTGGAGATGTCGCGGCTGGGAGGCGGTATCGGCACGCGCGGACCCGGCGAAACCAAAATCGAAACCGACCGCCGCCACATCCGCCGCCGTATGGAAACACTGCGCGAGGAGCTGGCGGAGGTGGAAAAGCACCGCGCCATGCTGCGGCGCCGCCGCGAAAAGGACGGCGTGATCACCTGCGCCATCGTCGGCTACACCAACGCCGGCAAATCCACGCTGATGAACACCCTCACCGACGCCGGCGTGCTGGCGCAGGACAAGCTGTTTGCGACCCTCGACCCGACCTCGCGCGCTCTCAGGCTGCCGAGCGGCGTGAGCGTCATGCTGATCGACACCGTCGGGCTCGTCCGCAGGCTGCCGCACCATCTGGTGGAGGCGTTCCGCTCCACGCTCGAGGAAGCGGCGCAGTCGGACGTCATCATCAATCTCTGCGACGCGTCGAGCGAGGAGGCAAGGGTACACTTGCAGGTAACGCGCGACCTGCTCGACTCTCTCGGCTGCGGCGACACACCGGTGCTGACCGTGCTCAACAAGTGCGATTTGCTCGACGATTATTTTCAGGCGCAGGATTTTAATTCCTACATCAAGATCAGCGCCAAAACCGGCGAGGGCATCGACAGGCTTTTGCAGGCGATAGACGACAACCTGCCGGTGCGCATGCGCCGTGTCAAGCTGCTGGTGCCGTTCAACAAGGCAGGACTGATCAGCAGCATCCGCGACAGCGGCACGCTGATACACGAGGAATACACCGCCGGAGGCGTGGCTGTTGAAGCGGTGGTGGATGAGATCTTGTACGCCAAAGTCAAGGACTTTGAACGATAAATCAGAAGAAAAGGAGTCAGATCATGGAACAAATACTTAGCTGGGACTTTTCGGTCCTGAATTTCATCCAGGAGCACTTTCGCTGTGACGCGCTGGATTGGCTGACGCAGCTGTTCAGCACCATCGGTCACGCCGGCATTGTGTGGATCGTCATATCCGTCATTTTTATCTTTTTCAAAAAGACACGCGCCGCAGGCGTTATCGGACTGTTGTCCATGGGACTGGGCTTGTTGCTGGGAGAATTTGTCATCAAAAACATCGTGGCGCGTCCGCGTCCGTTTTTGACGGACGATCCGCGCAACCTCTTTCTCAACGCGGAGCTGATCGTCAAAAAGCCGAGCGGCTACAGCTTCCCGTCGGGTCACAGCTGCGCCGCAGCGGCGTTCGGAACGGTTCTTCTCGCCAAAAACAAGGTGCTCGGACTGGTCTTTCTGGTGCCGGTGCTCTACATGATGTTCTCGCGCTGCTACGCCTATGTCCACTTTCCGACCGACGTGCTGGCAGGCATGCTCCTCGGCATTCTCTGCGCCGTCGTCGTGCTGATTATCTTCAGAGCGACAAAGCTGGACAGAAAGCTTTCGGGAAGAAAGTAATTTGTGAAGTGAAATTCTTAATGCGTAATGCATAATTGACTGAGAGGAACCGCCTGCTCGTTTTGGCGGCGGGCAGGCGGTTTTAACGAATAAAGAATAAAGAATAATTTCGGGTTGCTTCGGATTTGTAGTGTTCAGCTGCACGTTTGCCTTGGGTCTGTAGGGGTGCACCCATGTGTGCACCCGGGTAGGGAACCGTTCATTTCCTGAATATAAAATGTTAGATGAGAGTACACGGTTGGGCAAACACACGGGTTTGCCCCTGCGTCGCCGTGGAAAAATCTCAAGCCTTTTCCGTCCTGCTAATTACGAATATTCAATCGCGTTTTCCTCTTGCACCAAAGCCTTCTCCCGAGGAGAAGGTGGCACACTGCCTGCGCTGACGATAAAAATTTATAATTTGGTTAAGAATAGATGAAATTTTGAAACGTTCCAACGTCGGCGGCAGTGTGACGGAAGAGGGTAAGCGAATCTGTCCTTTTGCTGACCGTCCGATTTAGGAAGCGCTTCGCTTGCCCTCTTCCGTCACGGCGCCGCAAGGCTTGCGCTTTATTTGACGTTTAGTATCTTCCGAAACGCAGCAATGCAGATAACATTCTGCTCAGGTGCCGCGCCACCTTCTCCTCGGGAGAAGGCTTCCGCTCACTTAGACGTTGCTGCGAAAAACAGAATGGACTCACTCAACGTTCAACACTATAAATCCGGAGCGAAGCGACCCTTCTCTTAACTCTTAACTCTCAACTCTCAACACTCAACACTCAACTCAAAAAAACTACTTGATTTTATCAAAAAGATGTGCTATAATATGTAGCAATGCAAGTTGTCATTGCGTTCAAATAAGCGAACGACAGGCCCTGTGCGATTGGGACCTGTGAACCATGTCAGGCGGGGAACCGAGCAGCATTAAGCAGTTTTCCTGATGCGATACAGTCAGTCTGTCGTTCTCTTATTTGAACGCCGCGGCTTGCATTTCTTGTATTGTCGCAAAGTGTGACTTGCTTTGACAGGCTGCAACGGCTTCCTTGAGAATATTGGGTGCAGCGTCACGCTGCCGCGGCTTGCATTTCTTGTATTGTCGCGAAAAAAGACATAAAACGTGCTTTATTTTAGGGGATTTTGATTCATTGTATCAGGTGCTTTATCGCAAATGGCGCCCCAAAACCTTTGAGGACGTCGCCGGTCAGGAGCATATCACGACCACGCTGAAAAACGAAGTCATCGAAAACAGGCTCACCCACGCCTACCTGTTCACAGGCTCGCGCGGTACGGGCAAGACCACCTGCGCCAAAATTTTGGCAAAGGCGGCAAACTGTCTCGATCCCCAAAACGGCGATCCGTGCGGTGTGTGCGAGATCTGCAAGGGCATCGAGAACGGCAGCGTGCTCGATGTCGTCGAGATGGACGCCGCGTCCAACCGCAAAATCGAGAATATCCGCGATATTATCGACGAGGTGCAGTTCAAGCCCAACCGTGCGCGGTTCCGCGTCTACATTGTGGACGAGGTGCATATGCTCACCACCGAGGCGTTCAACGCGCTTCTCAAAACGCTCGAGGAGCCGCCGGAGCACGTCATTTTTATCCTCGCGACCACCGAGGTACACAAGCTGCCGCAGACGATTTTGTCGCGCTGCCAGCGGTTTGATTTTCACCGTATCCCGCCGCAGGCGATCGCCGACCGCGTGCTCTATGTCGCCGGTCAGGAGAAGGTGCAGCTCAGCGAGGCGGCGGCGCTGCTGATCGCAGGTGTTGCCGACGGCGCCCTGCGCGACGCGCTCTCTTTGCTCGACCGCTGTATTGCCATCAGCGACACGGTGGACGAAGCGGTCGTTCGGCAGGCAGCCGGTCTGGCGGACAAAAAATACCTGTATGAACTGTCCGCCTGCATCATTAACAAAAACACCGCCAAGGCGATGGAGGCGGTCGACCGTCTCTACGGCGAGTCAAAGGACATGGCGCGTCTCTGCGACGAGCTGATTGCCCACTTCCGCGCCTTGATGCTGATAAAGTCTGTTCGCTCTCCGCGCAACATTTTGGTGATGTCAGAGGAGGAGTTTGAGCAGGCACAAACCCAGAGCGATTATCTCTCGCTCGCCGATATCGTCTATGATATGGATGTGCTCTCGCGTGCCTACCAGCGCATGGGGCACGGCACCGGCGACCGCACCGAGCTGGAGATGGCGCTTGTCAAGCTGTCGGCTCCCGAGCTGGACGGCACCAACGAGGCGATCACCGCACGTTTGACCGCGCTGGAGCGCGCCGTCAAGCGCGGCGTCACCATACAGACAGAGCCGCTTCCCGTTCAGACGGAGCAGGCGCCTGTGCAGGAGCCAAAGCAGGAGGCGCCTGCATCCCCAAAAGAGGAAGCGCCGTCCTTGCAAAAGGAAGAGCCAAAGCCTCAAACGGAGCAAAAGCCTGCCGCACAGCCGCCCAAGCCTGCGCCTGCTCCGGCAGCGCCCAAAAGCTTGGAGGAGCTGTACCGCAGCGCCAAGCCGTTTCCGCAGTGGGTCGAGGTGATCGAGGGACTCAAGCCGATCTCGCGCTCCATCGCGGCGGCGTTCGTCGGCTCAGCGGCTTACGAGAGCGGCAGTTATTTGCTGATAGACACGCAGAATTCCATGGCGTTCGAGCTGCTGCGCCACAGCAGCCGCAGGCAGGAGATCCGCAGCGTGATCCAAGATGTGACCGGAAAGGTCTACAAGCTGGGACCCTACCGTCCGCCCGCACAGGAGCAGGCGAAGGTCGACGCTTTTCAGCTGTTGAAGGAACGGCTGGCAGACAGCGGTATTCCGGTTGAGGAAGTTACCCACAATAAAGATTAGAGGAACCAACGAAAGGATGATATACACATGAAGGCAAGATTACCCAAGGGCTACGGCGCCGGCGGCAGCAACAATATCCAGCAGCTCGCCCGTCAGGCACAAAAGATCCAGGACGATATGGAAGCGGCTTCCGCAGAGCTGGAAACCAAAGAATATGAAGCAGCGGCAGGCGGCGGCGCCGTCAAGGTGACCGTCAGCGGCAAGCCCGAGCTGGTCAAGGTAGAGATCCGGCCCGAGGTCATCGACCCCGACGACGTCGAAATGCTCTCCGACCTGATCATGGCGGCGACCAACGAGGCGCTCAGAACCGCAGCCAAGGAAAAGGAAGAGAGAATGGACGCCATTTCCGGCGGTCTGAATATTCCCGGACTCTTTTAACAATGGCGCAATACAATGTGGCTCCGCTGGAAAATCTGGTGGATCAGTTTGAAAAAATGCCCGGTATCGGACACAAAACCGCACAGCGGCTTGCATATTATGTATTAAATCTGTCAAAAACAGAAGCGGACGCACTCGCCAAGGCAGTGACGGACGCGCACGACAAGATCCGCTATTGCAGCCGCTGCTGCAACCTGACCGACCGTGAGCTGTGTCCGGTATGTCAAAACGCGGCGCGCGACCAGAGCGTGATCTGCGTGGTGGAGACGCCGCGCGACGCCACGGCGGTGGAGAATACGCATGAGTTTAAGGGCGTTTATCACGTACTGCACGGCGCGATCTCGCCGCTCAACGACGTCGGACCCGAGAACTTGACGATCAAGCAGCTGCTGGCGCGGTTTTCCGGCAATGACATCAGCGAGGTCATCATGGCGACCAATCCCACCGTGGAGGGCGACGCGACCGCGCTGTATATCTCCAAGCTGCTCAAGCCCATGGGCGTTCGGGTGACGCGTCTGGCATACGGCATTCCGGTCGGCGGCGATTTGGAGTATGCGGACGAGTACACGCTGGCAAAAGCGCTGGAAGGCAGGAATGAGATCTGATGGCTTCACTGAAAACGATCGCGCAGAACAAAAAGGCGCGGCACGACTATTTTATCGAAGAGAGCTACGAGGCAGGCATCGAGCTGTTCGGCACCGAGGTCAAATCCATCCGTCAGGGCAGGGTCAACCTCAAGGACAGCTGGTGCTCGATCGACAAGGGCGAAATCTTTGTCAACGGCATGCACATCTCGCCCTATGAGCAGGGCAACATCTTCAACCGCGACCCGATGCGCGTGCGCAAGCTGCTCATGCACAAAAAGGAGATCAACCGGCTTTTCGGCGTGGTGAAGCAGATGGGCTATTCGCTCATTCCCATCAGCCTGTACTTCAAGGACAGCCGCGTCAAGGTGCAGGTCGGTCTCTGCAAGGGCAAAAAGCTCTACGACAAGCGCGAGGACATGGCAAAACGCGCCGCCAAGCGCGACATGGAGCGCGCCATCAAGGAACAAAACAGATGAGTTCAATTCATGATTCGTAATGCATAATGCGTAATTGAATGAGAGGAAACGCTTCCGTGAAATTACGCATTATGATAGAATAGAATTATGCATTATGAATTATGCATTACAAAATATACGGGGATGTAAAGGTTTCGACGGGGGATGCGACCCGTGATAAGCGAGCGGCGGTGCGGAACCGCCATAAAATCCGCAAACTTAAAATAACTGACAAAAATACAGTTGCTTTAGCTGCTTGATGCAGCTCGTCCCTGTGCGGAGGACCTCGGCCGCACAAGGGGCGTCGATCAGAGGTAAAGGTGAACAGGGCACCGCTTCGCGCCTTGTCATCCATCAGAAGCTACTAAACCGTGCAGCCTGTCGTTAGGCGGCACGGAGAGGGAATGTCAATATAGCGACTGCGCTCGGAGAAACTCGCGGCAAACATCTTTCGGACAGGGGTTCGATTCCCCTCATCTCCACCAGAAACGCCCCATCACATATACGTTGGGGCGTTAATTCTAATTTTTATAGGGAGTGATTATGATGACAGCGATTCAAGAACAGGCAATTCAACTCATTCAACAGTTGCCGGATGAGAAAATTCAGGCGATTATCACGCTTGCGGCAGATGAACTCAGCCTCATAGCATTAAAGCGGCAGATTGTCTTGAAAAAGAAAAATGCTTTTGCTCGTTTGGAAGCGCTGGATTTGCAGCTTCCCAGCGATTTTAAAGCCGATGAAGAATTAAAGCAAGCAATGGAGGAAAAATATGGTATTGCTGATTGATACAAATATTATCCTCGATTATCTGCTGAAAAGAGAACCCTTCTATAACAACGCCAAAGCTGTTATGGAAAAATGCTGCCTTGATGATTTTCACGGCTATATCGCGCTTCATACCGTTACAACCTTGTGGTATATCATGCGAAGAATTCCTGATGATACAAGGAGGTTAGCGCTTAAAAGTTTATGTGAAATGCTAACGGTTGCAGGTACAACGCATGAAGAAGTGATAGCGGCTTTGGATAATGCAAAATTCAAGGATTTTGAAGATTGCATCCTGACAAAATGCGCGAAAACAGTCAATGCAGATTATATTGTTACGCGCAATAAACCAGATTTTATGTTTTCGGAGATTACCGCGGTTTCTCCGGAGGAATTGATCGGACTGTTCTGAACACTTGTTTTACGGAAGTTCACTTCTCCCCAGCGGTTTTCCGAAAAACCATCTTTTTCGCCTACCCTTGACATAAAGGATATGCAAAAAGATATTTCCCTGAAAAAGCCCGATTTTATCGGGCTTTTTTCCATTTCAGAACCGTGATATTTTTGTCACGAAACGTAGATGTAAATCGGTTATTTCGCAGTTTTTCGGGAACCGAACTTCTGTAAAGAGAAAATCAACATCAGATCAATTCAAGCGGAGAAAGCGTCCACCGACGCCCAATCGTTTAGAAATAAGCGGTTGGCTCTTTTTATATATTTCCAAAGCTGAAGCTCAGCTCGTGAAGGAGCTTATCACAGCAAAAAACCAAGAGGTCTATCATCAATCGCCGAAAGAGTTCTGCGTAGCTGCTTTTGATGACGGTATAGAAATTGGAGGAATACAATGACACAATATATTTATCCTCAGAAGCCGTCCCGAGTTTGAGAGTGCGGAGTACGCAGACGGAGAGTTGAATGCTGTGATTTCCGATGTGTATCTCACAAATGGCAGTGAAGAAGAAATGTCAGGAATAACGATGTGACTGACCGTAGACAAAACAGGAAATTTTTGCTATGATATTATTTAGAGTATTTTTTCTGCTCGCTTCCGTCATGCCAATTCTGATTGTATGCCGCAGAATTATCCTTCCGCGTTTTCAGACTTATCAGCAGACAACGGATTATATCTGCGGCACGTACAGTCCGTATGATGACGTGTTGATCATGGCGGATCCCTATGACGTGACCGACCATAGTCAGGACGGTTATTATCTTGTTCCGCTTGCACGATTCTTTGAAATATGGCGAGAGGGACCATGTACACAGATTGCAATACCCTATGAGCAGCCGTTCGTAACAGCGTATAAGGATTGATGAGATATGAATAAGACAGAATTGCAAAAGTATATCGCGGAAGCCTACAGCACCGTTCCTGATTTCCCGTGGGAGAGTACACCGGATGCCGCTGTATACCGTCATGAGAACAACCGCAAGTGGTTTGCTCTTGTGATGACCATACCCAAGGCAAGGTTAGGTATCCGTTCGAACGGAATGATCGATATTGTCAATCTGAAATGCGACCCTCTGCTTGTTGGTTCGTTAAGAAGTGAACCGGGCATTTTTCCGGCATATCACATGAATAAGGATAAGTGGCTCTCTGTTGCCTTAGACGGCAGCGCGGATGATGAGCAAATCAAAATGCTGCTTGATATGAGTTTTGAATTGACGGCAGTAACAATACAGCGCAGACATAAAGAAAAATAAACATTTCAGGAGGTAACAGCATGGACTTTTTAACACTTGCAAAGGACAGATATTCTGCCCGAAAGTTTGTCAGCGGAGAGGTTCCGCAGGAGGATATTGACAAGATCATTGAAGCAGGACTGTGCGCGCCTACGGCGGTAAACTATCAGCCGTTCAAAATTTGGGCGTTTGAAAGCGCAGAAGCAAAGGCAAAACTGCTTTCCTGCACAAAGATGAAATTCATCGAACCGGCTCCCGTGATATTTGCTATCGGATCAAAAGCGGATATTGCATGGGTGCGCCCCTACGATCAGAAGAACTTTGCCGACATCGACGCGGCGATCGTGACGACACAGATGATGCTCGCCATTCATGATCTCGGCTACGGCTCAACATGGATCGGTCACTTTGACGCCGTTTCGTTGAAAAAGCTGTTCCCGGAAATGGAAGACTACGAATTCCGTCGGCGTCATGGCTGATGACTGCAAGCCTTCCGAAAGACATACGGTTTCCAAGAGCAAGGACGAGTTGGTCAAGGTGCTTTGATGCGACTTGTTACGGAGGTGTATCATGAAGCTGAATCATATCACGATACAAACGGAAGCGTTTGAAAAGGAAATCGAATTTTATCAAAAATACGTCGGGCTGACGGTCAGCAGAGATATGCGCCCGATGGGGAAGAACATTGTGTTTCTATCCGGCGCCGCGGACGATACGGCGATAGAGATTATTGAGAAGCCCGGTGCGTCTGATGCAGGAAACGAAAACATTTCTATTGGCTTTCACACGAATGACCTCGAGAAAATATATAATGAATTTTGCAGTGACGGATTGAATCCCACGCCGTTTATATCGCCTATGCCGCAGGTGCGGTTCTTCTTTGTTAAAGATCCTGCCGGTGTCAACGTTCAGTTTATCTGAATATATAAAATAAACAAAAGAAAAACTCTGATTGGAGAAATCCTTTCAGAGTTTTTTTGTTTGTTTCCAAAAAACTATAAGGAGTGTGAGAACATTCTTATTTACAGAAAACCGGTATGACCGCAGCATGGAACAAATGATGAAGGGCATACCAAAGTTTTTTAGCGGCAGGCAATCTGTTTTAGTTTTATATTAGGTTCGCCTTGTACAATACAGGCATACTACAGGAGGTGGCTTGATATGAGAGACAAGATCATCAAAAGATTTGCGGCGGGAACGATCGGCGTTTGCTTTGCTTACGCGCTGATCCGTCAACCGTTCGCGGTGATGAAGGATCCGGGTGAATTGATCACGCCGAACGGGAGCGTTGCAACGCAAAGTGCGACGCAGCCTGCGACCGTGTATCCGGTGACGACGGTTCCGCCGACGTTGCCGACAGAAATAGAAGATACAGATCCTCCGCAGGACTACGCTATCGAGCAGCCCGAAACGGAAGCGATCACGGAACCTTTGCAGGAGGAGATCATTGAGGATAAAGATTCCTCCGAAAATGAGTCTGATGAAGAACTGCTGCCGCAGCAAAACGAATCCGGCGGCGATGTGCCTTCTCTCACGCAATTTCTCTCAACGCTGATTTGCGGCGGCTGCCGACACAACTGCTCGCTTGTCAGCCCAAGATGTATGAAAGGACGCGCAAAAGCGGAAAGCGCGACGGTGGAGTATTATGAAACCTACGGAGCATAACGCCTTTTTGAACGAGGCGCTGGAAACACTCAACAGGATATATAAAGATAACAAGCATTTGACGCAGCTCAGGTGGTTTTTGGAAGTCGCGCTGCAGCGCTTCAACAAGGATTATCTGAACAGCAGAAGCCCGCGGCTGATCGTGCTGGGCGACGACATTCCGGCAGAGATTTTGTACGCGGTCTGTGACGATCCGTTTTATGTGTTGGGCGGCAGCCTCGGCACGGCGCATTGGGCGGACGAGCTCACGCCGCGAGACACCGACCCGTTCAGCCGTTCCTCGCTCGGGTGGCTGCTCAATCCCGCATTTGACCTGACAGAAAACGCCCTGATCGTGACGGCGGTTTCCTCCGACAGCAGGCGCAAGCTGATCTCCGTTTTGCAGAACAACGGCAGAAAGGTCGCCGCGTTGGATATTCCGCCGACCCGGACTGCAAACGCCGCTCAATACTACAAAGAGCAGTTGACAGCGCTTGCGGAGATGATCGGCAAGCACACCGGCAAGCACTTTACAGGCGGCAATCTGAAACGCGCTGTAAAGCGTGTCGCAAATGCGCATTATCAGCGGCAGCGGTTTTTCACGGCGGCTTTTTCATCGGGCAATATCATTTCGGATGAGGCGGTGTTGTTGGCAAAACAATGTATGTATTTTGCCGATGATTTGGAGGGATGGTGCACACATATCGGCGCTCTCGGCGCAGAGCTGGAACAGCTTTGCAGGCGGTATGCATTCCCGAAGAATGATCAGCCGAGCGTGATGATCCTCGGCTCACCGGTCGTTTTTCCGAATTACAAGGTGCCGCAGCTCATCACATCGGCAGGAATGAAAATCACGGCGCTCGCGGACAGCCTGTCACTGGGAGCGTCCGTTGCGGCGCCGAAAATAAAAGCGTTTACGTCTGCCGGCAGCCTGCTGCAACAGATCGCCCAAACACATCTGAAAACGATCGCCTCCGGCGCAAGGGTGAACAACGAGGGCTTGTACGCCTACTTCATGCACCTTGTCAGGCAGCTTCATCCCGACGGGATCGTGTGCCATATCCTCAAGGGACAAATCGAATATGACTTTGAGCTGCCGCGTATCGAAAAGGCGGCGGAGGAGCTGGATATTCCCGTGTTCCGTCTGGAAACCGACTATCAGTATCAGGATATGGAGCAATTGAGAATACGTATGGAGGCGTTCGGCGAAATGCTGACACAGCGAAAAATCGTAAGCGATAAAAGGCGCAGAACCGCATAGGAGGGCGTATGAATAAAAAAGTGATAAGCAAAATCCTGTTTGCCGTCTTTGCCGTCGCCCTTTGCGCGGCAGCGTATTTTGCGGCTGACATTCCTTTTTTTCAATTTGACGATTATGAATATCAGGATAAAGGAGCCGCGCTTTTCAGCACGCAATGGCTGTCCGCCATGCTGCCGTTCGCTATCATCCTTTTAGTGTCAGCCGTATGTATCGCCCTTGACGTGCTGCTGCGCAAGCTGCTTTACAAAAAAGAAAAGCTCCCCGTCGGCAAAACCGGGATCATGGCGAGAGATAAGCGCAAAAAGCGCCTTGTGTTCGGCTTTGAGACCGTCCGCTGGATCGTGATGATCCTCAGCTTTGCACTGCTGATCTTCGGCGGTCGCCTGTTCGGAACGGTGTTCACGAACATTCACCTCCCCGTCTTTGCCTGCCCGTATAACCTCGATCAGCTCACCAATGCCGGGTGTTTTTATTTCAGCCATTTGGACGTACTGTTTCAGGAGGGCTGGCAGGAGATACTGGCGTTCTTCGGCACCTTCATCGTCTGCGCGGTCTTGCTCGGACGCGTGCTGTGCGGCTTTGTCTGTCCGCTGGGCTTTATTCAGGACGTTGCGCACGAAGCAAGGCAAGCCCTGCATATCGAGGGGATCGCACTCAATGAAAAACTGTATGCCGTTCTCCGCTTGGTGAAATGGGTCATGCTGATCATCTTCCTCGGTATCGGCTTTGTCGGCGGCAATTTCTGCGACTTCTGTCCTGCCGCGGCGGTATCGCCTGCGCTTGCCGGCTTCAAGCTGAGCTTGGGGCTGAACGGATTTATCATGGTGATCGTGCTGGTCAGCGGCTTCTTCAAGCGCCGTTGCTTCTGCAACGTCTGTCCGCTGGGATTCATCCTCGGACTTACGCACAAGATATCGCTGTTCAAGCTGAAAAAGAACGCCGTCGCCTGCACCGAATGCGGCGCTTGCTATGAAGCCTGCCCAATGGGTATCAAATCCATCTTCACCGAGCGCGAGGGCAAGGACGTCCGCAAGATCGACGTGACGACCTCGGAGTGCATTCTGTGCGGCGAATGTGTGCGCCGCTGTCCCGAAAACAACGCGCTGGCGATCACCTTCTGCAGCAAGAAGATATACAACGCCGACCGTATGAAATTTATGAAGCAGTACGCGCCCAAGGATAAATACGCGCCGTTCAGCGGAAAGGAAGATTTGGATGGATAACAGCAGACAGGGAACCCCCGAGGAACGCCGAAAGCAGCGGTTCCTCAACAAAAGCGCGGCGACGTCCGTGAAATATCTCCGAAAAATCGACGAGCTGCCGCACAAGCCCGACGCGCTCGATCCTTTTTTGCAAATCTTGAAGCATGTATTTGTCGATATGCAGGGCGCTGTCAAGCCCAAGGACACGCCGTCGGTCGGCACCTACTGCGTGATGGTGCCGCCGGAGCTGATCTACGCGGCAGGCGCTATGCCCGTCAAGCTCTGCGGCGGCAGCTATACGGCGTTCAATATCGGCGACGACATCGCGCCGCGTGACGCCTGCCCGCTCGTCAAGGCGGTCATGGGCTTTGAGAGCATCAGCGTGATGCCGGTCTATCAGGAATGTCAAATGATGGCGGTGCCGATCACCTGCGACTGCAAAAAGAAGCTGGCAGGCTGGCTGAGTGAACGCCGCAGGACCGTCATGCTCCACGTTCCCACAGGGCGCGACCGCGACGAGGACATGGAGCACTATGTCAAAGAGCTGTATCAGTTCAGCGAGGAGTTGACGAAAATAACCGGCAAGCAACTCAGCTATGAGCGGCTTTCATGGGCGTGCGGTTTGACAGCGGCAGCGCAGTATGAATTATCGCGCTTCATTGAGCTTCGCCGCAAGTCTCCGCTCGTCATCAAGGGAACGCACTATCTGGCGGCGCTGAACGCGCTGAGCTATACGCACGTTTCGATCTGGACGCGGTATATGCACAACTTATGTGATGAAATAGAAAGAAAAATCAAACGCAAAGAGATGGCTTCCAAGGAAAACCGTCCGCGCATCTTGGTGACAGGCTCGCCGATCGTATTCCCTAACTTCAAGCTCCCTCTGCTGATCGAAGAAATGGGCGGCGCATTGGTGGCGGACGAAACCTGCATGGGTGAACGCGGCGCATACGATCCGCCTGCAATCGCCGACCAAAGCACCGACGGCATTATGCGCGCGCTTGCCAACAAAAGCACACGTCCCTGCACCTGCCCGACCTTTACCGACAACAGGCGCAGGGTGTACCGGATCATGCAGATGCTCGAGGACTATCAGGTGCAGGGCGTGATCTATCACGTTCTGCGCGGCTGTCTGGTTTACGACTACGAATATCAGGTGTTGGAGGAAGAAATGGGCAAGCTCGGCGTACCGATCATCCGCGTAGAAAGCGACTACAACGAGGAGGATGTGGAACAGCTTCGCATCCGCGTGGAGGCGTTCATCGAGCTCATCAAGTATGGTCGCGGCGGCGACTCCGCGATCCGCCTTCGAAAATGACAGCGATAACGGAAACGCTTAATTAGCGGCGGGTCAATAACGTGGCATGATCTAAAAACAATAAGGAGACTTTTCAATGAAGATATATGCAGGCTTGGACGGCGGCTCGACCTATCTGAAAGCCGCTCTCATAGACGAACACAAGCGCGTGCTCCGTACCGGCGTGACCAACACCGGCATCGACAACAACGGCGCGGCAAAGCGGCTGCTTGCAAAGCTGATGAACAACAGCGGCGTGAGCCGTATCCATTACACGATGGCGACGGGCTACAGCCGCAAAATCCTTGAGGTCGCTGACGACGACGTGAGCGAGATCACCGCCCACGCTTACGGCGTGCGCGTAACGGCGCCGAGGGAATACCGTCCGGGAATGATCGTCGATATCGGCGGTCAGGACAGCAAGATCATCTATCTCGACGCAAATTACTCCGTCAAGAATTTCAGCATGAACGACAAGTGCGCCGCCGGAACGGGCAAATTCATGGAGGTCATCGCGCAGATACTCGAAACGACCATCGACCAAGTGGGACCGCTCTCGCTCGAAAGCACCGCGCCCTGCGACATCAACAGCACCTGCGTGGTGTTCGCGCAGTCGGAGGTCATCTCACTGATCGCGCGTAAATACGACCGCCGCGACATTCTTTCGGGAATGCACCTTTCCATGGCAAAGCGCATTATCAAGATGATGAAAAAGAGCGAGAAGAACGGCGACGTCCTTATGACGGGCGGCGGTGCGCTGAATATAGGATTGCGCAAGGCATTTGAGGACGAGCTGATGCGCGATGTGTTTGTTGCAAAGCATCCGCAGTTCAACGGCGCGATCGGCGCGGCGCTGCTCGCGAGCGAAAGGGGTTGAGCATATGTTGGCAGAAGCATTGGCGGCTTCCGTCTCTGTCGGCTTAGGCTGCGGCACCTGCTGCGGCTCGTCGGCTTCGTCCTTTTTGGCGGTCTATATCCTCACCGAGGGCGGCGGCTTCAAATCATCCCTAAAGCACGTCGGCGGCT
>ONGI01000014.1 GCA_900317315.1 uncultured Eubacteriales bacterium
CTTCTCCCCTGCCAAGCAAAAGCCCGAAAACCGCCTGTTGCAGCCGTTTTCGGGTCGGAGAATATATGGATTGACAGGTTGGCTCCTCTTATGTCCGCTTTCGGAAAACACGGTTGCAGAGAAAGCCCGCTGCGATGGAGAGGATCGGGATCACCGGAATGCAGTAGCGGATATTCTCGGTGCAGACGTACGGGAACTCAAAGCAGAACGAATAGTAGGAGATCACAAAGGTCAGGACGATGACCGCAAAAAAGAGTCTTGTCATCAAGTCCATGCCCGTGCGCTTGCTGCACACCATCCAAATCAGGGCGGCGACGCCGATGACCGTCAGCACGGCTGCCAGAATCACCAGCGCGGTGCTGAACCAATTGAGCGCCCACGGCTCATAAAATTCGTCGAAAACCGAGGTTTTGAGCAGACCTATCATCGGATTGTACTCGCTGTAGGTCGCGCCGTGGAAGGTGAACGCTTCAAAGGGAAAGTCAAACTGCCACAGGCTGAAATCAAAGATGCGCTGTGCCGCCGGTATGTGCGCCACAGACATGGCTTCCATCTTGGTGTCCGGCACGTAGGTGAGCGGAATCTTGAAGGTGAGCAGGTTGCGCACGCCCCACCACAAGCCGAGCGGTGCGCACACGGCGCCGAATGCCGCAAACTGTCCGATAAACCGCAGCGGCGTTTTGATGTTCCGGATGAACACCCACAAAAACACCATGGCGATCGCCGGTGCGACCATCCACGCCGAGAGCTTTGTCATCATGCCGCAGCCGACGCAGAGCGCTATCGGGAGAATACGCGGCAGCGTGGGCTTCTGCGCCCATTTGAGCGTCCAGAGCATGGCGAGCAGCACAAAAAGCGTCATCAAAATATCGTTGTTGCACGCGCCGCTCCAGATGATAAAGGTCGGATAAAAGCAGACCGCGCTCACGGCGACGACCAGTCCGGCGCCGTCCAGACCGATCAGCTTGGCAATGCGCCAGACCGCCGCGATGCACAGCGAGGAATAGATCATCGGCAAAATTTGTATCGCCTCATGCGCCATCGGGAGCGGCATGCCGAAGAAGGTGAATATCCGCATGCCGAACGCCATCAGGATATGGTGCAGCGGCGGATGATAGAACTGCCAGCGCGTCGTCACGTTAAAAGCAGGCAGCTTGAGACCGTTGTCATACCAATACTGAATGTAGGACAAATGACCGTGCGTGCCGTCGTAGGTGCCGATATCGTGCTGCATGGTGGTGACGTCGTAGGTGAGGCAATAGCAGTAGCGCGCGACGATGCCGAGCAGCGCGAGCAGCACGATCAGCCGGTCGGCGGTGAGCTTGCCTCTGCGGAACAGCACCACGCCGATCTGCAACACGCCCAGCAGCACCGGCACGAACATATAGGTCGCCGCGAGCTCGTTTTGGGCGACAATGACCGAAAAGGCTACGATCAAAACGATAGAAGAAACGATCAGATAAATGTTCACCTTTTTGCTGCTGCCCGGACTGCCAAAGGCGATCAGCGCTGTTGAAGCGACGATCCAGATGGCAGCCTCCAGCACGATCCACTCTATGCCGATGTTCTCCCACTGCGCAAAGCCGAACGGCAGCAGCAGGATGCACGCCAGCGCCGTAAAGATAAACGGATGGCGCAGGATCGTATCAAAAAGGATGTCGATGGCAGGCAGTTTTTTGTTGACGGTTTGTTTGGATCTCTTTTTGGACGTCTTACTCATGACTTGCCTTCCTCATGATATTCCTTTTCCGTGTTGACATTCCAGATATTATCCTTGCCTGTCTCGCCGGAGAGAATGTTTTTGACGGTTTCAAAGGAGGTGCACATGCTGTGGTCGATGTTGTTGTAGCGGTGCTGACCGTTTCTGCCCACACAGAACAGATTGGGTATCGTGTCGAGATAGGCGCGCAGCTCGTCCATCTGCGCATAGGTGTCAAAATATGCCGGATACGCCTTTTTGACGCGCTCCACATGGGTGTCGAGCACCTCGTCCGTGCTGCCGATAAGTCCCATCCTGACCATCTCACCGACCGCCATTTCGGCAAATGCGGCGTCGGTCATCGACCACATCTCATCACCCTCGTTGCAGAAGTATTCCAAGCCCATCCAAACGGTGTTTTCGATGTTTTTCACCATATAGGGCGACCAGTTGTTATAGATCTGGAAGCGTCCCATTTTGACGCTTCTGTCATGGACATAGACCCAGTTGTCGGGCACGATATTGCCCATGGTTTTGGTGTTTGTCTCGTTTTTGAGGTTGAGGTGCGGGATCAGCACGCCGACGGTCATATAGTCGCGGTACGGCAAGCCGGACGCGATTTGGCGATACTGCTCGGGCACATCGTTCATGCCCTCCACCAGATCCTTGACCGGCATGGAGGAGATCACATAGTCGCCGTCTGCCGTGACGCGCTTGCCGTCCTTTTCATAGACAAGCCCTGTCAGGCGGCCGCCGTCCTTGATGATACCGACGACCTTGGCGTTTTTGATGATGGTGCCGCCCAGCTTCTCCACATCGGCGGCGGTCAGATCCCAGAGCTGACCGGGACCGAGCTTTGGATAGGCGAATTCCTCGATCAGCGAGGTCTCTACCTTGCGGTTCTTTTTGTTGAACATTTTGCCGAAGATGTCGCCGAGCACCGCCTTGATGGAAAGTCCCTTGACGCGCTGGGCGCCCCATTCGGGCGAGATCTCGGACGGATGTCTGCCCCACAGGTTCTCGGTATAGTTTTCAAAGAACATGGAGTAGAGCTTTTTGCCGAAGCGGTTGATATAAAAATCCTCGAGCGACTTTTCTTCGCGCTTGTGAAACAGCGTTTTGAGATAGCTGAAGCCCACGACCAGCGTGGTGCCGAAGCCCATATTCTTTATCGTGGCGAATTTGAGCGACACGGGATAGTCGAAGAATTTGGAATTGAAGAAGATGCGCGACAGGCGGTTGCGCCGCAGCATGACCCTGTCGGTCTGTTCGGGGTCTGGACCTCCGGCAACGGTCGTGGATTCTCTGCCGAGCACCACATCGTCATAGGGCATGGCGCCCTGCGTGGGAAGCATTTTTTCCCACCATGCGTTGACCTCTGGCACCTTGGAAAAGAACCGGTGACCGCCCATATCCATGCGGTTCCCCTTGTAATTGACCGTGCGTGAGATGCCGCCGAAGCGGTCGCTCTCCTCGAGCACGATCACCTCAAAATCGCGGCTCTTGTCCAGCAGCTCATATGCCGCTGTCAGTCCGGCAGGACCCGCGCCGATTATCAGTACCTTTTGCATTTATATACACCTTTTCCTGTTATTTTTTCTTGCGGTAGAGCAGCAGCCGGCGTCCGGTATAATTCCAAATAAGAACAATGATGGTCGATACCACCCACACCAGCATGTAGTGCCAGCCGATTTGGATATGGAACAGCCAGAGCAGCAGCTCCTTGATGCCGAGTCCCACCACGCCGACGACGGCGTAGGTCAAAAACTCCCCTGCCGCGTTGGTTTTTTCGCTTTTCTCCTGAAAGACAAAGAGCTTGGACAGAACAAAATTCACCACCAAGCCGATCACAAATGCGATCGCCTGTGACGCAAACACCCAAAAGCCCTGTGCCTCCCGAAACAAAAAATGCTGGATCAGCCACAGCGCGCCGCCCTCGGCGACGGTCGCCAAGCCGCCCACAAAGCAATAGCGGAAAAACTGAATGAATATATTATCGGTCTTGCGGTAGAACAATCCCTTGAAGTCCCGCTTGCCGATCAAAGAAAACAGCTCTTTCATAATGCCTCCAACCATTCATAATCTTTTTTATTATAGCATTCTTTGCGAATAATTACAATATTTTGAGAGCAATAAAAAATTTTTTATCAATCGTTTACATTCTGCCGAAAAATTGCTATACTATAAGTAACAAAAAAGGAGGCGATGGCAATGGCAGCAGCCGGAATAACAGACAGCAACAAAAAATATTTGCAGCTATTGGCGGAAAAATATCCGTCGGTGCGCGCCGTCACGCGCGAGATCATCAATATCAACGCGATCCTCAATTTGCCCAAGGGCACGGAGCACTTTATGAGCGACCTGCACGGTGAATATGAGGCGTTTTGTCATATTCTCAACAACTGTTCGGGTGTTATCCGTGAAAAGGTGGAGCTGCTCTACCGCGACACCCTGCCGCCGGAGGAGATAATGGAGATCTGCACATTGATTTATTATCCTGCCGAGAAGCTGCGGCTGCTCAAAAAGGAACGCGCGATCGACGCCGGCTGGTACCGCGTGACGCTGGAGCGCATGCTGGAGATTGCGCGCGTGCTGTCGAGCAAATACACGCGCTCCAAGGTGCGCAAGGCGATGCCGGAGGACTACGCCTACATCATCGACGAGCTGCTGCACGCCCAAAAGGACGAGGACAACAACCAGGTACACTACCACAACGCGATCCTCGACACGGTGATCAGCCTGACGGCGGACGATTTTGTGATCGCGCTTGCCGATCTGATGAAGCGGCTGGCGGTCGACCGGCTGCATATCGTGGGCGATATTTTTGACCGCGGCGATTCCGCCGACAAGATCCTCGACCTGCTGATGACCTATCACGCGATCGACATTGAATGGGGCAACCACGATATTCTCTGGATGGGCGCCGCCGCCGGCAGCGAGGTCTGCATCGCCTGCGCCATCTACAACTGCCTGCACTACAACGCCGTGCGCACGCTTGAAAGCGGCTACGGTATCAGCCTGCGCGGTCTGACGCTCTTTGCGCAGCAGCTCTATCCCGACCGCTCCCCCATGCAGGCGGCGCTGGCGGCGATCACGGTTTTGCAGTTCAAGCTGGAGGGACAGCTCATCCGGCGCAACCCGGATTTTGGGATGGACGACCGCATGCTGCTCCACCGGGTCGATTTTGACAACGCCGCGATCACCCTCGGCGGCGTGACCTATCCGCTCAACGAAACGCAGTTTCCGACCGTCAGCCGCGATGACCCCTACGCCCTGACGCCTGCGGAGCGGGAGGTGATGGACGAGCTGCGGTTCGCATTTTTGCAGAGCGCCAAGCTGCAGCGGCATATCCAATTCATCTACGACAAAGGCGGCATGTACCGCGTCTGCAACGGCAACCTGCTCTATCACGGCTGCGTGCCGCTCGATAAAAACGGCGGCTTTCAGCAGGTGACCTTCTTCGGTACGACATGCAGCGGCAAGGCGTTCTTCGACTTGGCGGACGAGCACGCACGCGCCGCGTTTTTCAGCCGGCACAAAAAGCAGGCGGATCTGGACTTTATGTGGTATCTGCGCTGCGGTGAGAGCTCGCCGCTCAACGGCCGCAAGACCAAGGGCTTTGAAAACGCCTATCTGCGCAACGCCGCTGTGCGCCACGAGGAGAAAAACCCCTACTACCGCTTTTATTATCAGGAGGCTGTCTGCGAGCGGATCCTCGCGGAATTCGGTCTGCATTCCAAGCTCTCGCATATCATCAACGGTCACACTCCGGTGCGGACCGTCAAGGGCGAGCTGCCGATACGCGCCGGCGGCAGGCTGCTGGTGATCGACGGCGGCTTCTGCAAAAACTATCACGCCAAAACCGGCATTGCCGGCTACACGCTCATCTTTAACTCGCACGGTCTGCGGCTCAAGGCGCACCAGCCCTTTGAGAGCCGCGAAAAGGCGCTGCGCGACAACCGCGACATTCATTCCAGCTCCGAGATCGTCGAGACAGAACAGCGCCGTGTGATGGTCTACGCCACCGACGCAGGCGACGCGCTGGAAGCAGAGCTGGCTGATTTGGCTTTGCTGCTCGAATTGTACCGCACCGGCAAGCTGACGCCGTGTGCCCCCTTGGAAAAAGACTGACACTAACAAAAAATCCTCTGAGGTCATCGCATCTCAGAGGATTTTTGATTATGTATTATTTTGTGCATCACGCAGCTTTTTGCGCTTGATGACCTTTAGGCGGCTGAATTCCTCTCTGTCCTTTTCGTCGAGGGCGTCGGTGATGAACTTCACCGTCTCCTCAAAGCGCGGGATCATGATGTTTTTCAGCGCGTTGGCGCGCTTTTGGGTCTTCTTGATGGAAACCGCCAGACGGTAGACGCTGTTTTCGATCTCAGCCAGCTCCACGGTCAGCTCCTTGACGCGCGTAAACAGAATGAACGTCTTGTCCACAGCCGCGTTGGTGGTGCGCGCGCCGTAGTGGAGGTAGTCATAGGACTCGCTCTCGTCCATCGTGAGGATCGGGATTTCAACGCCCATGACGCTGCGCGAATCGAGCTTTAGACCGTCCTCGATCGGGATCGCCTTGGAGATGTCCTCGCAAAAGCCGTTGGAGATGTTGGCGGTTTGCAGGGCGAAATACGCCTCTTCATAGGCGCTGTCGATTTTTTCCTGAATGGCGTTGGCGTGGTCGATCAGCGTCATCATCTCACGGATCAGGATGTTGCGCTTGCGGTCGAGCAGCTCATAGCCGTTTTTGGCAAGGGCGAGCGACTTTTTGGCGTTCATCAAATTGCCCTTGGTGGGCACTGCCTGTACAGCCATACTCTCACCTCTCAGCCTCTGTAGTAGTTGTCGAGCAGCGCGTCGTCCACACGGTCGAGCTCGGCTCGCGGCAGTGCGGAGAGCAGCTCCCAGCCGAGGTCAAGGCTTCGGTCGATGGTGCGGTTTTCGGTGAACCCTTGGTTGACGAACCTTGACTCAAAGAGCTTGCCGAATTCAATATATTTTTTGTCGATCGGAGACAGCTCCTCCTCACCGATGACCGAGGCGAGCGCACGCGCGTCGATCACCTTGGCATAGGACGCGAACAGCTGATTGGCGAGCGCCTGATGATCGGCTCTGGTGTAGCCCTCACCGATGCCGTCCTTCATCAGTCGGGACAGCGACGGCAGCACGCTGACCGGCGGATAAAAGCCCTGTCCCTGCAAGGCGCGGTCGAGCACGATCTGACCCTCGGTGATGTAGCCGGTCAGGTCGGGGATCGGGTGGGTGATGTCGTCGTTGGGCATGGTGAGGATTGGGATCTGCGTCACCGAGCCGGGATGCCCCTTGATCATGCCTGCTCTCTCATAGAGCGAGGCGAGGTCGGAATAAAGATAGCCGGGATAGCCCTTTCTGCCCGGGATCTCGCCCTTGGAGGAGGAGAATTCGCGCAGCGCCTCGGCGTAGGAGGTCATGTCCGTCATAATGACGAGGATGTGCATATCCAGCTCAAAGGCGAGGTATTCGGCGACCGTCAGCGCACAGCGCGGCGTGAGGGTCCTCTCGATGATCGGGTCGTTCGACAAATTGAGCAGCATAACGACGCGCGACAGCACGCCGCTCTCCTCAAAGCTCTTGCGGAAGTATTCGGCGACGTCCTTCTGCACGCCCATAGCGGCAAAGACCACGCCGAAGTTCTTGCTGTCGGCGCCGCTGATCTTTGCCTGGCGGACGATCTGCACCGCCAAATCGTTGTGCGTCATGCCGGAGCCGGAGAAAATCGGCAGCTTTTGTCCGCGGATCAGCGTCATTAGGGTGTCGATGGTCGAAATACCCGTATTGATGTAGTTTTTGGGATAGACACGCGAAACCGGATTGATCGGCGTGCCGTTGACGTTGGCTTTTTTGACGGGGAAGATCGCGCCCAAGCCGTCGATCGGTCTGCCGGCGCCGTCGAGCACCCTGCCCAGCAGCTCGGGTGTGAGCGGCATTTCCATCGGGTGCCCCGTCAGACGCGTGCGCGTGTTGGTCAGGCTGATGCGACGGGTGCCCTCAAAGACCTGCACCACGATGCGCTCACCGTCGATCTGCACCACTCTGCCCTGTCGGGAGGTGCCGTTTTCGAGCTTGATATCAACGATCTCTTCGTTGGAAACGCCCTTAACGCCGTCCATGACGACCAGCGAGCCGTTGATCTCTTTTACGCCTACATATTCAATAATCAAAGCGTTCCCTCCTTACGGCAAAATGGCGCCGAGCTTGTCGTCGATTTCCTTCATATAGTCGTCGAACATCTCGAGCCGGCTGTTGGGAATATCGTATTTCATCTTGGTCAGCTTGTCAAAGAGTCCGGTCGCAATGATCTTCGAGATCGGGATGCCGTGCGACACGATCTCCTTTGACTTGGTGTGCAGATACAAGATCACCTGCATCATCCGCTTTTGCTTTTCAAGCGGCACGTAGGTGTCCTCTGCGTGGAAGGCGTTTTGCTGCAAAAAGCCGACGCGGAGCACTCTGGCGGTTTCGATGACAAGCTTTTGGTCGTCGGGCAAAACGTCGGAGCCGATCAGCTTGACGATCTCCATCAGCGAGCTCTCCTCCTGCAAAAGCGCACTGACGCGGTTGCGAAACTCGACAAAATCGTCGCCGAGATTCTCGCGGAACCACGGGTCGAGGTCGTTGAAGTATTCGCTGTAGCTGTTGATCCAGTTGATAGCAGGATAGTGTCTGGCGTAGGCGAGCGCCTTGTCGAGCGCCCAGAAAACGCGCGTAAAGCGCTTGGTGTTCTGTGTGACCGGCTCGGAGAAGTCGGAGCCCTGCGGCGACACCGCGCCGATCAGCGTGACGCTGCCCTCGGTGCCGCAGAGCACGTCGGCGCGTCCGCCGCGCTCATAGAATTCCGCAAGACGCGACGGCAGATAGGCAGGAAAGCCCTCCTCCGCCGGCATTTCTTCGAGACGTCCCGAGATCTCGCGCAGCGCCTCCGCCCAGCGCGAGGTCGAATCCGCCATCATCGCCACATGATAACCCATGTCGCGGTAATACTCCGCAAGCGTGATGCCGGTATAGATGGACGCCTCACGCGCCGCGACCGGCATGTTGGAGGTGTTGGCGATCAGCACGGTGCGGTCGGTCATGGGACGGTTGGATTTGGGGTCGATCAGCTCCGAGAATTCATCGAGCACCTGGCTCATCTCGTTGCCGCGCTCACCGCAGCCGACATAGATAATAATATCCGCGTCACACCACTTGGCGAGCTGATGCTGGTTCATGGTCTTGCCGGTGCCGAAGCCGCCGGGGATCGCCGCTGTGCCGCCCTTGGCGATCGGAAACAGCGTGTCCATGATGCGCTGACCGGTGATCAGCGGAATGGACGGCGTCAGACGCTGCTGCACCGGACGGGCGGTACGGATCGGCCACTGCTGACAGAGCGTCAGCTCATGGCAGTCGCCGAGGTCGTCCTCCAGCACTGCGATCACGTCATGCAAACGGTATTCGCCGTCGGGCTTGACCTCTTTGACAACGCCCGACAAGTCGGGACGGAGCAAAACGCGGTGCTCAATGACCGGGGTCTCGGGCAGTGTGGCGTAGATTTGTCCGCCCTCCAAACGGTCGCCCGGCTTGACCTTGAGCGTGACCGCCCACAGCCGCTCCGGATCGAGCGAAGAGACCGTCGCGCCGCGGCTGATAAACGCGCCTGCCTGCTGCTCGATCTCCTTGAGCGGACGCTCGATGCCGTCAAAGATATTGTCGAGAATGCCGGGTCCGAGCAGCACGTTCATCGGTGCGCCGGTGCCGGTGACAGGGTCGCCGGGCTTCAGACCGGTCGTCTCCTCATACACCTGGATCGTCGTCAGCCGGTCGGTGATGCCGATGACCTCGCCCACGAGGTTCTGCGCGCCGACGTGCACCATTTCCATCATCTCAAAGCAGTCGGCGTTTTTGACGGTGACAACGGGACCGTTGATCCCGTATATTACATTATTGTTCATAGTCATTCATCTCTTTCGGTTCAGAAGGTTCAAAGCACGGACAGAGCGGCGTTCTCGATAAACCACTCGCGCTGCGCTTCAAGCTTGGCGTCAAACGTTTCGTCAGCTATGATGCCCATTTCGGCGCAGTAGCCCCTGACGCCGCCGATCGCGATCGTTTTGTCTGCCCGAATCTCCGCGCCGCCGCCGAAATAGTCCTTGAGCTGCTCGGCTGCCGCCACGTCACGGCTGTTGACGCTGAGCACGCAGGGCTTCTCCCCAAACAGCGCCGCCATCTGCCGCGCACTTTCGCGCAGCTTTTCCTGATAGGCGTCGGTCGCGGTGTAGGCGGTCAGGCGTTCGGCTGCCAGCGCAAACACCTCCTCCACCATCTCGGAGCGTGCCAAAAAGAGCTTCTTCTGCCCCTCCTGCGTTTTGGCTGCAAGCAGTGCCGTGTGCTGCGTCTGATAGCGGGACAGCTCGTCCTTGATGATGCGGTCGCTCTCTGCCCTCGCCTGCGCCTCGGCTTCCTTCAAACGCTCGGATTTGAGCTGCTCAACCTCGCCCTGCATGGCGTTCTTTTGCTGCTTGGCGTACCTTTTTATCGCCTTTAAAAAATTATCGGTTTTGTTTCTTGGCATAAGTACCCTACCTTCCGTGATAACGCTACAGCTTCACGCCGATGGCGTCCTGCACATATTTGGTGATGCTGTCCTTGGTGCGCCCGTTGCCGTGACGGTCGGGGATCTCGACGATCAGCGGCTTTTTGCGGTTGAGCTTGAGGTCGTAGACAATATCGGGACAGAGCGAAACGAGCTTTTCCGTCATCAAAATCACGGCAATGTCCTCGCGTTCCATCGCCTGCATCAGCTCGGCGCGCACCTCCTCCTCCTCATGCACGACCACGCCGGGAATACCGGCAAAGCGCATGCCCATCTTGGTATCGACGTTATCACTGATTAAATAAAACTTCATGGCGCTCCCTTAGCCAATCTTGGAAAGAATCATAATGGAAATCAGCATGCCGTACAACGCGATACCTTCGCCGAGCGCGACAAAGATAATCGCCTTACCAAATGCCTTGGGATCCTCGCTGGTGGCGCCGATCGCCGCCGGCGCCGCGTTGCCTACCGCGATACCGCCGCCGATGCAGGACAGACCGGTTGCGGCTGCCGCGCCGATATATGCCATGCCGTCGGCACCTGCCACTGCTGCGGCAACGTCGCCGGTGGCTGCGCTTGCCACGAACGGACAAATCATGCAGACCGCGAACACAAAGCCGAACGAAGCCAGCTGCATGAGCATGGTGGTTTTTCTGCTTTTACCGCGCGAAACCGCCTTGACGGCGAGCAACACGGAGCCGATTAAAAACACAACGGGTAATGCCATTAACAAATAATCAAAAACTGTCATAATAGTGACCTCCAAAACATTAATTCTTTATTCCGACCAGCTCAAACGGTCTGCCTTCGCCCGAATAGAAGCGACTGAACATCTCATAGTACTCCAGACGCAGCACCTGAATGGCGACCAAAAGCGCCTCGAGCACCATGACGAGCGCGTTGCCGATGACGACAATCGCCCAGTAGCCGACGCCGCCGACGGTTTCGGCGAGCACAAACACGACAAGCATCATGCCGGCGTGCACCAGCACGAACGCACCGACACGCAAAAAGCTCATGGTGTTGGTGACGTAGCCGAGAAGCACCTCGATGGATTCAAACAGATTTTCCACAATGTAGCCGCCCCAGCTCTCGGGCTGCCAGTCCTTTTCGCCGTTGACAAGGTCGCCGAGCGGCTCCGCGAAGAATATCAGCAGGAACGGCAGCACGACCAAACCGAGAATATAGGGTAGTGTCATTACGTGAATACCGAGGAAAATTTCGCAGACCAAGCCTGCTACCAGCGAAACATAGAAAACAATACCGGCAATGCCGCTGGTGCTGAACAGTGCCCTTCCGTAGTTCTTTTGGCGGAAGGAGGTGTAAACATTCAGGAACATGGCGACAATCAGCAGGAACACGCCCAGCCCGATGGCGCTCATGATGATGATGTTGGTGTTGCCGCCGTCCATCACCTCAATCGGCTTTTCTTTGAAGCCAAGCATTTGGAACAGCGGATTGAGCGCGTCCTCAAAGCCGAACACGCTGCCGAAGACGGTGCCGAACACCGCCGAGGCGATGCCGCACGGAAAGAGAATTTTGCCGATGGGCATTTTTTTGAGCTTCCACATCAGCAGTCCGACAATGGAAAGGATGATGCCCTGTCCCAGATCGGCAAACATGATGCCGAAGATGATCGTGTAGGTGATCGCCACGAAGAACGTCGGGTCGATCTCATTGTATTTGGGCACGCCGTACATGTAGGTATAGAACTCAAACGGCTGCGCCAAAAAGCAGTTTTTCAGCTTGACGGGCGGATTCTTGTCCATTTCGCCCTTGGCGTCGGAAAAGTCCAGCTCGACGCTTTTGATTTTTTTGAGCCGCCTTTGCAGCTGCAATTTGTTTTCGGTCGGGATCCATCCGACGATAATAAAGCTGTTGTTGTGCTGCAGCGCCTTGGAGCGGATACCGGCGTAGGTGTACATTTCCTCGAGCTTGGAGAGATAGCGTGCGATGCGGTCGCCGTTTGTGTCCAGATACGTGTCCAGACTGTGCTGCGCCTCATGTACCTGCCGCTCCAAATCGGGAAGCTCGCGCTGACATTCCTCGATCGTCTCGCTCGGAAGGCGGTCGCTGCCCAAGTCGGCAGACTCAAAATACAGCCCTTCAAAGATCCTGTCAATATCCTCTACCTCATCCTTGGGCGCAAAATACACGCCCCAGTAATGGGTATCGTCCTCGGTGCAGACCGCAAAATCGATATAATCGTCGTCCTTGTACGCCTCCAGCTTTTTCATGCTGTCCTTTGGGAGCCTGCCGAAGCGCGCCTGCATAAACCGCATTTGCAGAACCTTTTGAACCTCCTCGTCAAACCCCACAAAATGCTCCGCCGTTTGCAGCTGCCGCTGTGCGGTCTCGAGCCTGCTTTGGGCAACCGAACGCCTGTCGGTCAGGGCATCGATCTCCGCTGTGGCGGTTTCGGAAAAGCTTTCCATCTCCTCCGGCGTCGGGTTGAAGTCGGAGACGTCCGTCAGCGGAATGTCGCGTTTTGCCTGATTGAGCGCGGATTTGAGGTTCGTCAGAGGCTCGGCATAATTGTTTTTTGTTTGCAGGCGTGTAAAGCCTCTGGTGTCGGTGTAGAAGTTGCTGACCTCGTCGGCGTGAAAAACCCCCGATTTTCCGAGCACCGTGATCACGGCGTCGATATGGTCCATCAACCCGATCACGTTGAGTGCCTGCATTGATGCTACTGCCAAATTCAAATCACCTCTTTAAGTGTCAGCGAATAATCATCGACTGAATGGTTTTGGTGTCGAGCTGATAGCGGACGCCCTCGATGAGGCTGATGATATTCATCAGCTCCGTTTCGGAGAGGAACATAAACGCCACCATCACGACAGAAGGATTGTTGGAAAAATGGATATATTTTTTGGCGATCCGGTACTGCACGCGCGGTCTGATGTCGCTGGCGTACTTGTAGCCGATCTTGCCTATCATTCTGCCGGAGCCGCTGCTCTGCATGATCTGGAACACCTCGGCAGAGGATTCCGCCGCGCACATGCGGTCGATCAGCTTGGGGCTGAGACTGCTGTACTCGGGCAGCATGTTGCGCCGGATGACCTCCGGCGGCAGATGATAATACTTTTTCAGGCGCAGTATCCTTGAAAAAATACTGTAATCGTTGACCGTCCGGAACATCGCCGACAGCTCCTGCTGTTCGCTGCCCTTGGTCTTTTTGAAGATCAGCTCGTGAATATGCCCGAGAATACACGCATAGAGCTTATTTTCCATGTCCGAAACCGGCAGTCTGCCCTTTTCGTCCGGCTGAAAATCCTTTAGCAGCTCATAATACTGCGTGCGGCGCAGCGCCTCCAAAAACTCTGCGTAGTCGTGCGCGGTCGCAAGCCGGTTGACGTCGAGCTCGGTGTGCTTGGAGAGAAACGCCGGAAACGCAAAGATGAACTTTTCGGTGGAGTTGGAATTGAGCAGTACCAAAAAGCGGACGATCTGCTCCACCTCGGTCGTTTCGACGATATAGCGCGAAAAACCGGCGCTCACACCCGAATCGTAGCGGCACAGCGAGTCAAACTCATTGAACAGATGCTGCCGAAGCAGCATTTCGAGCCTGCCGCGGTGCACGTCGCGCTCGTTGATCTCATAGAGGACGGACGCATAACGGGTGTGGGATTTGAGGTAGACCATCACCTCGGGAACGCTCTGGCAGGCGAGCAGATTGGCATAGTCGCGTTCGGTCAAGAATTTGCCGTATTTTGCCCTTGCCTTTGCCAAAACAGCGTAGGTTGTGGCGGACATAGCATCACCTCCCCGTCAGCCTATGACGCGGCTGACAATCTCGTCCACCCAGCGGTCGCGGCTCTGCTCATAATCGGCTTTCAGCTTTATCAAAGCGGATTTTTGCTTTGCCTCCATGTCGGTCAGACGCCGCGCGAACCGTTTTTCAAGATATGCGTCGTTTTTCACTATTTCTGCCTGCGCGTGATCCATGTACCGCTGATGGATCGCAGCCGCCTCGTCCTCGATTTTTTGCTTTTCCTTGGCGGCGTTTTTTTTGTTGACCTCCTCCAGCCGTCTTGCCTTGGCGTCAGCTTCAACGATTTTTCTGATCATGTCCTGCATGCACATCACCTCCGATATAGTGAAATTCAGTATAATGATTTTACCACAATTCAATAAAAAATTCAACCGTAACCACCTTGTTATGGAAACATTTTTCATATAATGTCCGGCATCGGCAGCAAAAAAAGCCGGCAGGCTTCAAAACCTGCCGGCTGTGCTTGTTCAATTGTACATAAACGATCGCTTAGTTGTGGAAGGGAATGACCCTTGCGCCGGGTGTGGTCTCGGGATTCGCGTCGTAGAAGGTGACATAGTTGCCGCCGTCGATCTTGGAATCGTCGATGATGACCCACATCTCGTTGTAGCCGAAGCCCTTGCAGTCAGCAGTCTGGTTCTTGCCGGCGTTGGAAACGATGACGTTGTAGGTACCTGCACCCTGATAGGTGAAGTCGTAGTCATACCAGCCGGTCGACTCATTGAGCGCTGCCGGTCTGCCGGGCCAGGTGCCGCCGGTCGCGTTGAAGGAGGTATCCTTGCCGTCGAGACCGCTGCCCCAGATCCACAGGGTCGGGTTCCAAGTCAGAGAACCGCTGTGCTTGAAGTGGAGGCTGACCTCGGGGCTGCCTGCGATGTAATAGTAGTTGATGGTAAGGGTCGCGCCGTAAGGAATCTTGCCCTCGGTGACGGCGGGCAGTCTGCTCTCGTCGAGGGTGTAGCCCATGACATAATACTGCTCGGAGGTGAAGGGATCGCCGACTCTGCCGTTGATGGTGATGGTGTCGGTAAGTTTCTTCTGAACGCCTTCATCGTCATAGAAGTAGTTGATCACGACCGTGCCCTCGGAAACTCTGATCTCGGCAAGATACTTCTGGAGCATGGTGGCGTCGTTGATGGTGGTTCTGCCGTCGCAGTCAAAGTCGAGGTTCGCCATCTCTTCATCGGAAACGATGTCGAACTCCGCGAGGATGCGCTGGAGCGCGGTGACGTCGAGGAGGTCGATCTTGCCGTCCTTGTTGACGTCGCCGAAGTTCTTGATGCTGTCGGGAACATAGTCGGTATAGACATAGGTGACCTTCTGGGTCTGCTCGGTGTAGACGCCTGTCACGTTGCCCTGGACCTCCTGCACCTCATAGGTGTTGGGAATGGAAGCGGAGGGAGAAGCCTTGTAGCCGGTGCCGACCTCGCCGTAGAGGGTCATGGTGTCAGCCAGCTTGGTGCCGTCCTTATACTTGTATTCCACCTCGACCTTACCGGTGTTTTCGGTGATGCCGGCTGCCTCGTAGCCTGCCTTGTCAACGGCCACCAGTGTGGACTGTGCCGGAACGCTGAGCTTCTTGCCCTTGGCGGTGCCGAGGGAGGTCACGCCTGCGATGTCGCCCTTGGCGATGATGACCCACTCAAAGTCGGTGTCAACAGTGGCGTCGTTGAGGGTAACGTTCTGGGTGCGGTCGGTCACGTTGTGGATGACTGCCATCTTGTTCCACTCGCCGGGCTGGTCGTTGGTGATGGTGTAAGCCAGGAAGCCGATGGTATCGGTCGCCTTGCCATAGAAGGCAAACTTGTCGGCGTAGCTGTTGTCAGCTGCTCTGAGCGGTGAGAACGCCTTTTTGATCTTCATCATACCCTTGTAATAGGAGATGAGGTCGGCGTAGTCAACAATGTTCTGCCATCTGATCTTGTTGATTTCGGGAGAAGACTTGTAGCTGTTGGTGTCGCCGAACTTGGTACGTCCCATCTCCTGACCTGCGAGGGTGAACGCGGCGCCCTGCGAGGTGTAGAGAATACCGGCAGCGATCTTGTTGACCTTGACGGCGCTGTCGTTTCTGACGCCGTATTCATCCTTGGTGTAGGACGCGGCGATCTGGTCATAGATGGTGGCGTTGTCGTGGCAGTCGGCGTAGCTGACGCACTGCTCGGGAGCCAGCGCTGTCCAGCCCTGTGTCTCTACGGTGTTGGCGCGGACGCCGGAGCGGACGTTCTTGGCATAGCTCGCGTTGTTGGCGATATAGCCCTTTTCGGTGATGTCAAATACAGAGCCCTTGATACCGTCGCGGATCACGTCGTTGAAGAAGGCGACTCTGCTGCTCAGCTGCTTCGCGTTCTTCTGGACGCCCTGATAGTACTTGGCGCCGGTGCAGGTGGTGGCAGGATAGGTGGAGGTGCCGCCTGTCCAGCCCTCGCCCCAAATGGTGATCCTCGGATCGACCTTGTCGAGCTCCTCGCGGATCACGTTCATGGTCTCGGTGTCGATCAGACCCATCAGGTCAAAGCGGAAGCCGTCGATGTGATACTCGTTTGTCCAGTGCAGGATGGAGTCAACCACATACTTTCTGGTCATGGCGCGCTCGGTGGAGACCTCGTTGCCGCAGCCGGAGCCGTTGGAGAAGGTGCCGGACTTGGTCAGTCTGTAGTAATAATCGGGAACGGTCGCCTGGAAGCAGGAATCGTCCTTGGAGTTGGAATAGGTGTGGTTGTAAACAACGTCCATAACGACGGAGATACCGGCGTTGTGCAGCGCCTGGATCATCGCCTTGCACTCTTCGATCCTCACGTTGCCATCGTAGGGATTCGAGGAGAAGGAGCCTTCGGGAACGTTGTAGTTCTGCGGATCGTAGCCCCAGTTGAACTGGGTGTCGGAGCCTGCCTCGTTGATGGACTGGAAGTCATAGAAGGGGTTGAGCTGAACGGTGGTAACGCCGAGCTCCTTCAGATAGTCGATACAGGTAGCGAGCTGACCCTCACCGTTGAGCGTGGTGCCCTGCTCGGTAAAGGCGAGATATTTGCCGCGGTTTGCTGCGCTGACGCCGGAAGCGGTGTCCCATGAGAAGTCCTTGACATGCAGCTCCCAAACGGTGGAGTCGGTCGCCTTGTCAAGCAGCACGTGCTTGTCGCTGTCCCAGCCCGCAGGGTTGGTCTTGCTCAGGTCGCAGACCATGGAGCGCCTGCCGTTGACGCCGGTCGCCACGGAATAAACGTCCTGTGTCTCAGCGGTCTGGGAGGTGCCGGACTTGGGATGGGTGGATTTGATGGTGTAGGTGTAATAGGTGTTGACGATGTCGCCCTCGACGGTCGCAGTCCAAACACCTGTCTTTTTTTCGCCGTCCATCAGCGGTTCCATCGCAACGGTGCCGAGCTTGGCGGCGCCTGCCTCGCTGTCGGAGCCGGTGGCGTAGCGGTTCAGTGTTACCTCTGTTGCGGTCGGCGACCAAACCTTAAAGACGGTTTTTTCGGGCGAATAGGTCGCGCCGAGGTCGTTGCCGGTATAGGTGTACTCCGCGTCGAGCGCTTCAACAGCCTCCACATAGGGGTTGGCTGTTGCACCGGTGGCGTCGCTGCCTGTGGCGGCTGCACCGGCGATGACGCTTGTGGACGCAAGCATACAGACCGCAAGAACAGAAGAAACGATTTTCTTGGATGTTCTCATAAATATTCCTCCTTTAATAATGTATAGAATATGGTATTCCGCAGAAGCGGAACGGTTGACTGATGGGCACCTCAAAAAAATTCTGTTGTACAGAAGCGCCCTTATTGTTTATCCGGCTCCAGCGCGTCGGTGAAATCCATCGCCGCCTGCAGCTTCTTTTTGCGCTTGTTGTGCGACAGGATGGCAGACGCGATGCAGAGCGCAAATATCACGCCGACGCCGACAAACACCCATACCATCGCCTGCTTGAGCGGATCGGGCTTATTGTTGTAGGTGAGAATGACGTTGATCTCGCCCTTTTTGAAGCTGCCGGTGATCTGCGGCGGCACCTCGATCAGCGTTTTCTCCTCATATTCATTCTGCTGGATATGATAGACCTCCCCTTCCTTGCCGGTGAGGGTTTGGGTCTCTATCACCTGTCCGCCGTCATCCATATAGATGACGTTGACCTTGCAAATGCTGCGGTCGGTGTCGTCGGTGATACGGGTGTATTTGTATGTGACGGTCACATCGCGGTCACCCAGCTCGCCCGCGCCGTTTTTGGGCAAGTCGCCGAGCACCAGCGTATAGTTCTCGATCTCGGGCAGGTCGGGCGTGCGGTATTTTTGACCGGGACGGTTGCGGATGCTGTAGGCGTCCGCCAACTCCGCGCCGTTGATGTCGTCCACGAATCTGATGGTCACATTCGCGGTCTTGCCGGTATAGGGTGTGACGTAGACGTCGATATAACGCGGCTTTTCTTCATATCTGCCGGTTTTTTCGCCCTTGACGGACTTGACGTCGTAGTTGTAGCGCTCGGTGAGCTTGTTCACGTCAAAGACGCTGCCCAGCGAATCGGTGACGACCTGCGTACCCAGCAGCTCCTTGGTCTTATCGTCGTAGATGTGCATAACGACTGCGCCCTCGTAGTCGGAAATGCCGGCGCTCTCGTAGCTCTGCTTATCCACCATGATCGCGGCGGAATGCGCCTTGACATTGACGCTGCCGGAGCAGGTGCCGAGGTTATTCAGACCGGCGACATTCTCGTCAGCGATGCGGATCCACTCGCCTTCGACGGCGATATTTTTGTCCTCGTCGGTGCCGTTAAAGACGGCGCAGACCTTGCTCCACTTGCCCTGTTCGGTGTTGGGGATATAGAAGCCTGCCACGCCCTTGGGCAGATCCTCCACGGAGGTGATATGGTTGGCTGTCATGGCGGTGCAGTCCATAAATGCGGCGAAGGAATCGCGGATCTTGAGCAGACCGCGGTAGTATTCCACCACGTCGCTGAAGCTCTCGACGTTCTTCCAGTCGAGCATGTTTTCCTCACGCGAGGAGGCATAGGAGTTTTCGTCGCCGTCCTTGCTGCGGCAGAATTCCTCGCCGCCGAGGAAGAACGGGATGCCCTGCGCGGTCATCACGATCGCAGCGGAGAGCTTGTTCATGAGCACCAGATCCTCATGGCGCTTGCGGTACTCGCTGCTGCCGTAGACGGAATCGACCAGCTTGTCATACAGACAAAGGTTGTCGTGGCAGGAAGCATAGGTGACGCACTGGGACGGCACATTTGCCCAGCCGAGATTCGACTGACCGAGGAAGCCGGTCTTCAAATCGCTGCGCTTGCCGCCGCTCTGCACAAAGCCCTTGTCTGCGCCGGCGGTGCTGCCCTTGATGGCGTCGCGGATGGTGTCGTCAAACGCGCCGATGCGGTCATCCATCTGCGTCAAATTCTGCTGATTTGCCATCACGGTGCCTTCGTCCGCCTTGGTGGGCATGTTCCGAACCGTGGGCAACTGCATGGGAGACGTTGCCGTGAGCGCGGTTGTTGCCAAGAAGGGCAGCGGCTACACCCTCAACTTCGACAAGTACGAGGTTCCCGTTCCCGCTGACAAGGTTCGCGGCGACAAGCTCCATCCCTCGTTGGAACAGCCCGAGCCGTTGGAGAAGGTGCCGTCCTCGTTCATGCGGTAGTAGTAGTTGGGCACCGTGTACTGGAACCAGGAGTCGGTGGAATAGGTGTGGTTGTACACCACGTCCATGATAACGCCGATGCCGGCGTTGTGGAGCGCCTGGATCATCTGCTTGCACTCCTTGATGCGCACCGCGCCGTTATACGGATCGGTGGAAAAGGAGCCCTCGGGCACATTGTAGTTGACCGGGTCATAGCCCCAGTTGAACTGCTTCATGATGTCCTTGCTCTCGTCAACGGAGCCAAAGTCATACATGGGCATGATCTGCACATACTTGACGCCGAGCTTTTTGAGGTAGTCCATGCAGGTGGGCGTGCCGCCCTGAATGCCGTCCACCGTGGTGCCGCTCTCGGTAAACGCGAGGAACTTGCCGCGGTTGCTCTTGCTGACGCCGCTCGTTTCGGAGGAGGAAAAGTCCGCCACCGAGATCTCCCACACACTGGCGTTGGTGGGCTTGTCCACCATGACGTGGAGGTCGTTCTCCCAGTTGTCGGGATCGGTCTTGCGCAGATCCACGACCATGCTGCGCTTGCCGTTGACGCCGCAGGCGCGTGCATAGATGTCCGCCGTGCGCTTGGTCTCCTCGCCGTGCGTCACCGCGTAGTCGTAGTATTTGCCGGCAAGATCGCCGCTGATGGTCGCCGACCAAACGCCCGTCTTTTTGTCGAGCGTCATGTTGGTGGTGCGGATGGACTTTCCGCCCTCTGCCTCGCTGCCGTAGTCGTAGATGTCCACGGACACGGCGGACGCCTTGGGCGACCACACCTTGAAGGTGGTGGATTTTTCGGTGTAGACAGCTCCCAAATCATTGCCGCTGTATGCAGATTTGTCCAGCTCGGCGGCGTATGCCTGGTAGTCCGTCTTTTTTTCGTCCGCCGAAGCGGCGGTTGTGAAGGTACCTGTAGCCATAATGATCGCCAATACTCCTATTAATAATTTTTTAAAACGCAAAGTATGACACCCCGTTTTATATTTTGATGATAGCTGCGCATAGCTTATACCTATCTTATTCTATCATTTTATCACATTACCAAAGGATAATTAATTCCGAAAAAGAAAATACTTTGATTATTTCCTATTGAAGTTGTAGAAAATTTATGTTATTTTTCGTGCAATATGGCTATAGATTCCCATATACAAAAAACCGCAGCCTCTCAGCCGCGGTTTTGTTGTAAGTATTTCATTATCTGCTCGTCGTCCCACAGCTCCAGATCATCGGTGCCTGCGAGATATTCGTTGTGATGGCGCACCTCATGGTGCAGAATATGCTCCAGCTTTTTGTAAAACTCCGCGCGCGGCAGATTGCCGTAGACACGCGCAATGGAGCCGTAATAGAACACGATGGAATTGCCGATCAAATCCCGCTTGTATTCGCCCAAAATGCACAGATCATGGTTGCGTGCGACCGGATGAAACTTGATGTCGGGCACGATCGAGATACCGCCGTTCAGCTCGCGGTACAGCGCATACGGCATGGCGTCGGCGATCTCGTCGAGCATTGCCGCGCATTCGTCAAAGCTAATCATAATTCCAAATATGAATTTTAATAATCAAGGTAGTCCTTGAGCTTACGGCTGCGGCTGGGGTGGCGGAGCTTGCGCAGCGCCTTTGCCTCGATCTGGCGGATACGCTCACGCGTGACGTTGAACTCCTTGCCCACTTCCTCGAGGGTGCGGCTTCTGCCGTCCTCCAAGCCAAAGCGCAGACGCAGCACCTTAGCCTCTCTGGGCGTCAGGGTGGAGAGCACATCGGCAAGCTGTTCACGCAGCATGGTGTGCGAAGCGGCGTCGGCAGGCGCAGGCGCGTCGTTGTCGGGAATAAAGTCGCCGAGATGGCTGTCCTCCTCCTCACCGATCGGGGTCTCGAGCGAGACCGGCTCCTGTGCCACGCGCATGATCTCGCGCACCTTGTCGACCGGCATGTCGATCACCTCCGCGATCTCGTCGGGAGACGGCTCGTGACCGTTCTGGTGAAGGAGCTGGCTCTGCACCTTTTTGACCTTGTTGATGGTCTCGACCATATGCACCGGGATGCGGATCGTGCGTGCCTGGTCGGCGATAGCACGCGTGATCGCCTGGCGGATCCACCATGTCGCATAGGTGGAGAACTTGAAGCCCTTGGTGTAGTCGAACTTCTCAACCGCCTTGATCAGACCGAGATTGCCCTCCTGGATCAAGTCGAGGAACTGCATGCCTCTGCCCAGATAGCGCTTGGCGATGCTGACGACCAGTCGCAGGTTCGCTTCGGAAAGGCGCTGCTTGGCGGCGACGTCGCCGTTGGAAATGCGGATCGCCAAATCCACCTCTTCCTCACTGGAGAGCAGCGGCACCCTGCCGATCTCTTTCAGATAGACCTTGACGGGATCGTCGATGGTGATGCTCTGCTCACCCGCCACAGGCAGACCGTCCTCGTCCTTGTGCTCGTTGATCTCAAGCTCCAGATCCTCGATTTTGAGGTCGTCAAAATCCTCGACGATCTCAATGCCCTGCGATTCGATCATATCATAGAGCTTTTCCAGCTTTTCGGGGTCAAAGTCCTGCTCGCCGATGGCGTCCAGAATGTCCTGGTTGGTCAGCTGCCCCTTTTGTTTTCCCAGCTCGATAAGCTCTTTGACGAGTGATCTTTTCTCTTGTGCCATAGTACCTTTCCTTTCACTGTTTTACTTTCCTGAGTTTTTCAAGGTAGGCGTTCAAATCCTCGCCCGACATGCCGGACACCTCGTCCTGCCGGAGCTTGACGCTCTCCTCGCGGATCACCTTGATGTATTCCTCAAGCGATTGCCGCGTCTGGGCAATGCTTGCGTGTTTGCCGATGATTTGATAGAGTATGTTTGCCTCGTCCGGCGTAAAGTCCGCCGTGACGTTCAGCATGGGGTCGGCGCCGCTTTGGACGCGCTCCGAAAAATACGTGTAGAACCGCCGCATCAAAGCGTTTTGGAACTGTTCCGGCTTGACCTGAGCGGCAATGAAAGGCGCCGCGTCGGGGTTGCGTATCAGGTAGACCACCAGCGCCTCCTCTGCCGATGAGCTGCGCGGTACCCTCGCCTTGTCAATATTGATGCGGTCGCCGCGTCCGCTCAGATCCTTGCGGAGCTTTTGCTGCTGTCTGCGGTACGCCTCACGGCTGCGCCGCTTGGAGCGCTTTTGCAGCTGCGTCATAAAGGCGTTTTTGTCTACGCCGAACTCGCGGCAGAGCTTGGCGGCATAGACGTCCTGCTCAATGGCGCTGTCCAGCGTGGCGATCACGGCGGAGGCGGCTTCGAGATACTGCACCTTGCCGTCGGAGGTTTCGAGATCATAGTCGCCGCGGAGCTTTTGCAGACGGTAATCCATGTCGTTTCCGCTCTTTTCGATGATCGCCCGAAACGCCTCCGGTCCGTCGGCACCCTGCGACTTGATAAACTCGTCGGGGTCCTTGCCGTTGGGGATCGTCAGCACCCTGACCGGCAAACCGGCGCCGCGCAAAATCGGGATCGCGCGTGAGGTCGCCTTTTGTCCTGCCTCGTCTGCGTCGTAGCAGATGATCACCTCGTCGGCGTAGCGCTTCATCAGCATTGCCTGCTCTTGCGTGAGCGCCGTGCCGAGCGTCGCCACAGCGTTGGAAAAGCCTGCCTGGCTGACCGCGATCACGTCCATATAGCCCTCACAGAGCAGCAGTGTGCGCGTGCCGGCGTTCTTGGCGTTGTTCAGCGAAAAGAGGTTTTCGCTCTTCTTAAAGACAGGCGTGTCGGAGGTGTTGAGATATTTTGGCTTTTGGTCGGTCATGATCCTGCCGCCGAACGCGATCACGTTGCCGCGCAGGTCGATGATCGGGAACATCACGCGGTTGGTAAAGCGGTCGAACACGCCGTTGCCGCTGCGCCGCTGCACGGCAAGATTCGCCGCAACGAGCTCATGCTCCGAAAAACCGAGCGATTTGAGGTGCTTGGTGAGCGAGCTCCAGTCGTCGTCCGCAAAGCCCAAGCCAAAGTGGCGGATGGTGCGGTCGGTCAGCATGCGACCGTGCAGGTAATTGAGCCCTTCCCTGCCGACCGGCTGATAAAGCGACTTATAATAGAAACGCGCCGCCTCGCGGTTGGCTTCAAAGATCCGCTTGCGCAGCCGTGACATGCTGTCGTCGTAGCCGGTTTCGGGCAAGTCCATGCCGGCACGCTGTGCCAGCAGCTTGACCGCGTCCACATAGTCGAGATTTTCGATCCGCATGACAAAGGAGATCACGTCGCCGCCGACGCCGCAGCCAAAGCAGTAAAAGTGCGCATTGTCCGTGTTTTCATCATAAATATTGAACGAAGGCGTTTTTTCGCCGTGAAACGGACACAAGCCCACCATATTTCTGCCGTTGCGCTTTAGGCTGACATAGGGCGCGACCACCTCGGTGATGCTGTTGCGCATTTTTAATTCCTGTATAAAGCTCTCGGGAAATGCCATTTTTTCTCCTTTTGCGGTTATTTTGTATGGAATGTCGCCTTTTGGGGCGCTCTATATACTATATTCGCAGGAAAAGTCAAAATCCCTTTTTACTTTTCAAATTTTTTCCGGTTTTGGAAAATACGCCTCTTTTTCGGTCTCAACGGCGATTTCGCCGGCGGTCGCGTCGGCGAGCGCCTTGTTGAGTCCGGGCAGCGCTTCGGGCTTGATATGGAAGCGCAGCAGCACATCCGCCTCATAGACGGTGTCGTCCAAGCCGGCGCCGTGCTCCTGCAGCAGCGAGGCGATTTTTCCGTAGTGCGTATAGGAGCAGCGCAGGGTGCAGCAGGCGCAGCGCTCCATCAGAACGACCTGCGCCGCGTTGAGTCCGAGCCGCGCTGCCTGCGAATAGGCGCGCACCAAGCCGCCGGTTCCGAGCAGCACGCCGCCGAAATAGCGCGTGACGACGACGCAAACGTCGGTGACGCCGCTTTTTTGCAGCACATCCAGCACCGGCATGCCGGCTGTGCCGGACGGCTCGCCGTCGTCGCTGTAGCGGCGGAGATTACCCTCGCGCAGCGAATAGGCATAGACATTGTGGCGCGCATCCCAGTGACGCGAACGGATGGAAGCGATAAACGCGGTCGCCTCCTCCTCGGTCGAAACAGGCTTGCAATAGCCGATAAAGCGCGAGCGTTTTTCGGTCAGCTCGCCGCTGGCGGCGGCGCGGACGGTTTTGTAATCTGCCATGATCTACCTCAAAATGCAAGTAAGGCAGCACACGCGTGCTGCCTTGAAGTTGCAAAATTATTTTGTAATGTTGAAACGCTTTTTGAATCTGTCAACACGTCCGCCGGTATCAACCAACTTCTGCTTTCCTGTGTAGAAAGGATGACATTTGGAACAAATTTCAACGCGGATATCTTTTCTGGTTGAACCTGTTTCGATAACATTACCGCAAGCACAAGTAATCGTTGTCTGCTCATACTTAGGATGGATATTCTCTTTCATTCTTCTCACCTACTTACTTTACGCGATTAACAGGACTATTATACTACATTCATTTACAAAATGCAAGTGTTTTTTGAAAATTATTTTACAACAACCGCCTGGTTGCCGATTTCGGTAAAACGCGTCTCTGCCAGCTTTTTGTCGTGGTTGACGACCTTTCCGGCAACCGAATCACAGAAAATGTAATCCTTGTCGGTGTAACCGATGAGCACCATGCAGTGCTCGTTCTGCCGCCATGAGGTCATATCGCCCATCTTGGTCTCGGCGTTTTCGTCGATATAGTTGACGATCCACGACAGGCGCACATAGGATTCCTCCATGTAGGTGGTGACCCACGTCATGACGGGGATATCCTTGTCGATATATTCGCGGCAAAGCTCCTCGAGCGTCTTGCCCTTGATGGGATAAGCGCGGCGCTTGTCGTTGGTAACGGTATCGAGATAGCGGTTCATGGACTTTGCCATCGCCGGACAGAAAATGCCCGCGCCCGAAAACGCGTTGCCGGCAAAGGCGGAGTTCATGTCCGGACCGTACATGATGCCCGCTTCGTCATAGGAAAAATCGCTCGTGATCAGATAATTCTCCACAAATTTGAATTCGTCGATGTCATAGCCCAAGCCCTGCAGCATCATGGTGCAGGCGTAGCTCTCACAGCCTGCCTTGTAATAGTCCTGCGAGATGACCGGGATGCCCTCGATCTTGTGGGATTTGGACGGTGCGGTCGTCGGTTGGGTCGCAGGCGCCGTGGTCGCTGTCTGCTCTTTTTCATCGGCAGGCGACGCGGACACCATCTGCGGCGCCGTGACGGCGGACAAGATCACGCCGATGGTCACCAGTCCGGCGCAAACCACCACGGTGTTGCGCTTCATGTGCTTGGGAAGCGTCCGCGCTATACGCGACAATATGCTGAAAAAGCGAAGAAAACTATTCTGTTTTGATTTTCTTTTTGAACTCATACTTATACACTCATAACACGGTTATTTTGACTGACTGCGGATGTAGTCGTCGTATTCTTCGAGACACATGTCGAAAGCGCGCATCTTTCCTGCGTCCTCTATACCCACATAACGGTAGCCGTTTGCGCGGAAATTGATGTGAGTTTTGTCTTGCTTATGCTCCGGATAGCGCTGAATAAAGCCGTAGTTGATGCATTCGCGCTCCACATACTCCTTGGCGCGCGCGTTTGTCAGGTCAAACTCCACATAAAGCCCGGTCTGTGCCTCGCTGCTGCCGGCTTCCGGCACCACTGCCTGTGCCGCCGCCTGTGCGCGCACCGGCGTAAAGCCCTTTTTCTTTAGGTATTCCGCAAGATTCTGCTCATAGAGCTTCTGCTGCTCCTCATAGGAAACATAGCCCGACAAAACGGTGAGCGTGACGCCCCTTTCGGCGGCGGCTGCGCACATTTTTTCCAACGCGGCGGCAACGACCGGATGCACCTGCACCTGCTCAAACTGTGTGAGCGCAGGCACCTCCTCCGCTTCCATGGGATTGGCGCGGTTGACCTGCCGCAGGCGCTCTGCCGCTGTCAGCCGAACGGCGGCTTCACTCTCCGCATGCTTCGGCGCAAAGGGCTGCCACAGCAGCACCGCCGCCGCGACGCACAGCACCGCTGCGCAGATAAGGATGATCAGCGGCTTTTTGCTGCGGCGATAGGGCTTGATGTAGCCCGTCTCGCTCTGGCGCATCGCCTGTTTGCGGCGGCGCTTGGATTCTCTGTAGCTGTTTTTGTCGTACGAGGAAAAACCCATATGCAGCCGTTTTGCTTATTTGATGGTCTTGGCGTCGATCTCTTCCTTGGCAAGCGCGAGGAATGCGTCGAGCTGCATGGCGCCGAGGTCGCCCTCTTTTCTGTGGCGGACGGAAACAACGCCGGCTTCAATATCTTTGTCGCCTACAATGATCATATACGGCACCTTTTCCAGCTGTGCCTGACGGATCTTGTAGCCGATCTTTTCACTTCTGTCGTCCACCTCGGTGCGCAGACCGGCAGCATCGAGCTGCTTTTTGATCTCATAAACATAGTCGAGGTGTCTGTCGGCGACTGCCAGCAGCTTGACCTGCGTGGGAGCCAGCCAAAGCGGGAACGCGCCGGCATATTTTTCGATCAGCAGCGCGAGCGTTCTCTCGTAGCAGCCGATGGAGGTGCGGTGAATGATGAAGGGATTCTTCTTCACGCCGTCGCGGTCGGTGTATTCCATGCCGAATTTTTCGGCGATCATGGGGTCGATCTGAATGGTGATGAGGGTGTCCTCCTTGCCGTAGACATTCTTGATCTGAATGTCGAGCTTGGGACCGTAGAATGCCGCCTCGCCGATGCCGATTTTGTATTCAATGCCGAGGTGGTCGAGGATCCTGCCCATCATGCCCTGCACATCGTTCCATTCCTCTTCGGTGCCGATGTACTTGTCGCGGTCGTTGGGATCCCACTGAGAGAAGCGGTAGGATACATCCTCATACAAGCCGACGGTTTTGAGCATAAAGGTCGCGAGCTCTACGCACTGTCTGAACTCGTCCTCGAGCTGCTCGGGCGTACACATGAGATGACCCTCGGAGATGGTGAACTGGCGCACGCGGATCAAGCCGTGCATCTCACCGGAGGCTTCGTTGCGGAAGAGTGTGGAGGTCTCGTTATAGCGCAGGGGCAGGTCGCGGTAGGAGCGCTGCTTGTTGAGGTATGCCTGATACTGGAACGGACAGGTCATCGGACGGAGCGCATAGACGTCGTCCTCCGCGTCGGGATCGCCGAGGATGAACATGCCGTCCTTGTAGTGATCCCAGTGTCCGCTGATCTTATACAAATCGGATTTTGCCATAAACGGCGTTTTTGTCAGCAGCCAGCCGCGCTTTTGCTCCTCGTCCTCCACAAAGCGCTGCAAAAGCTGGATCACTCTGGCGCCCTTGGGAAGCAGGATCGGCAAGCCCTGTCCGATGTAATCGACGGTGGTAAAAAAGCCTAATTCTCTGCCGATTTTGTTATGGTCGCGCTTTCTGGCTTCCTCGAGCATGGCGAGGTGCTCCTCGAGCATGCTCGCCTTGGGGAACGCGATACCATATACGCGGCAAAGCTGGGCGTTGTCGGCGTCGCCTCTCCAGTAGGCGCCGGTGCAGTTGGTCAGCTCGATCGCCTTGATGGCGGCAACGCTCATCAGGTGCGGTCCGGCGCAGAGGTCGGTGAAGTCGCCCTGCTTGTAAAAGCTGATCTTCTCGCCCTTGTCGGTGTGCTCCTTGGCAAGCTCGACCTTGTAGGGCTCGCCCATCTCCTCCAACAGCGCGACCGCCTTGTCCGGCTCCAGCTCAAAACGGCTGATCTCCAGACCGGACTTGACGATCTTTTTCATCTCCGCCTTGATTTTTTGCAGATCCTCGTTGGAGAAGGGCTTTTCTACATCAAAATCATAATAAAAGCCCGATTCGATGGCGGGACCGATGGCGCATTTGGCTTCGGGATATAATCTCTTGACAGCCTGTGCCAGTACATGGGAGGCAGAATGCCAGAACGCATGCTTGCCCTCGGGGTCGTCAAAGGTGAGCAGCTCGACCTTGCTGTCGGCAGTGACCGGCGTGCGCAGGTCACAGACCGTGCCGTTTATTTTTGCGCAGCAAACTGCCTTGTACAGTCCCGCGCCGATTGATTTGGCGATTTCGGCAGGCGTAACGCCGGATTCATATTCCTTTACGACGCCGCCCTTTAACTCGATATTGATCATGGTGATTCTCCTTTTGTGCTTAATAGTAAAGTCCCAATACCCCCTGTGAGGTATTGGGACGAATTCATTCGTGGTTCCACCCAACTTCGACGCATGCGCGTCCTCTTGGTTCCTTAACGCGGAATACGCCGTACCATTTCCTGCACGGGGCTATAGGGTGGTAATTGTACAGCTCCGAATACGGCAATTTCAGCCTGCGTGCCGCTCTCTGCAAATCGGATCTCCGAGAATCATGTCCCTGTCACAGCCTTTTAACTTTATACTATGATAACACCGCGAAATGAAAATGTCAACCTTTATTTTTTATTATTCAAATCGCGGAGCAGACGGTCGACCGCACTGCGCTTTTCTCGATAATACTCTTCGCGCACATCCACGTCACCGCTGACCGGCGCCTGCTGTGCGGCAGCATGGCGATGCACTTTGGCGCGGAGCGCTTCCTCGGCAGCATTTCTGACTTCCTCGGCACGGCGCGCTTCCTCTGCCTTGCGGGCTTCCTCGGCACGGCGCGCTTCCTCCGCCTTTCTGGCTTCCTCGGCACGGCGCGCTTCCTCCGCCTTTCTGGCATTCTCGTCTTCTTCTCTGCGCTTGGCGGCAAGCTGACGCGCTTCTTCGATTTTTCTCGCCTTTTCGGCTACGCGTGCTTCTTCCTCGCGCTTTTTCTCAGCGGCGATCCTGTCCGCTTCGGACTGCTGTTGTTCTGCTTTGGCAGCCTGATCCTCTCCGGCTGCACTGCTCTCCTGCTTTGTCTGCGTCTGTCCTTGCACGACCTCCTCCAGCACAGCGCCCTTTGCCAAGCGGTTACGCTCTGCCAGCTCGGCATTTCTTCTGGATTCGGCTGCCTTGCGCAGCTCTTCAGAGAGCTTTTCCATATTCGCGGACGGAGAAACCTTGGATCGTTGGCCATTTTGACTTCGTACCTCTTCCGCAGAACGGAAAGCCGGCATTTTCTCCTGCGCTGCTTTTTCAGCTGCTGCCTTTTCAGCGGCGGCTTCTTCTCTTAATCTTGCCCTTTCCGCTGCCCTTTTCTCAGCCTCCGCTCTCTTGGCGGCGCGGCGTTCCTCACGCTCCTGCCGTCTCTTTTCGCTTTTGCTGTTTATATGAGCCGCTTTTTGCGCTTTTGCGTGATCCGGCTCGCTTTTGGTTTCGTTTGTAACGACTATGATATAATCATCCAGACCTCTCGCGCTTGTATTCTCGTCAGCATAGGCCACAGCCGGATCGCTGTCCGAGGGTCTGTCGAAAAAAACCAGATCGTCCAGCGCTGTGCGCGCTGCCTCCAAATAGTCATCCGATTTTGGTTCGCTTTCAGGTGCCGTCAGCGTGTCTGTTTCTTCAACGGTATGCGGACGGCGCGCCGGGGCTTCCTGCATAATACCGGTTTCCGCCATTTCTATGGCTTCATCCAGCGCCTTTTCTTCGGCGATAAAAGCCTGTTCGGGGCTGTTCTCGGGAGACGTTTCGCTCACCGGCGCAGCTGACGGCTCATCGTCAAACTGCACGTCGTCATCCGTGGGCAGGCTCTCGACGATCTCGACATCATCCTTGGTGTAGGTGTTCGAGAACACCTCGAGGATAAACGAGATCGCATACAAGCCCAGACAAATCAGCATGACGGCATTGAGCACAGTGGTGCGGTCAAAGCCCTCCTTGCTCGCGCGGAGCAACTCACAAACGCCGCAGGTCAGAGTCAGCGCCGTCATGGGCAAGCCGTAGATGAACAAGCCCTTGACCGGATTTCTGCCCTTTATGCGCGAAATGACCATGGAATTGGAAAACATATAGAGCGAAATAAAGATATAGCAGAAAAGCAAGGTCAGATCCTTAGAGGAAATGCTCGCCTTTGTCGCCTGCAAAAACTCATTGACAAGGTTGGCGCAGCCCCACAGTGCAGGGAAAACAAACAGTGCGGAAACTGCCGAAACCGTGCTTTTTCCCGAAAAATGAGACCTGGACATCACCATCAGCGCGATAGCTGCCGGGATCGAAAGTCCCGCACAAATAATGGTTATGAGCAGGTTTTCGGTGTTTGCCGTGTCAGCAAAGGCGTCGACCGCGGCCGCGACGGACGAACCCAAAACGGCAATGCCCGACAAAACGGCAAAGAGACCTGCCGGAAAATTGCGCTTTAGCGGATAGACAGGTGCGGTTTTTCTGTCAAACAAATTGAGGAGCACGCACACCACAAAAAGACCGACAGCAATGCCGATGACGGTGTAGGTGATGTTCATGCTGTTCATTCCCATAAACTGGCCGTGGCTGTCCATGCCGACAATGCTCATCATTTTGAGGAACATCATCGCCAAAAACGCGGGTACAAAGGGAATTACGGAATATTTGACCTTCATACTATATCTCCGTTCTCTGTGGATTGAGCGGCAACAAAGGTATCATCTCTGTTGCGCGTACATATATATATTTTAAGACAATTGAGCGCTGTTGTCAAGACAAATAATAAAGGAGCCACTAAAATGCGAGATAAATTTTTGCTGATACTGTTGTTTTTTTTGTTGATGGCAGCGATCCCGCTCGGTTTTTTGACGCGGCAAAGCAGGACAAGCCCACAGGAATTTGCCACACCGGACGAAGCCTTCGACGCCCAAGCCGCAAGCGCGGCGAGCCTGTGCAAAAGCAGCTTTTGCGACGAGGCGATAAGGGCGGTGGCGATACTGCAAAGAACCAATCACGCAGCCGGAAACGACACGCAAACGACAGAACCGGTTATTTCTGAAAAAGAATTATACAGCCGTGTCAAAGCCATTTTTGATTCCGGAAACGAAATATTGACCTATCAAAACCGCGCGGTCGGCATTCCTGTCACGCTGTCGACAGATGGTATGCTCTGCTCCTCCGGCGAAGCCTATCTGTGCGCCGTGGCGTCGCCGTGGGACAGCTTTTCGGGAGAGACTGCCGGCGACGGCGTGAGCACGACCGGTATAAACTATCTCTGCGAAAGAGGGCTGAGCGCCGAGGAAGCACTGCGGTGGTATCTGCCGAAGCTGACGGTGGCGGCGCAGTGAGTCACGGTTTCTCCGCTGTTTTCATATTATATAGCGAGCGGAAAACCGCTCAAAGAAAGGAGACTGAAATGAAGCTGTCTGAAATAATAGAAAAGCAATACGGCATGGAGCTGCTGCCCGACACACCTGTGTACGCGATGGCATATGTGCCGTTTCAGAGCGAAAAAGCCAAGGTGTTCTCACCCGACCAAGGGTTTATGCTCGGCACGATGTACCCTGCGCTGAACAAGCCGTTTTACGGAAAGAAATGCGGTGACGCCGATGACTAAGCGCGAGGCACTGATCAAAAAAATAGCGACCTACCAGTTTGCAGCGCACGATCTGCAGCTCTATCTGGACACCCATCCCGGTGACTCGGCGACCATAGAGCAGATGCAGCGCTATGAGGAAATGGCGGCGCCGCTGATCCGGCAGTATGAGGCGCAGTACGGCGCACTGACCAAACGCGGCGAGGACGGCAACAACTGGGATTGGATCAAGGCGCCGTGGCCTTGGGAATGCGAGGAGGACTGCTGATGTTTGTGTATGAAAAGAAGCTGCAATATCCTGTCAACATCAAGACGCCCAACGCCAAGCTCGCCAAGGCGATCATGAGTCAATTAGGAGGTGCATATGGCAAAATGTGGTGATATTTCTTGCATACATAGCAAAATCCCCTCGCTGTTTGACGAGGGGAAGGTTTGATTATTTATATTTCCTGCTTTTTGAGGAGCATCAATATGCCACCCCGTTTCCGTTCAAGCCGTCCATCGCGATCTGCGCGATCGTCTGCCTGTCGGTTGCAGTGAGGATATAGTCATTGCCTGCCGGACCCTGCGGTCCCGTCGCGCCGGTATCGCCTTTGTCACCCTTGTCGCCCTTGTCGCCTTTCTCGCCCTGCGAGGCGGGAAGCTGACTGAAATCAAAGACGGTGTGCAGCTCATCCAGGCTGTCCATAAAAACGAGCTGATAGTGCCCCTGCTGATTTTGCGTAACATAGAGCGACGGCGCCGTGGAAGGGTTGCCCGTCAGCGCACTGTCGAGAACATCAAAAGCTTTTTCGATGATGGTATCGTTTTCAAAGCGTGTCAAGTCCTGACGGAATTGGCGCAGCTGCTCGGGAATGCTGCCCTCGGAGTCCGGCGAAGTCTCGGCGTTGTCGAGGATAGACCCTCTCACCCTGACCCAAAGCGGAAAGGGCAGCGTGAGCACCTGCTCACCGACGGAAAGACTGACCTCAATACGCAGGTCGCAGGCTTGTGCGCGGACTGCCGCCGCGTCGATCGGGATGCGCACCGTGCTGCCCTCGGCAATGCAGGGCACGCTGTCGTGCAGCAGGATCTTGTCCTTGGTGACAAAACGCGCCGTCGCAGTGCAGCCGTCCACCAACACCGGCAGATCGTGGTCGCGGAGCAGCAGCTCGATGAAGCGTGTGTTTTTGTCGTCGATATGGATGGTGGCGATCAAATCGACGGCAAGCATACGGTTGATGTTATATACAAATTGTATCGCTTTTGTTTGCAAACATATTTCTCCTTTCGCGGAGGAAAAAGTCCTCCTACTATACCTGAAAAAACGGAGAAAATTGCATACAGTTATACAATTAGTGATAAAACTTCACATAATATATGTTTCACACCGCCCATAAGATAGTCCGAGGTGTTGTGAATGAACCAGGAAAAGACAGCCGCCGCCTATATCCGCGTGTCCACGGGCAGCCAGACAGAGCTCTCGCCCGACAGCCAGATAAAGGTGGTGCGCACCTACGCCGAACAACACGGCTACCGACTGCCCGAGCCGTTTATCTTCCGCGACGACGGCATCAGCGGCAGACGCGCCGACAAGCGGCCTGCCTTTAACCGGATGATCGCCGCTGCCAAGCAAAAACCGGCGCCGTTCTGCGCGGTGCTGCTGTGGAAATTTTCGCGGTTCGCGCGCAATCAGGAGGAGAGCATTTTTTACAAGTCCATGCTGCGCAGGAACGGCGTGGAGGTGCGCAGCGTTTCGGAGCCGATGGCGGAGGGACCGTTCGGCACGCTAATCGAACGGATCATCGAGTGGTCGGATGAATATTATTCCATCCGGCTTTCGGGGGAGGTAAGGCGCGGCATGACCGAACGCGTGGAGCGCGGCGGCGCGGTCTCGGCTCCGGCATACGGCTATTCCATCCAAAACAAGCAATATGTCGTCGATCCGCAGACGGCGCCGGTCGTCAAACGCATTTTTGCCGATTATCTGAGCGGCGTGCCGGTGGTGCAGATCGCACGCCGGCTGAACAGCGAAAACATTCTCACCGCACGGGGCAACCGCTGGGAGAACCGCACGGTGACGTATGTGCTGCGCAATCCCGTTTACGCCGGCAAGATCCGCTGGAATCCGTCGCGCAAAACCTGCCGCGACTTTGACGACCCGGCGATCATGATCGCCGACGGCGTACACGAGCCGATCATCGACAGCGCCGTCTTTGCGCGTGTGCAAGCGCTTTTGGCGGTGCAAAAGCCACGGTATGCCCATGCGGAGATCGCCGCGCCGTATATGCTGCACGGACTGGTCAAATGCTCTGCCTGCGGCGGTGCGCTCTCGCTCTGTGCAAAAGGAAAGGGCTTGCAGTGCGTGCGCTACACCCACGGACAGTGCGGCGTTTCGCATTATTGCAGCGTGCAAAAGCTGAACGGCTTGGTGCTGTGCGCGTTGGAACAGGACGGCAAGGCGTCGGCAGCTCTCACCGAAAAGCTCCGTCAAGCGACAGTTCCCGAAGATGAAAAGAACCGCCTGCTGTGCACACCGGTGCAAAAAATCATCTTCTTCCGCTCCGACTGCTCCGTGCGTATCCTATATAAATAGTATCACCTGTTGCCATACGGAGGTCCGGATGGCGAACTGGGTGCGGCACTGCGCTATCTGAACCAGCGCTTTACCATGCCGATGCCCGAGCTAAAGGCGACGCTGACGGATATAGGCACCGAGGAGCTGGGGCATATGGAGATGATCGGCACCATATTGTACCAACTGACAAAGGATCTGACGGTGGAGCAAATCAAGGCGGCAGGCTTTGACGACTATTTTGTCGATCACACGCTGGGCGTCTATCCGCAGTCGGCGGCAGGCGTGCCGTTTACCACCGCCTATCTGCAATCCAAAGGCGACGCGATCACCGATCTGCACGAGGATCTGGCGGCGGAGCAAAAAGCGCGCACCACCTACGACAATATCCTGCGGCTGGCGGACGACCCGGACGTGAAGGACGCGATCCGCTTTTTGCGCGAACGTGAGATCGTGCACTATCAGCGCTTCGGCGAAAACCTGCGGCTGCTGACCGACAAGCTCGACGAACGCAACTTTTATGCGTTCAATCCCGAATTTGACAAAAAATGCTTCCGAAAAAGCTAAGGAAAAATCAAACCGAAAAGGAGCCGGCACATAACGCGCCGGCTCCCCGAGTCAAGGAGTGTATTTAGATAGAGTAATTTTAGGTTGAAATAATGCAGCCTGTATCGCCGTAATCACCGGAAAACTCCGCAATATAGCGCTGCACGCAGGTGACGTCCATGATGGTGACGCTGCCGTCGCCGTCAACGTCCGCCAGGATTTTTTGCCAATCGGAGAGCGTATCCAACTGGATGGTCGCTCTCTGCATCATGGTAGCGTCATGCACGTTGATAGTGCCGTCGAGATTGACGTCGCCCAGGATGCCGGACACCGGCTCCCTGTAGGGAATCCACTTGCCGTCGGCGGTGTAGATCATATTTTCACCCGGATGGATCGCACCGGCGTCAAACTGCTGACCGCTGTTGTTGTTGAAGATGACGTTGCCGTAGGCGCCTGCCATCTCATAAGGATAAGGGAGAACATATTTATACACGCCGTTGTCGAGCAGCTCCATCTGCACGCCCGGCCAGCCCTTGTTTTCGAAGGAGCCCCAGATGTAGGCGTAACAGTTTTTCCATCCCGCTCTCGCTGCCTGCTCCATATAAACCACCGTGTTGCCCTGCGGCACCCAGCCGGTGTAGGTCTCGGTAGCGGTAACGATCACGCCGCCTTGCGCGTCATAGCCGTTCAGGATGACGACCGCCTTGTCCAGATGACCGAGGCTGTCAAGCGGAAGCACATCACCGTTTTTGACGGAGCCGGAGAGCGCGTTGGCGGTGTCGCCGTTGATGACGATGGTATAGGAAGCGGAAGCGCAGTTCTTGACGATTGCCTTGACGTTGGCGGAGCCTGCCAAAACCGTACCGGATTTTTGCGAGAACGCCGCGGAAGGCTGCGAATAGATGTCCTCGGAATACGGGATCCACTTGCCGTCGAGGGTGTAGACCATCTGCTGACCCGGTCTGATCTGTCCGGCGTCAAACTGCTGTCCGCTGCCGCTGTTGAAAATCACGTTGCCGAGGCTGCCGTCCATCTCATACTGATACGGAAGCACATAGCGGTACAAGCCATGATCGGTCAGCTCTGCTTCCACGCCCGGCCAACCGGCGTTTTCGGCGGTGCCCCAGATGTAGACAAAGCATTTTTTCCACGCGTCGCGGGCTTCCTTTTCCATATAGACAACCGTGTTTTGCTGCGGGATCCATTTGTTGTAGGTCTTGGTAACAGTGGCAACCGGCTGTCCGTTCTCGTCATAGCCCGTCACGGTCAGGACGGCGGACTGCTTGTTCTCCACGCCGTCGATCGTGATCACATCGCCGGTGGCGGCGCTGCCGGTCTCGGCGTTGGCGGCGTCTCCGTTCATCACCAGCTCATAAGAAGCGCTTGCGCAGCTGCGGACGGTCACTTCTACGCTCATGGTATCGGTCAGGAAGTAGCCGGAGCCGACGGAAAGGCTGACGGCAGGTGCAAAGGCGACCTTGTCGTTTTCCGCTGTCTGCGGTGCATAGACGACCGCGACCTTGCCCGCCTTGACGGTGCCGGAGAGCACGCCGTTTTCCACGGTGAACGCGCCGCCGTAGGCTTGGTCGGTGTAGGCGCCGTCCGCCATGGCGGTGGCGGCGCTGAGGTCAACATCTTCGTTGCTTGCATTGATGATCACCGCGCCCTTGTTGGCGTCGCCGCGCTCGATCATCACGACCTGTGTGTTGCCGGCAATGGGATTGGAAGCGAACTGCGCCGAATCGCCCATCTCGTTGCGGAAGAAGTTGACCGCGACCACCTGCGGATCCTTGTACATATCGCTGCCGGCAGGTCCGATCCTGTTGTCGCCCCAAGGATTATCGGCACTGCTGTTGTTCGGACGGTCGAAGAACAGCGGTGTACCGTCCTTTCTCGCGGCAATTGCCGCCCACGCCTGAATGACCTGCTGTGTTTCGGTCAGCTCCTTGTAGGACTGATCGTTGCAGTAGTTGTCGTGGGACTCGACCCAAGTGACGGTTTGATCCGCCTTGGCGCCGTCGGGAAGCAGCGCATCGGTGATAAACGCCGCGTCGAGGTTCTTGTTGGCGATCGCGTCGCGGACACGGAAGCCGGTATAGGAGTTGGTGGTGTTCATGTTGTGCGCAACGCCGTCCTTATCGGTGAAGGTCTGGCTGTGGTAGGCGTACAGACGGCTGCTGTCGTTGTCGTCATAACCGGCCTCGGCGTTTTTGTAGGTATGTCTGCCGCCCTCCTGCAGCACCTCGCCGTATTGGAAGGCAGCGCCGTTTTGGAGGATCGTCGGCCAGAAGTCGCTTGCAAAATCATTACCGTATTTTTCGGAGGTGTCGTCGGGCAGCTCGATGAGCTTTGCCGCGTCGTAGCGGAAGCCGTCGGCGCCGCTTTCCACACAGTCCCTGAGGAAGTCGAGAATATATGTCTGCACGGCTTTGTTCTGGGTATTCAGCTCATAGAGCCCGCTCAAATCATACTGCGTCTCTTCGTAGCGATCGACCTCCGACCAGTTCTGTCCCTCTTCCCTTTCGTCACCCATGGGATGGAACGGCTTGCCGTCAAGGTTTTTGATGTTGTCGGAAATCTTGTCATAATAGGCGGTGGTGTGGTTGAGCACGGAGTCAACGATGACCTTGATGCCGTAGGCATGCGCCGTGTCGCACATCGCCTTGAATTCTTCCTTGGTGCCAAACTGATAGTTGCCGATCTTGTAGTCGGTGGGCTGATAGTGCCACCACCAGTTGTCGCCGCCGGAGATCGTCAGCGAGCCGTCGCCGCCGTTGTTGACCTCACAGATCGGCGAGGTCTGGATCGCCGAAAAGCCTGCTGCCGCGATTTCGGGAATATTCTCGCGGATGGTGTTGAAATCCCAGCACCAGCAGTGCAGGATCGTACCGCCCTCCACAGTCTCGGACAAGCCGTTCGTCTGCAAGTCTGCTCCTGTGTTTGCCGTTTCTGCCGCCATAGCGGAAATGCCTCCTGTCAGCGTCTGCGACAGCAAAACCGCCGATGTCAGCGCTGCCGCGCAAATGCGTTTGAAATGTTTCATATGCCATGCTCCCTTCGTTTGGTTAACGTTATGTTAATCGTTTAACTTGATTCTAAACCAATCCCCTGCATTTGTCAATAGATTTCGGTCAAAAAATCGAAGTTAGTCGATTATGACCAAATAATCAGCAAATTTTTATGCAATTAAACGGTTAACCAATTAACCAAAAAAACAGCGGCAGAAGTTTCTGCCGCCGTCATTGTCCGTTTATTTGATTTTGCTGACCGAATCACGCTCCACCAGCTTGACCGAAATTTTTTCAAAAGCAGTCAGCTCCTCCTTGTCACGTATCATGCGCAGGAGCAGATCGCCTGCCCTGCACGCCTTTGCGCGAATATCCTGCGAAACCGTGGTGAGCTTGGGATAAGAAAAATTGCAGAGCGAGAGGTCGTCAAAGCCCATTACGGAAATATCGTCCGGCACCGCCTTGCCGCACTGCCGCAAGCCCTGCATAATGCCGCAGGCAGACAGGTCGGACATCACGCCGACAGCCGTGTATTTTTTCGGCGACATGGCAATATCATTGCCGGCGATCACGCTGTTGCTTTCGATGGTGTCCACTGCAAAAATATCCTCCGGCGCTATCGCAACGCCCTTTTCCTTGCAGGCGTCGCAAAAGCCGCAATAGCGCTGCCAAATCACGCCCTCCGTGCCAAATTGCGGCGCGGCAAAGGCGATTTTGCGGTGTCCGTTGTTGAGAAGATGCTGTGCCGACAGATAGCCGCCGCGGTAGTCGTCGATGCCGACGCAGACAACGCCCTCGTCGGCACAATAGGAGTCGATAAAAACCGCCGGACATTTGAGACTTTGACGCACGGCGCGAATATCCTCCGCCGACGCGCCGGCAAAAAATACACCGTCCACATTCCACGATGACAGCATGGGAACGATGTCGCCGCAGCGCTCCACACAGCGGATCATCAGGCAGTAGCTCCGGTCGCGGACGTATTTTTCCAGCTCTGCGATCAGCTCTGCGTAATAAGGATTATAATTAAAAGTAAAAACATCGCCGATATACGGGATCACGAGACTGATGATCCTGCTCTCCTGCGTCGCCAGACTGCGCGCCATGGCGTTGGGCGTGTAACCTGTTTCTTCGATGATCCGCTCGATTTTGCGGCGCGTCTCGGCAGACACCTTATGATAATTGCCGTTGACAACATTCGAAACCGACGCCACGCTCACGCCTGCCTTTTCCGCTACCTGCTTGATGGTCATGCAAACGTCTCCTTTTGAAACTAAGTAAATCGTTTAACTAACCATATTATATAACACAATACGTTCTCTGTCAATCTACCTTTTTATCTTTTGGGAGCTTCGGCACATTGATTTTTTTCAGGAACAAACGGATCCCCTTGAACAGATGTCCGTTGGTAAGCTCCACAAACGCCTGCGCGTAGTTGTAGGGAAATGTCTGCCCCGACTCCATCGTCAGGGTGCGCGGTGAATTGCTCTCGAGCATCCTCCGCATAAACTGCGCTGCCTTGATCTTATTATCCTTTTCGGGACCCTCCGGGAGCCTTTGCGCCTCCGCCTCCATCTTCTTGGGCATCTTCATAGTAAAGTTGTACAACCGGCGTCCCAAGAAGGTCTGCTGCAAGTCCGTAAAACGCGATTCGAGTGTGACAGGAAATCGTTGCGGCTCTGCCGGAACCGTGTAGGTATCGGGATAGGGCGTGTTGTCCGCAGGCTCGGGAAGTATCTCCACCGTTTTGCTCTCACCGGGCGCCAAGCTAATCTTTTTAAAGCCGCGCAGCTCGCCGTCGATATAGAGCTGCGCCACCTCTGCACCGGCGCGGCTGCCGGTGTTGGTCACGGTCTCCCGATACACATCGCCGCACTTCTCCCAACCGGAATGCGCAAAGGTGGTGTAGCTGAGGCCGAAGCCAAAGGGACAGCGCACGGGTATCCTGTGCCGGTCAAAGTAGCGGTAGCCCACCTCCGTACCTTCCGCATACACCTCCGTGAGCTGCTTGCCGAAGGTCTGCGCGCTTGGCACATCCTCATAGCGCAGCGGCCATGTTTCGGCGAGCTTACCGGAGGGATTCTTTTCGCCATAGAGCAGCTGTGCAACAGCCGTGCCGCCGTTCTGACCTGGCAGATACATATTGAGCACCGCGTCAACCTTATCAAAAAACGGCAGCTCCACCGGCGAACCGCCGAACAGCACGATGATCACCCTTTTGCCGCTGCCGCACAGCGCGTCGATTTGATCAAGCTGATCTTGCGGCAGTCGCATGTTCTCGCGGTCGCAGCCCTCGGACTCATATTCATCCGTCAGACCGGCAAAGACAAGAACGGTGTCGCACGCGTCGAGCGTAACGCTCTTGATACCGCGCTCCCTAAAGACATCTGCCGTTGTGGTAACCACGGTCGGGTTGATCATGGAGCTTCCGGAGCCCTGATAGCGCATATTCTCAAACAATTCACCGGTGATGTGCAGCTTCTCGGTTCCGCACAGCGGCAGCACGCCGTTGTTTTTCATCAATACGGCACACTCGGCGGCAAGCTCCGCCGCCAATGCATGGTGCGCTTTCCAATCTACGGGAGCCGTTTCGGCAGGACGCACACAGGCGTCGATCCATTTCAAGATGTTGCGGCAAGCCTTGTCCAGCGCTTGCATCGGAAGCGAGCCATCCGCAACGCTGTCCAAAATCCAACGCCGACAAATAGCGGTATCACCGGGCATTTCGAGGTCAAGACCTGCCTTGAGTCCCTCCACTCTGTCACGTATGGCGCCCCAGTCGGTCATCACAACACCGTCAAAGCCCCACTCGTCGCGCAGCACATCGGTAAGCAGCCATTTGTTCTCCGAGCAAAAGACGCCGTTGATTTGGTTGTAGGCACACATCAGGGCGGCAGGCTTTGCCCTTTTGACGACATACTCAAAAGGCTTCAGATACAGCCTGCGCACGGTGTTTTCAGAAGCGACAGAGTTGCCGAGAAAGCGGTAATTCTCGCTGTTGTTCATCGCAAAATGCTTCATGCAAACACCGACGCCCTGACTCTGCACACCCTCGGTCTCCGCCGCCGCCATCACACCGGCGAGCAGCGGATCCTCGCTGAAATACTCAAAGTTCCTTCCGCAAAGGGGATTGCGCTTGATATTCACACCGGGTCCGAGCAGGGTGTGAACGCCGTAATGGCGCGCTTCCTTGGCGATCGCCTCCCCCATTCTGCGCGTGACGTCGGGATCCCAACTTGACGCCGTTGCCGCCGCAGTGGGAAACGCGGTCGCCTGCTCCGCCATACTGACGCCACCCTCACCGCTGTCCGTCTGCTTGCGCAGACCGTGCGGTCCGTCCGACATGCACAGGCTTGGAATGTCAAGACGCGGGATCGGGTTCGTGTACATAAAATCCGTGCCCGAAACAAGCGCCGCCTTTTCTTCAACAGTCATTTCTTTTAACAGCTTTTCAATATCCATGGCGTCCCCCAATGCTAATTATTTTTGAAAATGGCAGTTAGGTTTAAGAAGAAACCGATGTACCATTTTCAAGACAAAAAAGCCGACCGTAAAAGTCAGCTTCATCAAAAAAGAAAAAACTCGCTACAAGTATTGGCATCTCCCTATTTTCACACCTCGTCGCCAAGGCACTATCTTCGGCACCACAGAGCTTAACTTCCGTGTTCGGTATGGG
>ONGI01000064.1 GCA_900317315.1 uncultured Eubacteriales bacterium
TTATTACGCGCAGGTGTGCGCCGAGCTGGACAGGCTGGACCTCGGAGAAAAGATCGGCGACATCAACCGCGACGGCAGGCTGGACATCGGCGACGCGACAGAACACCAGCGCTGTATCGCCGAATTTGACCCCTACCCCAACGATGACGCTGTTTCCGCCGGCGGCTACCAAACCCGGCACAGCCAACCACAAGCCTACCTGACCGACGTCAACCGCGACGGCAAACGCGACATCAACGACGTGACCGCCGTCCAACGCATACTCTCTGAATAAAAAGCGCCTTCGGGCGCTTTTTTTGAATGCCATATTTCACTTTCCGCGTTCCGGATCTTTCACAACGTTCTCTCAACTTTTGACACGAAAAAATCTAACATTCAAAAAAATAGTTGTCAAATATTTTGCTGTGGTGTATAATATAGATAACTATATACAAAAGGTGATGTTATGCTGAAAACGTTGATGGTACATATCAGGGGCTTTGTCAGGGAATCCGTTGCGACGCCCTTGTTTATGATACTGGAAGTACTGATGGAAATGCTGATCCCGCTGCTGATGAAGTCGATGATCGACAACGGGATCGAAAACCCCGCAGGCGCCGATATGGGACATATCGTGCTGATGGGAGGACTGATGCTGCTCTGCGCGCTGTTGGCGCTGCTCGGCGGCGCGATGGGCGGCGTGTTCGGCGCCAAGGCGTCGGCAGGCTTTGCACGCAACCTCCGCAGCGCGATGTTTGCCAATATCCAGACCTTTTCGTTTGCGAATATCGACAAATTCTCCACCGCCGGTCTTGTCACCCGCATGACGACCGACGTCACCAACCTGCAAGCCGCCTATCAAATGATCCTGCGCATCTGCTTCCGCGCGCCGATCAGTCTGATTGTTGCCATGACCATCACGCTGATGATCAACGCCAAGCTCGCCAGTATTTATCTGATAGCCGTTGCGTTTTTGTCGGTGGTGCTGTTCTTTTTGATCCGCAAGACGCACAAGTATTTTATGCAGGTCTTTGACAAGTACGACGAGCTCAACGCCAGCGTGCAGGAGAATGTCAAATCCATCCGCGTTGTCAAGGCGTTCGTGCGCGAGCACTACGAGATATCCAAGTTTGAGCGCGCGACGCTCAACCTCTATACGCTGTTTTTGAAGGCGGAAAAGCTGATGGTCTCGGTGTCGCCGCTGATGATGCTGACGATCTATGCCTCGATCATCGCCATCAGCTGGTTCGGCGCGAATATGGTGGTCGGCGGCGAGCTGTCCAAGGGCGACCTCACCAGCATGCTGACCTACTGCATGAACATTTTGATGAACCTGATGATGATCGCGTTCATCTTTGTCATGCTCACCATGAGCACGGCGAGCGGCAAGCGTATCGCGCAGGTGCTCACGGAAAAGGCGACGATCGCCGATCCCGAAAATCCCGACTGTGACGTGCCCGACGGCAGCATCGACTTTGAGGACGTTGAGTTCAGCTACAGCGAAAAAAGCGAAAAGCCTGTTTTGAATCACATTGATCTGCATATCCGCTCCGGCGAGACCATCGGCATCATCGGCGGCACCGGCAGCTCCAAAACCAGTCTGGTCAACCTGATCGGCAGGCTCTATGACGTCAACAAGGGCTGTGTCAAGGTCGGCGGCAAGGACGTGCGCAGCTATGATCTGGAGGTGCTGCGCGACAAGGTGAGCGTGGTGCTCCAGAAGAACGTGCTCTTCTCGGGCACGATCCTCGACAACCTCCGCTGGGGCAACGAGAACGCCACCGAGGAGGAATGTGTGCGTGCCTGTCAGCTCGCCTGCGCCGACGACTTTATCCGCGATTTTCCCGACGGCTACCACACGCGCATCGAGCAGGGCGGCACGAACGTTTCGGGCGGTCAGAAGCAGCGCCTTTGTATCGCCAGAGCCCTGCTGAAAAAGCCGCTGATCTTGATCCTCGACGACTCCACCAGCGCGGTCGATACCGCTACCGACGCCAAGATCCGCCGCGCCTTTGCCGAGGAGATCCCCGATACCACCAAGCTGATCATCTCGCAGCGTGTGTCGAGCGTGGAGAACGCCGACCGCATCGTCGTGATGGACGACGGCTGTATCAACGACGTGGGCACCCACGAAGAGCTGATGCAGCGCTGTTCGATCTACAGTGAGACCTATATCGCCCAAACCGTGGGCAACGGCGACTTTGACAAGAAAGGGGAGAAGTAAGATGGCGGAACATATGCCCGGAAAACGCCGCGGACCGCAGCCGCGCGCCAAGATGGACGACCCGAAAAAAAGCTTTAAAACCTTTAAGCGTCTGCTGGGGCTGATCTTCAAAAAATACAAGGTGCATTTGATCATCGTATTTGTATGTATTCTGGTCAGCGTGCTCGCCAGCGTGCAGGGAACGCTCTTTATCCAAACCCTGTTTGACGACTATATCTCTCCCATGGTGGAGCAGGCGGCAGCCGGCAAGGCGGCTGATTTTGGACCGCTGCTGTTAGCCATAGCCCGTGTCGCCGTGTTCTATCTGATCGGCGCAGCGGCGACCTATGTGCAGTCGCGCATTATGATCTATGTGACGCAGGGCACCATGCGCGATCTGCGAAACGACATCTTCCGCCACATGGAGAGCCTGCCCATCAAATATTTTGACACCCATTCTCACGGCGACATCATGAGCGTCTACACCAACGACGTGGATACCTTGCGCCAGATGATCTCCCAGAGCATGACGCAGGTGTTCAACAGCGTGATCACCATTGTGGCGGTGCTCATCAGCATGATCTCGCTGAGCATTCCGCTGACGCTGCTCTCGCTCGTCATGGTGGCGGTGATGATGAAGACCTCCGGCACGCTCGCCGGCAAGAGCGGCAAGTATTTTGCCGCGCAGCAAGAAGACCTCGGTACCGAGAACGGCTACATCGAAGAAATGATGAACGGTCAAAAGGTCGTCAAGGTGTTCAATCACGAGAAAAAGAGCGTGGAGGAGTTCACCGCCCTCAACGACAAGCTCTTTGACAGCTCCTATAACGCCAATTTGTTTGCCAATGTCATTATGCCCATCAACGGTCAGCTCGGCAACCTCAGCTACGTTCTGTGCGCGATCGTCGGCAGCGTGCTGGCTGTCACCTGCGGCGGTATTCCCGTGCTGAGCCTCTCGCTCGGCTCGCTCGTCAGCTTCTTGACCTTCAACAAGAGCTTTTCCATGCCGATCAATCAGGTCAGCCAGCAGTTCAACAGCATTGTCATGGCGCTTGCCGGCGCAGAGCGTATCTTTGCCCTGCTCGATGAAAAGAGCGAGGAGGACAACGGCTATGTCACGCTCGTCAACGCTGCCTACAGGGACGGCAAGCTCTGCGAGACAGAGGAACGCACCGGCATGTGGGCGTGGAAGCACACCCACCAGGCGACGGGCGAGGTGGAATACAAGCCTCAGTGCGGCGACTTGGTGATGGACGACGTGGATTTCGGCTACACCGACGACAAGATCGTGCTGCATAACGTGAGCATCTACGCCAAGCCCGGACAAAAAATCGCCTTTGTCGGCTCCACCGGCGCAGGCAAAACGACGATCACCAATTTGATCAACCGTTTCTATGATATCCAGGACGGCAAGATCCGCTACGACGGCATCAACATCAACAAGATAAAGAAAGCAGACCTGCGCCGTTCGCTTGGCATCGTCCTGCAGGAGACCAACCTGTTCTCCGACACGATCATGGAAAATATCCGCTACGGCAGACTCGACGCCACCGATGAGGAGGTTATCGCGGCGGCAAAGCTTGCCAACGCCGACAGCTTTATCCGTCAGCTTCCCAACGGCTACAACACCGTGATCAAGGCGGACGGCGGCAGCCTGAGCCAGGGACAGCGGCAGATGCTCGCCATCGCCAGAGCCGCTGTTGCCGACCCGCCGGCGCTGATCCTCGACGAGGCGACCAGCTCCATTGATACCCGAACCGAAAAGATGGTGCAGGAGAGCATGGATAAGCTGATGAAGGGCAGAACGACCTTTGTCATTGCGCACCGTCTCTCCACCGTCAAGAATTCCGACTGCATCATCGTGCTGGAGCGCGGCAGGATCATCGAGCGCGGCACGCATGAGCAGCTGCTCGCGCAAAAGGGAAAATACTATCAGCTCTACACCGGCAAGGCGAGCTGAAAAACGAAAAGACCATGAAGCACAGATTTTCTACTACCGTCAAAATGATACTCGCCTGCGTTCTCGCGCTTGCGCTGTTTTGTGCCTGCACCGTCACGATAAACCTCGGCGGTGCAGACACATCGGCTGCGCCCAACAGCGAGAGCAAGCTGATCGTGCATTTTCTCGATGTGGGGCAGGGCGACTCTATTTTCATCGAGCTTCCAAACGGCAGGACCATGCTGGTGGACGCCGGCGAGAACTACCACGGACAGGGCATTATCGACTATGTGCAGACGATCGGCTATCACAAGCTCGACTATGTGGTGGCAACGCATCCGCACGAGGATCACATCGGCTCCATGCCGTATATCGTGCGCAATTTTGAGATCGGCAGCATCTATATGCCGGACGTGACCGCCAACACCGCGACCTTTGAATCGCTGCTGAAGGCGATCAAGGCAAAGGGGCTGCGCGTCAAAAACGGCAGAACAGGCGTGCATATCATTAAGGACAGCGAGCTGACCGCCGATATTATCGCGCCCGACAAGCCCGACGAAAGCAACCTCAACAACAGCTCCATCGTGCTGCTGCTCACCTTCGGCAACGTCTCTTATCTGCTCACCGGCGACGCCGAAACAAAGGAGCTGAACGCCATTCGCGCCGACATGCACGCGACGGTGCTCAAGGCAGGTCATCACGGCAGCAAGACCTCGACCACGCAAACGCTGCTCAAAAAAATCAGCCCCAGCGTGACCGTGATCTCCTGCGGCAAAAACAACGACTACGGACATCCGCACGCGGAAGTGCTGAAAATGCTCAAGAGCGTCAACTCCAGCGTTTACCGCACCGACCGCGACCAAACGGTCATCGTGGCAACTGACGGCAGCTCCCTGACGGTCAGCACCGGCAATCCATCCATAAAGGCGGCAAAATAATGAAGCGATTTACAGTAGACAGATTTGAGGGAGACAAGGCAGTTTTGGAATGCGAGAACGGCGCCATGGCAAGCTTTGACCGCGCCTCTCTCCCCAAAAACATCAAAGAGGGCGATATTCTGTACTTTGAGGCAGGCAGCTGTTACCTCAACGCCGAAGAAACCGAGCAAAGAAGAACCAAAATGAAAAAGCTGCTGGCGGAGCTGATGGAATAGTTTTTTTGAGAGTTGAGATTTGGTCGGGACGGGGAACTGCGGTGGCTCCGATTTCGCGGCGTCCCGAATGAATCAGTAGGGAGCAGCATTACATATTCGGAGCAAAGCGACCCTTTACTTAACTCTCAACTCATAACTCTGGTAAAAAGGCTGTTGTATTTTTAACAAACCTGTGTTATAATAGACTTTATGCAAAAATATGATGAAATTGGGAGGAATAACATCGTGAAAAGACTGATGTTGGGCAACGAGGCGATCGCCAGAGGTCTGTACGAAGCGGGCGTGACGCTTGTTTCGAGCTATCCGGGCACTCCGTCAACGGAGATCACCGAGTTTGCCGCGAAATATGATGAGATCTATTGTGAGTGGGCGCCGAACGAAAAGGTCGCCACAGAGGTCGCGTTCGGCGCTTCGCTGCGCGGTGCGCGTTCGGCGTGCGCCATGAAGCATGTCGGACTGAATGTGGCTGCCGACCCGCTCTTTACCCTTTCCTACACCGGCGTCAACGGCGGTATGGTGATTTTTGTCGCCGACGACCCTGCCATGCATTCCTCGCAGAATGAGCAGGATTCGCGCCACTACGCCATTGCGGCAAAGGTGCCCATGCTGGAGCCTGCCGATTCTGCCGAGGCAAAGGATTTTGTCAAGGCGGCATTCGCCATCTCCGAAGAATTTGACACCCCTGTTATTATCAGAATGTGTACGCGTATCGCCCACTCGCAGGGCGCGGTGGAGCTGTGTGACAGAGAAGAGCACGCGCTGCCGCCCTATGAGAAGAACGCGCAAAAATACATCATGGCGCCTGCCAACGCCATTCGCCGTCATCCGTTTGTGGAGGAGCGCACCAAAAAGCTCGCGCAGTACGGCGAGACCTCGCCGCTCAACCGCGTCGAATACGGCGGCACCGAAAAGGGCATCATCTGCTCCGGCACCTGCTACCAGTATGTCAAGGAGGTGTTCGGCGACAGCGTTTCCGTGCTGAAGCTCGGACTTGTCAATCCGCTTCCCACCGAGATCATCAGAGACTTTGCCGCCAAGGTGGACAAGCTCTATGTCATTGAGGAGCTGGACGGCATTATCGAGAGCCACCTCAACGCCCTCAAGATCCCGTGTGTGGGCAAGGAACTGTTCTCACCCGTCGGCGAATACAACCAGACCACCATCCGCGACGCGTTCGGACTGCCGCAGCCCGAGAGCGTTTCCGCCGATACACCGGTGCCGGTCCGTCCTCCCGTGATGTGTGCCGGCTGTCCGCACCGCGGTCTGTTCTATACGCTTTCCAAGCACAAGATCACCTGTCTGGGCGACATCGGCTGCTATACCCTCGGCTCCGCCGCACCGCTGTTTGCGCTCGACTCCACCCTCTGCATGGGTGCTTCCGTCTCGGGTCTCCACGGCTTCAACAAGGCGGGCGGCAAGGACAGCGAGAACAAAACCGTCTGCGTGATCGGCGATTCCACCTTTATGCATTCCGGCGTGACAGGCCTGATCAATATCGCCTACAACGCCTCCAACTCCACCGTTATTATTCTTGACAACTCCATCACCGGCATGACGGGTCATCAGCAGAACCCCACCACCGGTTATACCATCAAGGGCGACCCGGCGCTCGCCGTCGATCTCGAAGCGCTGTGCCGTTCCATCGGCATTGAACGTGTGCGCGTGGTCGATCCCTACAACCTCAAGGAATGTGAGGACGTTATTCTGGAGGAGCTTGCCGTGGACGCTCCGAGTGTGATCATTTCGCGCCGTCCCTGCATGCTGCTCAAATACGTCAAGGCAAAGCCGCCCGTCAAGGTCAACGAGGACAAGTGCGTCGGCTGCCGCCGCTGCATGAAGCTCGGCTGCCCTGCCATCAGCATGAAGAACAAAAAAGCGCATATCGACTTTACGCAGTGCGTCGGCTGTGACGTCTGCACCCAGCTTTGCAACCTGAACGCGATTGAGAAAGGGGAGAGATAACATGGAAACAAAGAATGTGATGATCGTCGGCGTCGGCGGTCAGGGAAGTCTCCTTGCCAGCAAGCTGCTCGGCAAGCTTCTCACGCAGGAGGGCTTTGACGTCAAGGTCAGCGAGGTGCACGGCATGAGCCAGCGCGGCGGCTCCGTTGTGACCTATGTGCGCTTCGGCGACAAGGTGTACTCGCCCGTTATCGCCAAGGGAGAGGCGGATTTTATCGTTTCGTTTGAAAAGATTGAGGCGGCGCGTTACGCCGATATTCTCAAAAAGGATGGCAAAATCATCGTCAATTCTCAGATGATTGACCCCATGCCCGTCATTACCGGCGCGGCGGAATATCCCGGCGCCGTGCTCGACGAGCTGCGCGCAAAGGGCGTTTTTGTGGACGAAATCGACGCCCTCTCGCTCGCCCAGCAGGCAGGCAACGCCAAGAGCGTGAACATCGTCCTCATGGGCAGACTCGCCAAATATTTCGATATTCCCTACGACAAGTGGGTTGAGGCAATCAAGGTCTCCGTCAAGCCCCAGTTCGTAGAAGTCAACCTCAAAGCGTTTGATTTGGGATATAA
>ONGI01000115.1 GCA_900317315.1 uncultured Eubacteriales bacterium
GAGGAGTGGAGGTGTTTCACATGACAAAGCCCGTTATTGCGATTGTCGGCAGACCGAATGTCGGCCAGAGCACCTTGTTTAATAAATTGATCGGACAGCGGCTGTCCATCGTGGACGATACGCCGGGCGTCACGCGCGACCGTATTTACGGCGAGACCGAGTGGTGCGGCAACACGGCGATGGTGGTGGACACCGGCGGCATCGAGCCCAAGAGCGACGACGTGATCCTCTCGCAGATGCGCCGGCAGGCACAGCTCGCCATTGACACCGCATCCGCCATTATTCTTGTCACCGACCTCAAAAGCGGCGTGGTCGCCACCGACGCAGACGTGGCGCAAATGCTGCAAAAGTCCGGCAAGCCGGTGGTGCTCTGTGTCAACAAGTGCGATTCCGTCGGAGAGCCGCCGATGGAGTTTTATGAGTTCTACAACCTCGGTCTGGGCGAGCCGGTCGCAGTTTCGGCGGTCCACGGCCACGGCACAGGCGACCTGCTCGACCGCGTTTTTGAGTATCTTCATTTTGAAAGCGAAGCGGAGGAGGACGACGAGATCGTCAACGTGGCGATCATCGGCAAGCCGAACGCCGGCAAAAGCTCCCTTATCAATAAGATAACCGACGAGGAGCGCTGCATCGTGTCGGACATTGCCGGCACCACGCGCGACACGATCGACACGCTGGTGGAGAACGCCTACGGCAAATTCAATCTGACCGATACCGCCGGACTGCGCCGCCAGAGCCGCATCTATGACGATATTGAAAAATACAGCATCCTCCGCGCCAAAATGGCGATCGAGCGCAGCGACGTCTGCGTGATCATGATCGACGCGACCGAGGGCATCACCGAGCAGGACACCAAGGTGGCAGGCTTGGCACACGACGCCGGACGCGCGTGTGTTCTCGCCGTCAACAAGTGGGACGCGATCGAAAAGAACGACAAAACCATGCAGGAGTTCCGCAAAAAACTCGACACGGATTTTGCGTTTATGTCCTACGCGCCGCAGGTGTTCATCTCCGCCAAAACAGGCTTGCGCATCGACAAGCTCTTTGAGGCGATCGTGATGTGCTGGCAAAACACCAATCTCCGCATTCGCACCGGCATGCTCAACGAGCTGCTGGCACAGGCGACCACCCGTGTGCAGCCGCCTTCCGACAAGGGCAAGCGCCTCAAAATTTTCTACATGACGCAGGCAGGCGTCAAGCCGCCGACCTTTGTCTTTTTCTGCAACGACAAGGAGCTGTTCCACTTCTCCTATCTGCGCTATCTCGAGAACCGTATTCGGGAAGCGTTCGGGCTGGAGGGAACACCCGTCAAAATGATAGTGCGCGAAAGGGGAGAAAAGTAGTGTTTCAAACATTAGTCAACATTTGTGCCGCCAACTGGTATCTGTTTTTGGCGGCGGCAGTCATCGCCTATCTGATAGGCAGCATCAATCCGGCGGTCATCGTCACCAAGGTCGTCACCAAGGGCAAGCGCGATATCCGCGACATGGGCAGCGGCAACGCCGGCTTTACCAACGTGCTTCGTTCGGTGGGCAAGGTGCCGGCGATCATCACCATTGTATGCGACGCGCTCAAATGCATTGCGGCGGTGTTCATCGCGTATTTTCTGTTCGTATGGTTCGCCAAGCTTCCGCTCGAGGATGAGTGGTTCCGCCGCTGCTTCTTCAATTGCGTCAAATACTTTGCAGGCGTGTTCTGCATTCTCGGTCACTCCTTTCCGCTTTACTTTCACTTTAAGGGCGGCAAGGGCATCGTCACGGCGGCTGCGCTCATGCTCGCGTCTGACTGGCGCGTATTCCTGCTGATTTTGGGAACGTTTTTGATCGTCTTCATCATCAGCAAGATCATCTCTCTCGCCAGCATCACCGGCGCCGCGTTGTATGCGCCCTACACGTTCCTTGTGACCTTCGTGTTCGACCACCTGCTCACCCGAGAGTGCCTGTGGTACGTCTTGATCTCCACCGGCTGTGCGCTCCTGATCGGCATTTTTGCCATCATCATGCACAAGGAAAATATCAAGAGATTATTAAGAGGCGAGGAAAAGAAGATCCGCGCCAAGAAGTAGCAGCGTGACGCTGCACCCAATACCGCCTTTTGAAATGTTTTTTCGTTTGGAAAGCTTCATCAACGGCGGCGTCAAAATTTTAAATTCATTCAATAAGCGCCTGTTTTCGGGCGCTTTTTTGAATTTGGGATTTTTTAGAGCGGAATGCAGAAAGTGGCATGAAGGGTCACTGACGCTCCGATTTGTGATACTGCGTGTGAATGTAGAAAGATGATCGTAGTGACAGGGCTTGCCCCTGTCAGACAGTAGCGGCAGATACTGCAATGAAGTAAAAACGTTTTGCCGTGAGGAAAACGTCTGACACTGTGAAAGCCTTCTCCCGAGGAGAAGGTGGCACACTGCCTGTAATGACGATAATCTTCCTATAATCGGTTAGGAATAGATGTGGTTTTGCTGAGAGGAAACTTCGGCGGCAGTGTGACGGAAGAGGGCAAGCGAACCTGTCCTCTTGCTGACCGTCCGATTTTGGAAGCGCATCGCTTGCCCTCTTCCGACACGGCACCACAAAGCTTCTTGTTGATTTGACGCTTGTCCTATTACAAAGCGTCACCATACAGATAACCATACTGCTCAGGTGCCGCGCCACCTTCTCCTCGGGAGAAGGCTTTCGCATAGCCAAATGTTTCCGCTAAACCGTAACGGCTGCCGTTGCCATATCGTTTTCAACATTTGCACGCAGCAAAACTACAAACCGGAGCGAAGCGACCCTTCACTCAACTCTCAACTCTCCACTCTCAACTCTCTAACAACTAACAACGCTCTCCGTCAGCTTCAAAACCGAAAACTTCTCGGCAAAGGTTTCGTCGAGCGCCAGCTCAGTCTGCTCGCCGGTCTCCATATTCTTGACCTTGGCTTTGTTCTGTTCAATCTCGTTGTCGCCCAACACCATGGAGTACCGCGCGCCGAGCTTGTCGGCGTATTTCATCTGCGGACGCAGACCTCTGCCGACCACATCGGTTTCGGCGGAAAGACCGCATTCGCGCACCTGACGCAGCAGCGAAAACGCCTTGACCTTGGCGGCGTCGCCGATGGTGGCGATATAAAGCGCACACGGCTCCGGCTGCGGAATCTCGATTCCCTGCGCGTCCATCACCATCAGAATGCGCTCCAAGCCCATCGCAAAACCGAGAGAGGGCAGGTGCCTGCCGCCCAGCTCCTCGATCAAGCCGTCGTATCTGCCGCCGCCGCAGACAGTGCCCTGTGCGCCGATGCAGTCGGTGACGAATTCAAACACGGTTTTGGTGTAGTAATCCAGACCGCGCACGATGGTGGGGTTGACGGTATAGGCAACGCCGGCGCCGGTGAGATAGCGCTGCACCTCGGCAAAGTGCGCCTCGCATTCCTCGCAGAGATAATCGGTGATCTTAGGCGCTCCCTCGGCGATTTTGTGATCCTCGGGACTCTTGCAGTCGAGCAGGCGCATGGGATTCTTCTCCAAGCGCGACAGGCAGGTGGTGCAGAGCTGCTCTTTGTATTGTCCGAAATAGCCGCGCAGCGCTTCGTTGTATTTGGCGCGGCAGGCAGGGCAGCCGATGGAATTCAGCTCCAAATGCACGCCGGTCAAACCGAGCCGGTCGAGCACCGACTGTGCCAGACAAATCAGCTCCGCGTCGGCAATGGGCGACTGCGTGCCGAATTCCTCCACACCGAACTGGTGAAATTCGCGCAGTCTGCCTGCCTGCGGCTTTTCGTAGCGGTAGCAGGACACAAAGTAGCTCGCCTTGATCGGAAGCCCCTCGTTTTCGAGCGCGTGCTCCAGCACAGCTCTCGCTGCGCCGGCGGTGCCCTCGGGACGCAGGGTCACGCTCTCGCCGCCCTTGGTGTCGAAGGTGTACATTTCCTTTTGCACCACGTCGGTCGTCTG
>ONGI01000035.1 GCA_900317315.1 uncultured Eubacteriales bacterium
GCGATCATGCTATGCGATTTTGATACGCTCCGCTGCTTAGCTCATTTCTGCAACAATGCGCTGAATAGCGGTGACGTCTCTGACATTCACAAAGCCGTCGTAATGCGGACGGAAGTAGACCGTATAGGTGCCTGCCTCGGTGATCTCGCCGTTTCCGCCGTAGTTGTTATCGGAGCCCTCGGGGAACCACTTGGTCATGGCGGTGCCGTCCTCGGAATAAACGACCTTGAATTCGTCGGTCGTCTCCAGCGCCAGATCGCTGAACAGATATTCTTCGATATCGGCAGACGCGTCATTTTTGCTCAGCTTGTAAGCGTCCTCGGCTGTCCAGTCGTTCATGGTGCCGACGAGATAGTATGCCATCTCCGCAGGCGCGTCCGTTGCAGGCGCCACAGTCACCGGCTCAGTGACAGGCTCCGCAGACACTTCATAAAGCGCTTTGTCGCCGCTGTAGTTGAAGATGTAGGCAGTCGTTTTGTCGGGCGTGCCGTCGTCGCCGAACCATCTGTCGCCGTTGTGTACCTTGTAGCCGGCAAAATCGGAAGGCACAGTGGCGGTGAACATCGTAAAGGTCTGTTCATCACCGTTCCAATAGGCTTTTCCTACGCTCTTCTTCTCGGTCTTTCCGGTTGCGGTCAGGTCGGCGTCCTTGGCGCCGTCCGCACCTCCCCAGTAGTGCACCTTGTAGCCGGTGTTACCCAATTCGTTTATCACGTAATTGATAACGCCTACCGTGATGGTGGTTGTGCCGGAGCTGTCCGCAGCGCCGGCGCTGACTGCCGCAACCGTCAGCATGGAAACGACCATACAGACAGCCAGCAGTACCGATAAAAGCTTTTACATGGTTATCCTCCTTTTGTTATATAATATAAAAATACTATTAATTTTATCATATCACAATTATTGGAAGATTACAACAGAAATTTAACGGTTTGAAGAAAAGATTTTGCGTTATGTCCACAAATGCCGACAAATCTTCTTTTAGTTTCCGCCGCAAAACCTTTGGGCAATGCCGCGCCTGAAGCTGCGCCGCAAACAAAAAAAGGGCGAGCCGAAGCTCACCCTTAGTTTACATATCAAACCATCACATAAAAAAGATCTTGCGGAACGATCGCGTGGAACAGCATGACCGAAGCGGTTCCGCAGACAAGTCCCAAAAACAGACCGACCACCACATCTGTGAGGTAGTGAACGCGCAGATAGACGCGCGAAAAACCGATAAGCGATGCGATCATCAAAATCGGCAGCATCACATAGACCGGACAATGGCTGAGGATCACCACCATCGCAACGGCAAAGGACGACGCCGTGTGCCCCGAAGGGAAGGAATAGAAGGTGCGCGGATTATTGAGCAGCTTGTCCTCCTCGTCCAGATCATGGCACGGACGCACACGCTTGACGGCGTGCTTGATGATGCCCTCACCCATGAGCGAGGTCAGTCCGATAGAAAAGATGATAACCAATCCGGTATAACGCCATTTGGGCGAGATCAAAAACATCAGGCAGACGAACCACCATATGATACCCGCATTGCCGAGCCTGGTAGCCGTTACCATGATCCTGTTGATGGCAGGCCGGTGAATACGCGGAATATTGTCAAATATCCTGTCATCGAGACTTTTGAGCCTGGCAAACATATCATCCCTCCAATCAATGTGTTAGTAATTCTATTTTACCATATAGCTGCCTGTTTTTCAAGAGATAGGCAGAACAACTGCGTAAAATTTTTCGGCGGATTTTTAGAGGATTTGTTAATAGCGTGTGCGGTTTTGCCAAAGCTATGACTTGCATGCGAAAAATTTTTGTGGTAAAATTTACTAAAGGAAAGGAGGCGCTGTTGTGACAAAAATACTCTTTGTGTGCCACGGCAATATTTGCCGCAGTCCGATGGCGGAATTTGTGATGAAAAGGCTGGTGCGCGAACAGGGCTTGGAAAAGGAATTTTTGATCGCCTCCGCCGCCACGAGCCGCGAGGAGCTCGGCAATCCGGTCTATCCGCCTGCGCGGCGCAAGCTGTGGGAGCACGGCATGTCTTGCAGCGGCAAAACAGCCGTGCAGATGACAAAAGCGGACTACGCCAAATACGATCATATCATCGGCATGGACAGCATAAACTACCGCAACATTATGCGCATCATCAAGTCCGACCCCGACAACAAGGTAGCGCTGCTGCTCGATTTCACCGAGCATCCGCACAGCGTCGCCGACCCGTGGTATTCGGGCGATTTTGACACGACCTACAACGATGTACTAACCGGCTGCCAAGCGCTGCTCGCGCATATACTGTCGGAGAGACCTCGCTGAGCCGCGAACAGGTGCTGCAAAAGCGCCTTTCATTATACAAGCCAAAATGATCCGAACCTTCTGCCGACCGGCAAAAAGTTCGGATCATCGTTTTTTGCAGTTATTTGAAGGAGAAACGGTATTTTCGTCAAGAAGGCCTTAACGGAACGATGCGGCAAAATATCTTCTTTCGGGAAGCCGCAAGCCTATTTTTTCGAAGAAAAGCCGGTCAGAAACCGTTTCGGCGTCGGGATGAACCGCGATGCTGCCGACGCGCAAAGCATGACAGGGATGAGCTTCGGCGGAAAAACGATCATCAGCAGAAGCACGGTCGCCAGCGGCTTTTTCAGGGTGTGACCGACAAGCGCCGTCGTCACGACCGCCGCACAGAGGACCGCATTGACGCCGGACAGCAGGCTCATCGCACAGCCGATAGCGACGCCGCAGAAGATCACCGGAAAGAAATGACCGCCCTTGAGCCCCGAATCAATGCAGATATTCGTCAGAAGCAGCTTCACCACAGCTGTCACGATCAGGAGAACGGCGCCTGTTGCCTCCGTATTTTCCATGACGAGCTCGATCTGATGCTCTCCGGAAAACATGGTGAGCGGTAAAAATGTTCCCGAAACACCTAACAAAATGCCGCCGGTGACAGCGCGCAGAACAACATATTTTCCGAAACGCCTTGCCAGCGCTCCGGTCAGTTTTTTGAAAAGAAAGTACAGCCAGCCTGCCGCGATACCGGCAAGCGTGAGCGGGATCGCAAATAAATATTGCACAAGCGGTGTTTTCTCCGCCGCCATGCTCTCCATCCCAACGCTGATGCCAAACAGCTTGTTGAGCAAAATAAACACGCCCAAGGAGCTGAGGATAGCGGTAAAATAGAGAACGATCTTGGAGGTTTTGGGCAATACGGTGTCTTTATCCGATTCGATCGGCTCCACAAAGCCGAACATCGGAGAGCGAAAAACCGTGCCGAGCGTCGCGCTCAGTCCGATCGCCGTCAGGTCCTCGACCTCTCTTTTGAAGCGTTTGAGCTTGTCGCCGACCCACGTGCAAAGCCCTGCGATCACGCCCGTCAAGCCTGCTTCGGGGCCGACGCTTGCGCCGATCAGCAGCGGAAACAGCGCGGAGCCAAGGGTAGAAAAAACATTGCGGTACGGATAACCGCCCGTTTTTTTGACCGTGCCCAACACCGTTCCCAATTCTTCCGGATAGTCGCCGAATTTGCGCTTCCATAACCCGATCAGCAAACCGCCCAACGCACAGACACAAAGGGTGTACAGCGGAAAGCTTATCTGTGACGGAAGAAAGCTCCACAGAAAATCAATGCCGAGATTCATCACGCGCAGAAAGCCCCAGACAATGGCTCCGACGATCATACCGAGTATAACGGTGTAAAGCAAAAACAAAAGATGGTTCTTCACTTTGTTCATGGCACATCCCTCCCGATATCATTATACAACGAACGGAGGTGAACTGTAAAGCATTTTTGTCCCTGAAATCAACTGTCTTTTTCAAAAACCGTATAGGGGCACCTCAAAAACAATTTTACATCACAAAAATTCTGCGGCAGTCACTTTACAGTCACCTTGACAATGTAGGATAATCCTGTAAAATAAAGCTATGGAGGTTCCTATGGAAATTCTGCGTACTGAAAATTTATGCAAAACCTACGGCACGGGCGAGAACGCCGTCCGCGCGGTGGATAACGTCAATTTGAGCGTGCAAAAGGGCGAGTTTGTCGCCATTGTCGGCGCAAGCGGCAGCGGCAAGAGCACGCTCATGCACCTGATCGGCGGCGTTGACCGTCCGACAAGCGGCAAGGTGTTGGTGGACGGTCAGGACATCGGCGCGATGAACGCCGACAAGCTGGCGATCTTCCGCCGCCGTCAGATCGGCATCGTCTATCAGTTCTACAACCTGATCCCGATTTTGACCGCAGAGGAAAACATCCTGCTGCCGTGGGATTTGGACGGCAGAGAGAAGGACGAAAACCGCCTTGGCGAGCTGCTCAGCGCCCTGCATATCGCCGACAAGCGGAACAGCCTGCCCAACGAGCTTTCCGGCGGTCAGCAGCAGCGCGTCAGCATTGCGAGAGCCATGATCAACCATCCGGCGCTGCTGCTCTGCGACGAGCCGACCGGCAATCTCGACAGCAAGGCAAACCTATCATCAGACCATCGTCATGATCACGCACAATCTCGAAATCGCCAAGGACGCCGACCGCATTATACGGATTCAGGACGGCAAAACCGAGGAGGTGTGAGTATGTCCGCTATGCAAAAGCTCACGCTGCTCAACCTCAAACGCAACCGCGTGCGCACGGTTGTGACCATTATCGGCATTGTCCTTTCCGCCGCGCTGATGACGGTGGTGACGGGCGTTGTCAGCAGCGGCAGACAAACGCTGATCGACACGGCGATCAACCAAAACGGCGACTGGACGATTGGGCTGACCGGCGCGTTTGATGAAAACAGCGCACACGATTTGCGCCAACACCGCAGCGTGCAGGCTGTCTATGCGCAAACACCGGTCGGCACGGCAAAATTTGACAGCAAATCCGCCTACAAGCCCTTTGTCAAGCTCATTGGCATGAGCGAAAACAGCTTTGAAAGCTGCCACCGCTGCACGCTCGCCGAGGGTCGTTATCCGAAAACGGCTGACGAAATTTTGCTCACGCCGCAGTTTGTGAAGTATGCAAACAAAACCTATCACACGGGTGACAAAATCACGCTCGACGTCGGCGGCAGATGGGCGAAAAACAGCGTGGATAAAAACAATCTGCCAAAATATCACAGTATCGAATGGTTCCAAGCCTATCTCGGCGAGCACCAAAACTACGAGCCGGAAAACGAGGCGTTTATCACGGAATTTACCAAGACCTACACGGTTTCGGGTATTCTGCAAACCGCCGAGGGCGACCTGGAATCCGACTCCGCCGCGAACGCGATCAAGCTGTTCACCGGCTTGACCTACGACAAAGCGCAGCGCTCGGCAGCCTACGCCGACGCCGCAAACTTGCAGCTGCGGCTGTATGATGACAAAGAAGCGGATTATGTGCAGGTTCTCTCCGAGCTGACAGGGCTGAGCGAAGAGGAAACACGGGCATATTTAAACGGCGACCTCGGCACAGAGGACGAGATGAACGCGACGCTCGAAAAGCTGTCGCAGAACCGATTTTCCATTAATGAGTTCAGCACCAACTACTCGCTTTTGCGCTATCGCGCCTTTGCCGTCAGCGAGCAGACCATGAATGTTTTGACCGGCATCGCGGTCGTCGTGATGACGATTATCATTCTGTCGAGCGTGTTCATTATCCGCAACAGCTTTGCCATTTCCATCACCGAAAAAACGCGGCTCTACGGTATGCTCAGCTCCGTCGGCGCGACGCCGCGTCAAATCCGCCGCAACGTGCTGTTTGAGGGCTTTGTGCTGGGTGTTATCGGTATTCCGCTCGGCGTCGGCTTGGGCATCGGCGTGACCGCCCTGCTGACCGTCATTTGCAACGCGCTGCTGCAAGAGGGTCTCAACGGCAACCGCATCGCGTTCTGCATCTCATGGTCGGGCGCGGCGATCGCGGTCGTGCTGTCCGCGCTGACCATCTTTTTCTCTACGATCTTCACGGCGATACGCGCTTCCAAAATCGCGCCGGTGGACGCGATCCGCGGCAACAAGGACGTCAAAACCGGCAGAAAAAAGGCGTACAAGACGCCGAAGCTGATTGAAAAGCTCTTCGGCGTGGGCGGCAGCATCGCCTACAAAAACCTCAAGCGCAGCCGCAAAAAATACCGCGCGACGGTGGTGTCGATTGTCGCGAGTGTGGCGCTGTTTATCTCCGTCTTTTCGCTTGTCGGCTACACCTTTTCCTACGCCGGCGACTACACGCAGACGTCGGAATACAACATGGTGATTCACACCGCAGGCTCCGACAGCGTCTACAAGGACGCGGCGCAGCTCGCCGATACCGTCAAACGGCTCGACAATATTGAGCGCATGACGGTGCGCTATCAGTCCTACGGCGCGGAGCTGCGGCTGAACAAAGCCGACATTCCCGAAGACATGCTGCAGCCCGGCGTGCAAACCGTTCTCTACGGCGGCGCAGGCGAATGGATTGACCGCAAGCACGTGACCTGTCAGACGTCGCAGCTGATAGCGCTTGACGACGACAGCTACAAGGAGATTTGCGCTGCCTGCGGCGTTGACGTTGAAGCGGCAAAGGACAAGGCGCTCATCAACAATACGAACGACCTTTTGACCGACGGCACCTCCGCGAACAAGTCGGGAAAGCTGCTGAAAAATCCCGTCGGCACCAAGGCGGAGCTGCGCTATTCACTTCCGGTGAACGAAACCGACTACAAGGATTATGCCTTTCCGCTGACCATTATCGGCGACCTCAGCGCCGCTGAAGGCGTGAACAACATCAGCGAAACCGGCATTTTCAATTCCGGCACCATTTTGGTGAGCCGTGAATGGATGGAGAAAAACCTGCCTGCCGACCTCTACGCGATTGACGCGGAAGCCTTTGTCAAATCCTCCGATCCCGACCAAACCGAGCAGGACGTCAGCGACCTGCTGGGCGGCGCGGTGATGGTGTCCAACTTTGATTTGCAGGCGCGCATGATGAACGCCGTGACCTTGGTGGTGCAAATCTTTGTCTACGGCTTTATTCTCGTCATTTCGCTGATTGGCATGACCAATATCTTCAACACGATTTCAACCAACATGCGCCTGCGTGCGAGAGAGTTTGCCTCACTGCGCTCTATCGGCATGACAAAGCGCGAGTTTGACCGCATGATTCGGCTGGAGAGTGTGTTCTACTCCGTCAAATCGCTGCTGATCGGCATACCGCTCGGCTTGCTCGGCGGCTGGGTGATCAAGCTGATGTACAGTCAGTACCGCGAGATTCCCTATCAGTTCCCGTGGCAGGCGATTTTGATTTCGGTTGTCGCCGTCGGTCTGGCGGTGTGGGTCATCATGCGCTATTCAATCGCCAAGGTGCGCAGGCAAAACATTATTGAAACCATAAGGAATGAAAATATATGACAATTCTGCTGATTGAGGACAACAAGGGTATCGCCAAGGGGCTTGCGTTTTCGCTGCAAAGCGCCGGCTATGAGACGGTGCTTTGCCATAGCTGCGGGCAGGCTTACCGGAAAATCGGCGGCGATTACGCGGTGATTATCATCGACATCTCGCTGCCCGACGGCAACGGCTTTGCGTTATATCAGGACATTCGCCGCGTGAACCAAGCGCCGGTCATCTTTTTGACTGCGCTCGACGACGAGGACAGCATCGTAAAGGGCTTTGACCTCGGTGCGGAGGACTACATCACCAAGCCGTTTTCCACGCGCGAGCTGATCGCCCGGGTCAAGCGCCTGACACGCAAAAGCAAAAGCACCGTCACCGTCGGCGACCTCACCCTTGACCTCGATAAGCAGGCAGTTTTCAAAAACGGCGAAAAGGTGGAGCTGACCGCGCTCGAATACCGCATTTGCTCGCTGCTCATGCAGAATCACGGCGCGGTCGTCACGCGCGAAATGATATTCGAAAAAATCTGGGACATCGCCGGCAACTACGTCAACGACAACACGCTGTCGGTCTATATCCGCCGCATCCGGCAAAAGCTCGGCACCGACCATCTCAAGACCGTCAAGGGCGCAGGCTACAGAATGGAGGACGTATGAAAACAGAAAAGCGGTTTGTCATTGCATTTGCGGCAGTCGTCGCCGCCTGCTGCGCGTTGTGTGCGGCAGGCTCCGCTCTGTCGCTGCATCACCTGCGCCAAACCCAAAACGCGGCTGTGGCGCAGCTGATTGCCAATCTGCGTGCGCGTGAGCCGGAGATGACCGAATCGGAAATCATGCAGATTCTCAACGCGGAGGAAAACACCCTCTCCGCCGAAAAGCTGCTGCGCTCCTTCGGCATTTCGGAGGATAGCTGGACGGTGAAAAGCAGCCAAGCGGACAGCGCGGCGGTTGCGGCTGTGTCCGTTGGCGTCTGTCTGCTCTGCGGCGTTGCCTGCTTCGGCGTGTTCGCGCTGTACAAGCGCCGTCAGCGCAAGCGGCTGGACAGGCTTGTCAGCTACCTCGCCGCCGTCAACGGCGGAAGCTATGACTTGGATTTGGACAGCAACAGCGAAAACGCCGACTCACGTCTGCAAAACGAGATTTACAAAACCACCGTCACCCTGCGCGAAGCGGCGCAGCAAGCGGCGGAGAGCCGCGAAAAGCTCAAAACCGCGCTGTCCGATATTTCTCACCAGCTCAAAACGCCGCTGACCTCGGTGATCATCACCACGGAAAACCTGCTCGACAATCCCGATTTGCCGCCGGAGCTGCGGCAGGAATTTTTGCGCGACATCTACCGCTCCTCCAACCACATCAGCTTTTTGGTGCAGTCGCTTTTGACGCTCTCCAAGCTCGACGCGGACTCCATCGTCCTCAAACGGAAGCCGGAGCCACTCGGCGATATCTTCTCGGAGGTCACGCAAAACATCGCTGTGTTAGCCGAGCTAAAGGGCGTTTCCGTCACCGTGGACGACAACGGCGTCACGCTTGACTGTGACAAAAAATGGCTCTGCGAGGCGCTTTCCAACATCGCCAAAAACTGCGTGGAGCATACCGACGAGGGCGGCGCGGTCAGGCTGTCAGCCGAGAGCAATCCGCTCTACACCAAAATCACCGTTTCCGACAACGGACAGGGCATCGCTCCCGAGGATATGCCGCACATCTTTGAGCGCTTCTACCGCGGCAAAAACGCCGCCGATGACAGCGTGGGCATCGGACTTGCCCTCTCCAAGACGATCGTCGAAAAAGCCGGCGGCACCATCCGCGTCGATTCCGAACCGAAAAAAGGAAGCACCTTTACCGTCAAGCTTTTTTCATAGCAACAACAAAACCCCTGCTGCGTTTTGGCAACAGGGGTCATTTGTTTGATTTTTGTTTTTAACTTTCGTCCCTATTCGGCACGATACGTTATACTAATCTCAGATAAAAAGTGGACAAAGATTTGCGAGGATATTTTTCGCAAGACGAGGCGAAGGACGCCGCAAGGCTGTCGCCTTGCAAGGACGCGCTGACGGTGTTGCCGTTCATAAAGAACTGCAATGTCTTGATACCGCTGCTGAAAATAATGTAATTGCCGTCGGTGGTGTAGCCGTTGCCGTAGACGGCAGTGATGTCGTTGAGCGAGGAACCGACCTTGATGCCCTTGGAGGTGGGAACAGCGGAGGACAGCACGTTGACTTCCAGCACCAGATCGTTGCCGCCGCCGGGATAGGTGTAAATCGTAAAGCCGTTGTACTCATAGGTTTTGTCCTCGCCGTCGCCGTGGCAGCTGGGAGCGGAAGATACATTGACGGCTTTTCCGAGCTTGGACAGCACGCTGCTCATATTTTCGTTGAGCGAGACCCTTTGACCGTTATAGACAAAATCCGTGTCCGCCGCGCCAAAGGAGCCTTGGGGCTTGGGCGCCTCGGTAACGGCAGGCTTGGTGGGTGCGGGCTTGGTTTCCGCAGGCTTGGTGGCAGCCGGCTTGGTAGCGGCAGGCTTGGTTTCCACGGGCTGGGCAGAGGCAGACCTTGAGGTTTGACCGGAAGCGCTGCTTTGCGCTTTGGTGGTCGCCTGCGTCGTCTTTTGTGTTGTCGGCACAGTCGTTGCAGCGGTGGTGGCAGGCGCCTTTGTGCTGCCTGTCGCGGCTGTTGCAGCGGTGGAGCCGGTCTGTGTGGCGGCTGCGGTGGTGGCGGCTGCCTGCGAAACCGCTACCGTGCCTGTTTCTTCCTTGCTCTCCTCCGAGCCGCAGGCGCTCAGCACAAGGGCGCCCTGCAACACGAGCGCTGCTGCTACGCAAAATGTAATAATCCTCTTCATAATGACCTCCATTTATATCGTGATAGTTTGAAGCGTCTGTGTGCGCGCGGCATTTTTGCCGTCGGTGAACACAACAGCCGAATAGCTTCCCTTGGGAATGTCCTGTGTTGACAGCAGCAGCGAAAAACCGTTGCCGTCGTCCGTTCCGCCGAGCAGCTCCTGCTCAAATACGGGAAACGCCTCATAGCAAAGCGTTTGCTTGTCGGAACACAGTTGTACATAGATATTGCTCTCCGTATCGAGCATGTGCTTGTCCAGCACGCCAAAGAGCTTGAGGCTGCCCTCTGCGCTGTCGTCTGTCTGCATGCTGTTATCGGGCGAATCGCACACCTGCGGCGGCGGCTCCTTGTCGATAACGGCGGCAATCGCCCTTGGCGCCGTTTCGGTCAGCGTGGGCAGATTGCGCTCCACGATCTCCCAAACCATGTCGTCATAGCCTGCCTGCACGGCAAAGGGGTAGTAACGCGAGACAGTCGCGCTTTGATACCGGCTGACAAAGTACGGGAGCATCGCGCGTCCAAAGGAGTCGCGCAGCATATACAGCGAGTTTTGTCCGGACGGATTATCGGTGCGGATCAAGCCGTCGCGCTTTTCGCTGTCCCCCATCAGCTCCTCAAGCAGGGCGGCATTGTCGCCGCCGCGCGGCTGCTTGAAGCTTACGGAATCGATTTGGTAATCAAAATAATACTGTCCGCAGACGCGTCCGCTGTCGGGGAACGCCATCTTGGTCAAGTCGCCTGTCCAATCTCTGCGGTAGGTGTAGGACGCACCGTTGTAGCTCTCGTGCTCCCTTTCAAGCGCGTCCATGACGGCGTTGTAGCCGTAGAGCGCCCCGAGGTTGTTCCAGTGGGTGTCGTCGCGCAGATACAGCTCCTTTTCCTGTCCGGCAAGCGCCTGCTCCATGTCGAGCCAATGCACGCCCAGCTTGTCGAGATACTGCCGCAAAAGCGAGAGATTGCTGCTCTCTCCCTTTATGTATCGCGCAGGCATATACTGCGGATAGAGGGTGTTTTTGTTGGGCACGACCGTAAACACAAAGCGGCTGCCCTCACGTTCGGCGGCGTCCTGCGTCAGCCGGACGGTCTTTGCCAAGCTGTACAGCGCACGCGGCGAAAGCGTTACGCCGAAATAATCATCGAGTGTTTCTTCGCTGAACAGCCAACCCCTTTCGCCTTGGATCACGCCGTTGGAGCTGCCGTGCAGCAGACTCAGGCGCAGGGTGTTTTCGGCGTTGATCAGCGGCACGCGCAGCGGATTCTGCTTGGTGAACCACGCGTCCGCCTCGGTGGAAAAGCTGCGGTTCACGCCGTTTTCGTCCATCAGCTTTGGAAATTCGTTTTCCGCTTCATTGCCGATGGCTTTTGCGCCGCCAAAAAAGGGCTTGAGCACCATCGGCACACAGCAGAGCAGCAGGAACACGGCGATATATACGATTTGTAATGTCTTTTTCATGCCGCCCTCCTCAGAACCGGAAATAAATAAACGGATTATAGGTGTCGGTGGAGAGCGCCAAAATGCAGAGAACAAAGAGCAGCAGCGTGCCGACAGCCGCTGCCGGCGCATAAAGCTTGGCGCAGCTTCCGCCGCAGATGATCGTCCGCAGCCGTTTGGAAACCGGCGCCGCGATCACCGCGCCGACGGCAAACAGCAGCAGAAAATACGGCGACAACAGGCTGACCGCCTGCGGAAATCCGGACGCCGCGTCAAAGCGGAAGCCGCAGAACATCCGGCTGATAAACACCAGTCCGTCGCCGATGGTGTCCGCGCGAAACAGCACAAACGCCAGGATCACAAAAAACAGCGTATAAACATGTCCCAGCACCGTGAGGAACCGGTTTTTGGCAAGCCGCGCCGGCAAAGCCGTGTAGCTCTCCACCAACAGCAGCAGACCGTGCAGCACGCCCCACATCACAAAGGTGAGGTTGGCGCCGTGCCAGATGCCCGTGAGCAGAAACACGATCATTTTGTTGACGACCGTGCGGTGCTTGCCCTTGCGGTTGCCGCCGAGCGGGATATAGACATATTCCTTGAACCAGGTCGAAACAGAGATGTTCCATTTGCGCCAAAAGTCGGTCATGCAGCCTGCCGCGAGCGGATAGTTGAAGTTCTCCTTGAATGTAAAACCGAACATCTTGCCCAAGCCGATCGCCATGTCGCTGTAGCCGCTGAAATCAAAATAGATCTGCACGGTGTAGCAGACGGCGCCGATCCAAGCCGCGCCGATGCTCAGCTGCGTCAGGTCAAAGCCGAACACCGTGTCGGCGGCAAAGCCGGCAACGTTGGCGATCAGCACCTTTTTTGCCAAGCCGCAAATAAAGCGCTGTATGCCGTCCACGGTGTTTTGCGCGGTCACGGAGCGGCTGTCGATCTGACGGGCAATGTCCTCAAAACGGATGATCGGTCCCGCGATGAGTTGGGGAAAAAAGGAGATATACAGAAAAATATCGAGAATGTTGCGCCGGATCAGCGCCGGTTTTTTGTAGGCGTCGATCACATAGGACATCGCCTGAAAGGTAAAAAAGGAAATACCGATTGGCAGCGCGATATCCGGCACGGAAAAGCCGGCGTGAAAAACGGTTTTGACAAGCGACAGCGTGTAGGTGAGGTACTTGAACACAAAAAGCATGCCCACGTTGAACACGACCGAAGCGATCAGCACCGGTTTTTTGCACCGCTCGTTTGCCATAGCCCGACCGAAAAAGTAATTGCAGATGACCGACAAGATCATCAACAGCACGGCTGCCGGCTCGCCGTAGGCATAAAACACCAAGCTGACGATGATCAGCAGAATATTGCGTGCCCTGAGCTTCGGTATCGCCAAATACAAAAGATAGGTAACGGGCAAAAAGAGAAATAAAAATACTTCGGAACTGAATACCATACGTTACTCCCGTCAGACAGCGGCAGGATATTTTGTTTTATCCCAAGCCTGATACTGCTCGTACACGCTGTCGGTCACAAAATACTGCACCGAGGCAGCGCGCGGCGGCGTAACAAAGCGATGCGCGTCCACATGGCGCCAGCCCTCTGTCGTCTTGCACAGACACCATGCGTGCTCCCAGCGCTCGCCGTAGTTGTTGCAGCCGATCAGGCGCACGGTTTCGACGCCGATCTTATTATACAAATAGTAGATCATTGCCGAATTGTGATAGCAGCAGCCGCGGCGGTAATTCAGCCAATAGACGCACAAATCCTCAATTTTGCCGTTGCCGGTGTTGCGGTAGGTCGTCTCATACACATAGTCGAACAGCGCCTTTTTGTTGACGTTTTTGTCAAAAATCAGGTCGTCCATCACCGCAGGCAGCGTGTTGACATTGACGACGGAATAGTTGCTCTTGACGCCGAGCGCCTTGTTGTAAATCCAGCCGCAGTGGTCGCCGTACTGCGCCTTGACCCATCTGCCGTCGGTGCTGGTGCCGTAGGTGGTAACGGCGGTTCCCTTGGAAAGAATCACGATGTTGGAGCAGTTCCACGCGGCGTCGGCACGCAGCGCAACGGCTGCCGTTGTTGTTTTGACAACAGAACCGGCGTTTGCCAGAACCGTCACAACCGTGCTCGCTGTCTTTCCGTTATAGGCGCTTGCCGTGATGGTGGCGGTGCCTGCCTTGTGCGCGGTCACCTTGCCGGAGGGCGTGACGCTGACAACCTCGGGATTGTCGGACGCATACTGCGCACTGTAAAGCGCCTCGCCCCAGTTGACCGTGCGCAGATAAAACTGCACCGATTCGCCTGCTATCATATTGACGCGGCTGCTGCTGAAGCTGACAGCGGTCGGCGCCTTTCTGACGGTCAGCCAGCATTTGGCTGTCAGACCGTTCACAGACGTGACCGTCACGACGGCATAGCCGGTAGCCTTTGCCGTAATGACGCCTGTGGCGGCGTCTACCGCGGCAACCGCGGGATTGTCTATGCTAAAGCTTGCGCCGTAGCCTGTTCTGCTGCCGTCATAAATCGCCTTGAGCCGGTAGCTCTCCCCTACGCCGAGCGCGAGCATGGGCTGGCTGACGGTAAGCTTGGAGGGCGGCGTGATGCGGACAGATACCGTGCAGGAAGCTGTCTGTCCGTATTCATCGGTCGCCGTGATGACGGTTTCGCCCGCGTTCACGGCTGTCACATTTCCGTCTGCGTCCACAGTCGCAACGGCTGTGTCGCCGGAGAAAAACTCCGCGTCGGCGGAAGCGCTGAGCTTGGCGCTCTCCCCGGGTTCAAGGGTCAGCGCCGACGGCTCTACGGTCAGCGGCGCCACCGGCTCCTCGGGCTTCCATTCGTCAAAATCAGCGATAAATTCCGCAAGATACCGCTGTATAATGGTCGCGTCGTCAATGCCGACCACACCGTCGCGGTTGACGTCGGCGGCGGTTGTTTGAATCGCGTCCTGCGCGGCAATTTCCGCCGCGAACTGCTGTATCAGCGTCACATCTCCGATGGTTATCGTGCCGTCACCGTCGGCGTCGCCGATGGTAACCGCTTCCGTCGCGTCGCTCTCAGCCGCAAAAACGCTTACACAGCTTCCTGCCGCCAACAGCGCCGTCAATAACCATGCCGCTATTTTTTTCATCATCCTCTCACCTTTCCTTTGAAAAAAATGCAAACAAATTCACATTCTTGTATTTTATCACTTTAGAATTTATTTTTCAATAATTTTTTCAAAAAAACGGCAAAAGGTATCCTGCGTCTGTTGACGAAGCATCCTCCAACCGAAGAAGCTGCCGTGCGGCGCTTTGTATTTGGCATAAAAAACAGCAAAACCGTCCTGCTTCCGAAAAACTCCGGCAGCAGGACGGCAATGGTTTGCAGAAATCGAGAACGGATCAGTAGCCCAGCGCTTCGATCAGCTCCTTGGCTTCTCCCGCGTATTTTTCGGCGACCTTTATGTAGAGCAGGGTTTTGTCTACTCTGCCAAGATACATAAACTGACCGTCGCCTGTTTTTTCATAGATGTTGTAGTTGCCCACCGAGACCATCGACAGGTTGCCCGACAGCTGATCAAAGTTGTCCTTGTTGGCTTCAAACATCGCTACCGCCTTGTCCGCTGCATTGGCAGTCAAAAAGTCCGCCTGCCACAAAATGGCGTTGCCCTCGATCTTTCCGGCGGAGGTGGAGTTGACAACATGGTCATATTGTGCATAATCCGACGTGGTGTCCTGTGTGTTCAGTCCCAGCGACTGCGCTTTTGAAATAAAATCCTTTGAGGCGACAGCGGTTTTGCTCTGTGCGCAGCCGCCGCATACCAGCGCCAGCATCAGGCAAAATGCTGCGGTGATGATGAGCTTTTTTGCAACCGATTTTTTCATAACGGTTCCCCTTTTGGAAGTGTATTGCAGATGACGTGCAGCTGCTGTCTTATTATACAGTATTTTGCGCCGATATGCAAGTGTTTTTGTCAAAAAGCGGCAGCCGCCCTGTTCCGAAGTGTTCGGGAACAGGGCGGCTGCTTGGCTCTTCCGATAAACCGGTTTATACACATCTCAGACTGATACCGCAAATCGTTGTCAGAGGCGTTTTGCGCAACGGATATGGCGTTATCTTCTGCTCTTTTTGTTGTCCGCCTTGATGGACTTGCTCCATGCCTTGGGCAGGGGCGCGCCGACACGCATATTGCTCACCGCGTCGCATACAGCCTCGTAGACAACGGCGGTGCCTTGGCTGTCGGCGTGGTAGTCCACTGCGTTCTGTGCCGCAATGCCGTAGCTCTTTGCCGTGGTGACGGCGTCGATGTTCGCGCCGATGAAAAGGAACTCCCAGCCGTATTTGCTCTGCTCCTTCTCGATCAGCTTCTTGATGGTCTTTCCGTCGTAGCGGCGGCTGGCGTTCTCCATGCCGTCGGTGATGATCACAAACATGGTCTGTGCCGGCACGTCCTCGGGACGGGCGTATTTGTGGATGTTGCCGATATGATGGATCGCGTCGCCGAGGGCGTCGAGCAGCGCCGTGCAGCCGCGGACGGTGTAGTCCTTGTCGGTGAGCGGCTCTACCTTGTCGATCGGGAGACGGTCGTGAAGCACAAAGCTCTCGTGGTCAAAGAGGATGGTGGAGACGTAGGCGACGCCGTCCTCCTTTTTTTTTTTTTTTAAAAGGGCGTTGAAGCCGCCGATGGTGTCGCTCTCCAAGCCTCCCATGGAACCGCTGCGGTCGAGGATGAATACTAATTCGGTGATATTGTTATTGGTCTTTTTCATAATGATTACCTCCAAAGCTTTATTGTGACACTATTATAGCGCAGTTAAAAGCAAAAAAGGTCGCTTCAAAAGCGACACTTTTTGACCGGAGGAAAATATCGGTTAATCATTTTACCATTTTCTGGGTGTAGGGGCGACCAGTGGTCGCCCGCGGATAGGCAACCGCTGTTTTCCTGCCCAAAATCGGGTTGACAGGACAACACGGCGCAGCGGGCGTGCAATGCACGCCCCTACAACTGCTTACATTTGTAATGGATATTACATGATTATTTCTAATCGGATTGACGCGTTAAAGCAACAACCACGCAACCGCACCATGAAACTTCTGACGCGGCGTTGATGATACTTTATCATAATATGCCGCTGTCCAAAGCCGCGCCAAAACGCCCACCGGCGTTTATTCGCCGAACAGAGGGGTGGAGAAGTAGCGCTCGGCGGTGTCAGGGAGAACGGTGACAACGGTTTTGCCCTTGCCGAGCTTTTTGGCGAGCTTGAGCGCCGCCGCCACGTTGGTACCGCTGGAGATGCCGCACATCAAGCCCTCCTCACGCGCCAGACGCTTGGCGGTGCTGAGCGCCTCCTCGTCGGTGACAACATAGATCTCGTCGTAGATCTCACGGTTGAGGATATCGGGAATGATGCCGTCGCCGATGCCCATTTGCAGGTGCGTGCCGATGGTGCCGCCGGCGAGGATTGCCGCGTTTTCCGGCTCGACCGCCCAGATCTCGATGGAGGGATACTGCGCCTTGAGCACCTCGCCGATGCCCGTAATGGTGCCGCCGGTGCCGATACCGGAGCAAAAGCCGTCGATGGGTCCGGCGCACTGCTGCATGATCTCGAGCGCGGTGTACTTTTTGTGCGCCATGACGTTATTGATATTTTCAAACTGCTGCGGCACAAAGACGCGCGGATCCTTGTCGCGCATTTTGAGCGCCGTGCGCAGACATTCGTCGATGCATGCGCCGATGTCGCCTGCGTCGTGTATCAGCTTGACCTCCGCGCCGTAGTGACGGATCAGCTTTCTGCGCTCCTCGCTCACCGAGTCGGGCATGACGATGATCGTGCGGTAGCCCTTGACCGCGCCCACCAGCGCCAAGCCGATCCCTTGGTTGCCGCTGGTCGGCTCCACGATGATGGTGTCCTTGTTGATCAGGCCCTCGCGCTCCGCCTGCTCGATCATGTTGAGCGCCGTGCGCGTCTTGATGGAGCCGCCCACATTGAGCGCCTCAAACTTTACCAAAATCTCTGCGCTGCCTTCCTCGGGCATGTGATTCAAACGGATAAGCGGCGTCTGTCCGACCGCTTCCAAAACATTATTGTAAATCATTCCTTATGACCCTTCCCTAAAAAATCCTAACCTAACTATTATACTATGATTTCGGCACAAATGATATATACATTCTGACTAAAATAACCAAGAAAAAAATAGTTAATATAACAAGGCGACGGTCAAAGCCGCAACCGTTCCGCCCTGCCAATCAGCATTCTTCACATTTTTCTTGAAAACGCCGTCGGATTATGGTACAATGGTTTTTGAAATTCAAAACAAGGAGCTCGCAACATGGAAGGCTTTATCGAACAGGTGGTCAAGCGCGACAAGACCGCCAAATCTCTTGCAATCAAAATCATCTCGGTCGTACTGCTGTTTGTGATCCCGCTGACCTTTGTCTTTTTGGCGCGGTTTATCTCGTTCTATCTGTCGCTGGTGGGATTTTTTATCTTTATCGGCGGCATCTATGTCGTCTGGTGGATCTTTACCTCGCAGCGCGTCGAGTACGAATATTCCGTCAATATCGACACGCTGGACATTGCCAAGGTCATTTCGCTGCGCCGCAGAAAGCGCATGCTCAGTATTGAGATCAAGGATATTGAAATGCTCGAATTTGGCGACAAAAACATCGCCGACATGCACTTTCGCAAGGTCTACCCCGCCGCGAAGAATATCAACGACACCGAAAACAACGTCTACGCTGTGTTTACCGAGCAGGCTTACGGCAAGTGCCTGTTGGTTTTCAACCCGAATGAGGAGATCCTGAACGCCATGAAGCCCCATATGAAGCGCGAGCTGGTCGTGAAGATCTTCTATAAAAAAGACCGCACATGAAGCCGGTCACTGTTTCCATCGTCAAACAAGCGCTCGCGCCGCGTCCGGACGACGCGCACAAGGGCACCATGGGCACGCTGCTCAGCATTTGCGGCTGCTACGGCATGGCAGGCGCTTGTCTGCTCAGCAGCAAGGCAGCGCTGCGCAGCGGTGTCGGCTTGCTGAAATGCGCCCTGCCGAAGAGCATTTATCCGATCGCGGCGGCCGGCATTTGGGAGAGCGTCTATCTTCCCTTGGAAGAAACCCCGGACGGCAAGACCGCAGCCGCCAACCTGCCGTTTTTGCGCGATCAGGCAGCCGACGCCGTTTTGATGGGCTGCGGCATGTCTGTCTGCGATGACACACGCACCCTTGTCAGGGGATTTCTCGAAGCCTGCGACAAGCCGCTGCTGCTCGACGCAGACGCGCTCAACTGCCTTGCGGACGACCCGTCGGTGCTGCGCCGGGTCAAGGCGCCGGTTGTCATCACGCCGCATCCTGCCGAGATGGGACGTCTGCTCGGCGTTTCCGCCGGGGAGGTCAACGCCGACCGCGAGATGACCGCCAAACGCTTTGCCGCGGACTACGGCGTCATCGTCGTCCTCAAGGGCGCCGGTACCGTGACGGCGGCTCCCGACGGACGCGCGGTCATCAACACCACCGGCAACAGCGGCATGGCGACCGGCGGCAGCGGCGACGTGCTGGCAGGCATTTGCGCCTCGCTGCTGGCACAGGGCGGCGAGGCGTTTGACAGTGCGGCGGCGGCGGTCTATCTGCACGGGCTTGCAGGCGATTTGGCAGCCGCGCGGCTCGGCAAGATCTCCATGCTGCCCACCGACCTGCTCGACGCGCTTCCGCAGGCGTTTTTGTCGGTACAGCGATCCGGAAAAGAGAGGTGAACAGCGTGGAATTTTTGCAATACGCCACCGTTTTTTTGTGGGCGGCACTCGCCGTACTGGTGCTCGTTGTCGGGCGCAGAGAGGGGCTGCTCGCCTATGTGATGGCGGCGTTTTTTGTGTTTATGACCGTTTGGTATGCACTGCGCGCCTTTGGCGGCATTGCGATGTTTGACGGCGTTTTGGGCATTGTTTTCAAATGCGTGCTGGGTGCGTTTGCGGTCGCGCTGGGCTTGGTTTGGTTTTTCAAACGCAAAAACAACCAATAAACGCCACATATGCAGCCTGCAAAGCCGTTACATACAAGATGTGGTGAATTTGGGTTTTGCCGCAAAAATTCGCAGTTTTTTTCAAAAAAAGCTTGATTTTCACGGGCTTTTATGCTATTATATATACCATATGACCGATACTATAAGGAGGTGGGACAATGGCAAACATCAAGTCCGCAAAAAAGCGTGTTAAGGTTATCGCAACCAAAACAGCCCGCAACAAGGCAGCCAAATCCGCGCTGAAAACTGCAATCAAGAAAGCGTACTTCGCTGTTGACACCAATGCTGACAACAAGCAGGAAGCAGTTCGTTTTGCTGTCAAGAAGATTGACCAGGCTGCTGCCAAGGGCATTCTGCACAAGAACACTGCAGCCAGAAGAAAGTCAAATCTCAGCAAGCGTCTGAATGCGTCTGCGTAACAGTTTTTAATGACGGCAATTGAAAGCAGAGTTTTTCTCTGCTTTTTTTGTTTTCCTGTTGACATTTTGATAAAATTTGTATAAAATAAATGATGTAAATGTTCTTGTTATCGTTCATACTATACTTGTAAACGGAGGTTTGACCTATGAAAAACAAAAAATTCTTTTGGATTGTCGGCATTATGTCTCTGGTAGCCGCTGTCACTGCCGCTTTGACCGCATTTTTCATTGTGAAAGAAAAGCAGAAAAAAGATGATGAGGAACTGATGGAGTACCTCGACAGCGCCATCGAATGATTCTTTGCGCCCGGTGACCGCCGGGCGTTGTTTTTTGGAGGATAATATGATCGAATACGAACTTAACCGCCTGCTGCAAAACGCAAAAGCAGACCAAAACCTAAAAGCAGCCCTGCTGCAAACGCGCACGTCCGACAACCCTGTGGAGGACTTTTGCGTTCTGGCGCAGTCAAAGGGCTATGACATCCAAACAGGCGAGCTGTTTGCGCTCGGCCTGACCGAAAACGACGCCAAGCTGCGCAGCGTCAACGGCGGCGGCGTGGGCGCTATCGACGGCTGGGACGACGCCTATGAGCAGTTTTTCACCTCGCTGCTCTGGACTTAAGGAAGCGCTGATCCATTTGGGGTCTTCCTTAAAGCCGTCCGGTTTGGCGCGGTTTGATGAATAAGTCGTCAAAACCTCAGAAATTTTTGTGCAATAACACTTGCAATTTTACAGAGATTGTGCTATATTATTTTTACTGGAAAAATTACATTCATATAAGGAGGAAAATCTATGAATTCAAATTCCATGAAAAAATATGTAGCTGAATTCATCGGAACCCTTGTTCTGGTCGTGTTTGGCTGCGGTACCGCTATGCTGGTCGGCTGTGACGCTGCAAACGGCGGCGGCTACATCCTCACCGCTCTGGCGTTCGGTCTGGTCATCGTCGGCATGGCATACAGCGTGGGCAACATCTCCGGCTGTCACATCAACCCGGCTGTTTCGCTCGGCGTGCTGCTCTCCGGCGGCATCAATGTCAAAGAATTTGTCGGCTATGTCATCGCGCAGTGTGCAGGTGCTCTTGCCGGCTCCGGTCTGCTCGCCCTCATCTTCGGCATCGGCGGCGTTAAGGACATGACAAGCTCCGTTGACGCAGCGGGCAACATCAAATACGGCTTTGGCGCCAACGGCTTGGCAGGCGTCAACGGCAATCCGCTTGCAGGTCTGATCGTCGAGATCGTGCTCACCTGCGTATTCGTATTCGTTATCCTCGGCGTCACCTCCAAAAAGGCAGGTCACGGCTCCTTTGGCGGCTTGGTGATCGGCTTTACCCTCACCCTGATCCACATCTTCGGCATCGGTCTCACCGGCACCTCCGTCAACCCGGCACGCAGCTTTGGTCCTGCGCTGATCGCGCTGTTCAGCGGCAACGTAGCTCCCATCATCAGCCTGTGGGTGTTCATTATCGGACCCATGGCAGGTGCGGCGATCGCAGCTGTTCTCTACAAGTTCTTGGAGAAAAAGGACTGATACGCTTCCAAACACCAAAAGGTCGGCAATTTCTGCCGACCTTTTTATTTATTGCGTTTTTTCCTTGATCAGCTTTGCCAGATACTTCATGAATTTTTCGCCGGCAATGCCGTTTTGCTCATAACCGCCCTTTTTGAGCACCTGATCCACCGCGATGCGTGTGCCGTCGCCGAACACGCCGTTCTCGTCCATGCCCTGATTGGTGATGCCCAGGCGTCGGGCAAGCAGCAGCAGCTCCTTGAGTGCCAGCACGCCGATCCCCTTGTCGAGATAGCGGTAACCGTCGCTGTCCAAAACCTTGTCAGATTTCTTCCAGCCGTTCCAGCCGCCCTGCTTGATGATGGTCGGATAATCCTTGTAGCATTTGTCCTTGTCAACGACGCCCACACCCGGAATGCTGTTGCTCTCGAGGTAATTGGTCTCGCCGCCGTACTGCCACATGCCCATGTTGTCGCCGTCATAATCCGGCCACTTCCACCACTGGGCGAACCACAGGTCGCAGCTGTTGAGCACCTCGGCGGAGATATAGTTGTGGATCTCCTCCAAACCGGTATAAATCATGGGATAATAGCCCGCCTTGCGGATCTCCTCCACAAAGATCTTGCACACGTTGTTGATGTTGGAAAAATTCAGACCGCCGTGCTTTTGCTTGTAGCCGTCGGCGTCCTCCATGTCGATGGCAACGGGCAGTGTGGGACGCTTGCCCTTGAGCATGCGCAGCACGTGGCGCACCTCGCTTTTGGCGTCTTCCGTGCTGAGCGCGTAGGAATAAAGATATGCTCCCCACGGAACGCCTGCCGCTTCGCATTTGCGCACGTTGTTTTCAAACTGCGTGTCGTCCTGCACCTCATAATCACTGCCGTAGCCGCAGCGCAGCATGGCAAAGTCAAAGCCTGCCTGCTTGATTTTTTCGATACTGACGTCTCCGTTCAGCGAAGAAAGGTCAACTCCCTTTTTGTCTGCCAAACTCATCTCATCTCTCCTTTTTCTTTTGTTTTGCACTTCCTGCTATATACTATGAGGGAGCCTGCAAAAATGTCCCTCACTATACCCGAAAAAATCGAAAAAATTGCATGCAACCATGCAATTTTTCAAAAACTTTTTTCAAAAGATTTTTATTTGGGCGGCAGGCTTGCAACTTGGCGGCAATCCTGCTATAATAACCACAGGAGATGATAACATGCAGAACGAACTGTTTCAGCAGGCAAAGCAGGCAGCGCAGGAGCTTGTCGCCGCCGCGAACCTGAAAAAAGGCGATATTCTGGTCGTCGGCTGCTCGTCCAGTGAGGTAGCCGGCGGCGTGATCGGACACAATTCCAGCTTGGAGACAGCCGAAGCGGTTTTCGGCGGTATTTACGAGGTCTTGCAGGAAAAGGGAATTTATCTCGCGGCGCAGTGCTGCGAGCACCTCAACCGCGCCATTTGCGTGGAGCGTGCCGCTGTGCCGAACGCCGAGGAGGTCTGCGTGGTGCCGCAGCCCAAGGCAGGCGGCTCCTTTGCCACCACCGCCTACCGCACCTTTGACGACCCCGTTATGCTCGAGGAGATCCGCGCGGACGCCGGACTCGACATCGGCGGCACCCTGATCGGCATGCACCTCAAGCGCGTCGCCGTGCCGGTGCGCCTGAGCCTCGACCACATCGGCAGCGCCATTCTGCTCGCGGCAAGAACCAGACCGAAATACATCGGCGGAGAACGAGCGAAGTACGCTTAACGGTTAGATTTTGAGTTGAGCGCTGAGAGCTGTATTTTAAAAATTTACTTGCTTTTTTTTGTTTGGCATGATATAATAGGAATAAGCCAAAAGGGTGATAACTTTTCCAGGCTGACACACAAAATCGAACCCCGAAAGAGTTGCCGCTCTTTCGGGGTTCTTGTTGCCGCTCTTTCGGGGTTCTTGTCACTTTAACGACCGACCGCGTCGAGGTTCGCTGCTGCGTTTATCGGTGTCCGTCGAACCATTTGCATATGTAATATCCAATTACAGACGCCAGCACAGACACTAAAAGGGTGATAACTGTATCCATGTCAACACACCTCCTTCCTACCGGAAAGAGTCGCAGCATGTATATTATATCATAATAATCGGAAAATGTCGAGAAAAAAGGACGTGCCGTCAAACGCACGTCCTTTTCATATTCTATTCAATAAATATTTCAACGAATAACGCACCATATTGATTCATTCGGGAATCCGCGGCTTCGGAATCGCCGCGCTATCCGTCCCGACTGAATCTCAACTCTCAACGCTCAACGCTCAACTCTAAAAAACTACCACGGCTGAACGGTGCCTGTCAACTCGGTGACGCTTTGGATGTGGTTCTCGTCGAGGAAGCGGTTCAGCCCTTCGTTGATCTTGACGGGCGCATAGGGATCGGTGAACAGAACGGTGCCGATTTGCAGGGCGGTGGCGCCTGCCATCAGCATTTCGACCGCGTCCTCCCAGGTGGTGATGCCGCCCATGCCGATGATCGGGATGTTGATCGCGTTGGCGACCTGCCACACCATTCTGACCGCCACCGGAAAGACCGCCGCGCCGCTCAGACCGCCTGTGTTGTTGCGGATGATGGGACGGCGTGTGCGGATGTCGATGCGCATGCCGGTGAGAGTGTTGATCATGGAGACCGCGTCCGCGCCCTCCGCCTCGGCTGCCTGCGCGATGGACGCGATGTCCGTCACGTTGGGGCTGAGCTTGACGACCAGCGGCTTTTTGCAGTGACGGCGCACCTCGGCGGTGATGTTGCCCACGCTCTCGCAGCTCGTGCCGAACTGCACGCCGCCGCTCTTGACATTGGGGCAGGAGATGTTCAGCTCGATCATATCCACATCGGTTTCGCTGAGCTTCTCCGCCATTTGGCAGTAGTCCTCCACCGTGTTGCCGGCGATGTTCGCGATCACCACCGTGTTCTGTTGCTTGAGCCACGGCAGATCCTCTTTGATAAACACATCGACGCCCGGGTTTTGCAGTCCGACGGCGTTGAGAATGCCCGAAGGCGTCTCGGCTATGCGCGGCGGCGGATTGCCGTCGCGGCGCGTCAGGGTGATGCCCTTGCAGGAAATGCCGCCCAGCGCCGAAAGCGGATAAAACTCGCCGTACTCTCTGCCAAAGCCAAAGGTGCCCGAGGCGGCGATCAGCGGATTGTCAAACGACACGCCTGCCACCTTTACCGATAAATCAGCCATCAGAATACTACCTCCTCCGCGTTGAATACGGGACCGTTTTTGCAGACGTGCTGCATGATCTCTTCCCCGTTTTTGCGCACCTTGACGGCGCACACCAGACAAGCGCCGACGCCGCAGCCCATGCGCTCCTCCAGCGATACCTGACAGGGCTTGCCGTGTTCTTTGCAAACCGCCGCCACCGCCTTGAGCATCGGCGTGGGGCCGCAGGCACAAACCTCGTCCACCTCGGCGATATGCGCGCGCAGCAGGTCGGTGACAAAGCCCTTGACGCCGGCGGTGCCGTCGTCGGTGCAGAGCAGCGTTTCGCCCTGTGCCGCCAGATCCTCCTGCAAGATCACCAGCGACGCGTTGCGAAAGCCGGTGATGATCAGCGGATCGTCGCACTGCTTGGCGGTGTAGAGCATCGGCGGCACACCGATCCCGCCGCCGATCAGGGCGTAGCGCTTGCCCGGCTCGATATGAAAGCCGTTGCCCAGCGGCGCCAGCACATCCACCGTGCCGCTCTGCATTTGTGACATGATCTTGGTGCCCTCGCCCTTGACCTGATAGACCAGCCGCAGCTCGCCTCCGGACGCATCGCAGACCGAAATCGGACGGCGCAGCGTTTTGCCCGGCACATACACATGGGCAAACTGTCCGCAGGCGACCGGCAGATCCTCCTGCGCATAGGCAAGGCGCATATCAAAAATACCCTGCGCGATCTCCGTGTTAGACAGCAAAGGCAGCTGTCTGACGTCATATTTCATAGTTCTCCTCTCCCCTGTTATACGTATTCCATGATCAGCGTAATGATCCTCCGCTCATTGTTGGCGCTCAGCTTGCAGCGCTCACTGATTTGCGGACTGTAGCCGTTGATCTCGTTGGCGGTCGTCACCCAGTCATAGGCGTAGGCTCTGACCACTTCGTCAAAAACATATTCAAAATCGGCGTCTTCGTCTATCCGATAGCAGCAGCTCTCCCTGCCCTCGGCGGCTGCCTGTGCCAGATATTCGGAGCAGGCGTAGTCATCAAGGCTGTAGAGCGCAAAGGCGTTGAGCGAAAAATAATAGTAGTCGGTGCTGTTGCACTCCGGCACATAGCCGTTGCACCACACGTCCTCGCCTGTGCTCTCGCCGTAGAGCGGTGAAATGATATGGTCTTTTTCCAGCTCCGCCGTTGTCAGATTGAAGTAGTAGTAGCGGTCGGTCGCAGCCGGCGCGTCCTCGTAGTCGTCCCATGTCGCGTCCACGTGGTACCAGTCGCCGTCGAGCTGCACGCAGTTCCAGATATGGTTCACGCTGCTCTCGCCCTCAAAGCCGATCGCCTGTCCCTGAATGACCCAGCAGGTCACACCGAGACGGCTGCACAGGATCTGAAAAGCACGCGTGTAGCCCTCGCAGACCGCCTTTCCTTCCACCAGCGCGCCGTAGGCGTTTTGCTCATTGCCGCGCACCTTTTCCTGCTTGTGGATCTCCACCGCCTCTTCGTCGTAGGTACAGGCGTCGATCAGACGGTCGTGCACAAACAGCTCCTTTTGGTAGTCGCTGCTCTCGGCAGGCGCGTCCGCAACGATCTGCTGCACGGCGTTTTCCAGCTCCTGCCTGGCGGTTTCGAGCGCGTCCTTTTGCAGCTTGAAATGCAGCCGGATCGTCAGTCCGCCGTCGTCCTGCGTGTAGTAATACGGCTCCGACTCGTCGATCCAAAACACCTCGGGATGGTCGTCCTTGTACAGCTCAAGGATGTCGGTGACAACGTTGGTGTCCGCAAAGCTTCCGCCGTAAAAATCCTCCGGCTCCTGCTTGTTGACCGCCTCGTCAATACCGGCGTAGAGCCGCTGTTCCTCTTCGGTTTTAAGCGCCGAAAAACCGTAGCCCGTGTACTTTTGGCGCAGCTCCTCCACAGGCATTTGCATGGCGTGACCGGAGGCAGCAGGCGATTTGAAAGCAGTCTCCTCCACAAACAGCGAGCAGCCTCCGAACGACAGCGCCGCAGCCGTCAGCAGCGCAGCGCCGGTCAAAACGGATTTTTTCATATTATTTGATTACCTCGGCAACGCCGTTGACGGCGCGTGTAATGTCTCCCTTGTTGCAGTGTCCGGCGATCTCACCGTTGAGCTTCGCCACATATTTGTCGCCGGTCGCCAAAAACTCCGCGGTGTCACTGCTGCCGTCGGCAAAGGTATAGGTGACGGACAGCGCGGTGCTGCCGCCGTTTTCGGTTTTGGCGTCCGCAAGCCCGATCAGGGCGATATCGTTGTAGAAGGAGGAGAATTTTCCGATCTCGATCTCCTTGCCGCCGTAGGTCACGGTGGTGACGGTGGCGGAGGTCTCCACGCCCTTGTCGTCGGTGGTGACGGATTCGCGCGAGCTGAGCTTGAATTCGTAGGTTTTTCCGTTCGCCTTGACGGTCATGCCGCTCAGCTCGGTCATTTTGGGATTGCAGACATATTCGCCGCAGAGCTTTTCGTAGCTCGTTTGGCACCACGCGACCTTTTCCGCCGCGATGGTGTAGACGACCTTTTCGCCTTTCACCATAACGTTCACGTTGCCGTCGCCGTCCGGCTTGCCGGCTATCAGCTCAATGGTGGCGTCGGGATAGTCCGCCGAGACAGCGGCGTAGGGCTTGTCGAGACCGAGCTGTGCCAGCTGTTCGCCGGAGGGATTGACCATCTTGACCGACGTGGCGTAGAGTCCGCGGATGCCGCCTGCGATCAGGCTGCTCTCGCTCTCGTTTGCCAAGCGGCTGACCGGCTCGGTCATCTGATAGGATGCGGAATAGTTGGTGTTTTCGCTCGGCACCAAGGTGAGCGGCTTGTCAAAGGCGGCGCCCGACAGGGTGAGCGAGGTCAGCTCGTTGTTGTCGGTGCTGTCGGCGTTCTCGTTGATGCGGAGGCTGATCAGGTCGTTGACGCTGAAATCAAACGCCGAGACCACATCGGTTTCCGCCACATACACCGCGTCGCCGGTGCCGAATTTGATGTAGGTGCCTGCCTGCTGCGGCGCGTCGTTGCCGACGATGATCACCGCCTTGGTGTCGTCCTCATAATAGACCGTCACGGTGGAGCGCGGCTTGTCAAAGCCAAACTCAGCCGCCTTGTTTTTGTCGAGCGTGGCGACCTTGCTGAAGCTGAGCGAGGCAGCCGCACTGGCGATCAAGTCGGGATTGCCGCTCTGCAAATCAAAATCCTCGTAGCCCTTGAGGGTGTAGACGGTCGCCTGACCCTCGGGCGTGTCGGATTCGACGTCAAAGCTGCCGCCTGCATTCTCGATATGAATGCTCTTGATGTTGGCGGGATAATACTCCATCAGCGTGCCGTAGCTGTTGTTTTCGATATTGCCGTTTTTGTCGGTGAGCACCACTGCCTGGTGCATGCCGTCCGCGTCCACCGACCGCTCCAGCGCCACGCCCTCGTCCAGCGTTGCGGTTTTTCCGTCGGAGCCGCCCTTGGGCAACAGCACCAAAAGCAAAATAACGGCAACCAACACGACTGCCGCAGCTGCGGCGATAATGATTCCTTTTTTCTTATTCATCAGCGGTTCCTCCTGCGAATCCAGAGCACGATACCCAAAATCAGAATCAGCGCCGGAAGCACAATCATAAACACAATCATCACGGCGTTGGAGGTCTCGGCGCCCGGTGCGCCCAGCGTGGCGTTTTCGAGGCTCTTGCCCTCGATCACCACGGTGTTGTCCTCTTTTTCGGTGATGGTGTTCAGCATATTCATAAAGTAAGCGGCATTGTTAAAGCTCGCATAAGACAGCTCTCCCGAAAGCAGCATCGCCTTGGAGCTGAAAACGACCACGTTGGAATAGGCTTCGGTCCCTGCCTTTTGACCCTCGGCGGCAATGGCGATCGGTTCGCCCGTCACGTTTGCCGCAAAGTCAAAGTCCTCCTTGGCGTCGAGCGGCAAAATGCCTGCCTTGTCGGTGGTTTGGAGCAGCGCGTGCGCGGTGTTGGTATCCTTGATGGTGATACCGGTCGCGTACTCGTTGAGCACCGGCACCGTGCTGTTTTTGAGATTCTCCTTGTAATAGTCGGTATAATCGACAATAAAGGTATAGAACGGCGCATTGTTGAGGTTGTGGTTGAGGTCGGTGTCATAGACAACGCCCTTGTTCAGCTCCATGCCCCAGTCGCTGAGCAGCGCGTCGATATTCGGCGTCTTTTGCTCGCCGACGGTCGGGTCGGCGTTGGCGACATAAATCAGGGTCTTGCCGTATTTTCCGTCATTTTCAAGCCACTTGCGGACGGTCTCTGCGGAGGTGTCGCTCAGGTCGGTGAGCGGCGCAAACAGCAGCATCACACGCGCGTCCTTGTCCGGCTCGCCCGTCAGCAGCGAGACCTCGTTGACCTGATAGGCGTTGTCGGTCATCAGCGCCTTCAAGCCCTCATAGCCGTTTGTGTCGGTCTCGCCCTCGCCGGTCAAAATGTCCACCACGACCTTTTCTTCGGTGGTGACGTCGAGCGTGCCCTTGACAACAGCCTGCTCGATCGTGGTGCCCGTCCAGCTGTAGGAGCCGTAGTAGTTATAATAATCCTCGTCGTAGGTAAAGCAGTCCTTCACGCCGAGACCCTTGTACTGTTCGCCGCAGGTCAGCACGCCGACGGTGTCCTTTGTCTGCCAGTTGATGTTGGGATATTGCTGGGTGAACTTGGGATTGTCGGTGGTGTTGACAAATTCATAGGTGAACTTGCCGTTTGAGCTTGACACCATCTTGTCGAGAAGATTCTTCGCCTGCACAAAATAGGTGCTGGTGTTCATAAAATCATCCTCGTCCGAGATGATATACAGCTTGACGTCCTTGTCCAGACGGCTCATATATTCCTTGGTGTCGTTCGCCAGCGCGAACGCCTTGTTGGCGGTGAAGTCCGCTTTCATCTCGGGGAAGCGGTCTACCAACAGCCCTGCCACGACATTGAGCAGGATCACCACCGCCACCGCTATCGCGGTAAAGACGACGGCAAGCGAGCCGTGACGCATTTTGCGCGACTGAAAAAGCTGCTTCAAGCCGCGCTTTTTGGGCGTCTGTTCCGCTGCTGCGGAGGATTTTTCTTTATTTTCTGCCATATTCGACCCTCCTTAGCTCCAGCGGCGTCTTTCGAGAACGCGGACGGTGAAGAACAGGAACAGTCCCGTCACGCTCAGGAAGAAGATAACGTCCACGATACTGAGAATACCGTAGGTGAAATTCGTGTAATAGTTGAGAAAATCGATTTTTTCCAGCACAAACTGCACCCACGGAATGGGCACCAGCTTGGAAAAGGAGCTCATGGTGTCGATGACCAAGCCTGCCGCCATGCCGATGACCGCCGCCACGACCATGCTCTCGGTCAGCGACGAAATAAAGATATTCATCGCAATGATCGCCATACCGAGCAGCAGCATGCCGAGCAGGGTGCAGAGCACCACCGACCACTGCGGCTGCGCGAAGAACGAGATCACCACACCATATACCAAGAAAATGGCGCAGCAGAGTCCGTAAATCGTAAACGCGCCCAAGAACTTGCCGAGCACGATTTCGGTGAGACTCACCGGAGAGGTCAGCAGCGCCTGATCGGTTTTTTGGCGCCGTTCCTCCGAAAAGGTTTTCATCGTCAGCACCGGAATGATGAACATGACGATATAGAACATGTTGGCAAACACATAGCCAAGGCTTGCCGAATCCCTGTAAAAGCAATAAAGATAGAAGAACAAGCCCGAAAAGAAGTAATAGACCGCCAGCACCACGTAGCCGATAGCGGAATTAAAGTAGCCTGACAGCTCACGTTTGTAGATCGCGCCCATTACGCCTCGCCTCCCTTCACACTGCCGGTGAGCCTGAGATACAGCTCCTCCAGACTCTCGCTGCCCGAACGCATTTCCAAAACAGGACATTGCAGCCGTGTCATGGCGCTGAACACATCGCGGCGAATATCCGCGCCGGGCTTGTATTCGATCGCAAACTGCGACGCGCCGTCGGGCTCGCCGGTCTTTTTGACCTTTTGCACGCCCGGTATCTTCTTCAGCTCATTTTGTATATTCGTCGCGTTGCCCTCGGCGGTCAGCAACAGCTGCCGCTTGTCGGTCAGCACGCCCGACAGCTCGCCGGTTTTGGCGTCGGCAATGATTTTTCCGTCCGCGATGATGATGATGCGGTCGCAGGTAGCGGAGATCTCGCTGAGCACATGGGACGAAAAAATGACCGTGTGCTTTTTGCCGAGGCTCTTGATCAGCTTGCGGATCTCGATGATCTGCTTGGGGTCAAGACCGACCGTCGGCTCGTCGAGAATGATCACCGGAGGATTGCCCAGCAGCGCCTGCGCAAAGCCGACGCGCTGACGGTAGCCCTTTGACAGGTTCTTGATCAGCCGGCTGCCGTGCTTTTCCAGCCCGACCAGCTGCATCACCTCGTCGATATGCTCCTTTTTGGGGAGCTTGACGCGCTTGAGCTCAAACATGAATTCCAAATACTTGCGCACCGTCATGTCGATGTACAGCGGCGGGATCTCGGGAAGATAGCCGATTTTTTGCTTGGTTTTTTTGGGCTCCTCCAATATCTCGCTGCCGTCTACCGTGACGGTGCCCGACGTGGAGGATATGTAGCCCGTGATGATATTCATGGTGGTGGACTTGCCGGCGCCGTTCGGCCCCAAAAAGCCCAGCACCTCGCCTGTATCAACCGTAAAGCTGATATCGTCCAACGCCGTGATTTTGCCATAGCGTTTTGTGAGGTTTTTTACCTCGATCATCCGTGTCACTCCTTCGCAGCTTTCTGCATTGTTTTCCATGCTATATTGTAACACAAAGATTTCAAATTTGGTAGTGTATTTTGCAATTTTTCAGTTTTTCATCACAAACGTGAAAACACGGCGGTTTTCGGGGCATACTAACAAAAACAAAAGGAGTGTTTTTATGCAATTTCTCACGGCATTTCTCACCGGCGGCGCCATCTGCGTGCTCGGTCAGCTGTTAATCGACAAAACCGCGCTCACACCGGCGCGGATTCTCACCGCCTTTGTGGTGGCAGGCGTGGCGCTCGGCGCGCTGGGGCTCTATCAGCCGCTGGTTGCCTTTGCGGGAGAGGGCGCGGCGGTGCCGATTGCGGGCTTCGGCAACCTGATGGCACAGGGCGTGCGCGACGCGCTGCGCGAGGACGGCGCTCTCGGCATACTCACCGGCGGCGTCAAAAGCGCGGCGGCAGGCATTGCGGCGGCAATCGTCTTTTCGCTCTGCGCGGCGCTGTTCTCAAAATCACGCGATAAATGAGCAAGACACTTGCAAACCCTCCCATTATTTGTTATAATAGAGGTTAAAGCAAATGACGGCACAAAGCCGGAGGAGGAAAATTTATGTGTGAGAAAAAAACCTTTTATATCACCACGCCGATTTATTATCCATCGGGCAATCCGCATATCGGACACTGCTACACCACCGTCGCCTGCGACACCATCGCGCGCTACAAGCGCATGCAGGGCTATGATGTGATGTTTTTGACAGGCACGGACGAGCACGGCTTAAAAATTGAGCAGAAGGCTGCCGAAAAGGGCGTTTCTCCCAAGGCTTATGTGGACGAGATTGCGGAGATTTTTAAGGGACTCTGGCGGTTTATGAACATCAAATACGACCGCTATATCCGCACCACCGACGACTATCACATCGAGAGCGTGCAGAAAATCTTCAAGGAGCTCTATGACCGCGGCTATATCTACAAGGGCGAATACAAGGGCAAATACTGCACGCCCTGCGAGAGCTTCTGGACAGAGAGTCAGCTCGTGGACGGCAAGTGCCCCGAGTGCGGCAGAGAGGTCACCGAGGCAAAGGAGGAGGCGTACTTCTTCAAAATGTCTCCCTTTGCGGACAGGATCGAAAAGCTGCTGACCGAGACCGACTATCTGCGCCCCAAAACGCGCGCTACCGAGCTGGTCAACAACTTCATCAAGCCCGGTCTGGAGGATCTCTGCGTGTCGCGCACGACCTTCAAGTGGGGCATTCCCGTCACCTTTGACGAAAAGCACGTCGTCTATGTGTGGATCGACGCGCTCTCGAACTATATCACCGCGCTGGGCTATCTGAACGACGCCTACGACGACTACAACAAATACTGGCCTGCCGACGTGCACATGGTCGCCAAAGACATCATGCGCTTTCACGCGATCATCTGGCCTGCCATGCTCATGGCGCTCGAGCAGCCGCTCCCCAAGCATTTGGCGGTGCACGGCTGGATCACCTTTAACGGTCAAAAGATGTCCAAGTCGCTGGGCAACGTGGTGGATCCCTTTGTGCTGGGCAAACGCTACGGCGCGGACGCGATCCGCTATCACATCCTGCGCGAGATGGCGCTCGGCGCGGACAGCTCCTTCTCCAATGAGATCATGATCAACCGCATCAACTCCGACCTCGCCAACGGCTTTGGCAACCTTGTGTCGCGCACCGTGGCGATGGCGGAAAAATATTTCGGCGGCACGCTGCCTGTTGAACGCGAGAGCGGCGAATTTGACGCGGATTTGATTGCCGAGGTCACCGCGCTTAAAGCCAAGGTGGACGACTGTATTGACAAAACGCAGCTGCAAAACGCGCTGATTGAGATTTTTAAGGTCGTTTCGCGCGCCAACAAATACATCGACGAAACTACCCCGTGGGTGCTCGCCAAGGACGAGGCGAACAAAATCCGCCTTGCCACCGTGCTCTACAACCTGCTCGACACCATTCGCGTCGTGGCGACGCTGCTCTCGGCGTTTATGCCCACCACCATGCCCAAGGCGCTGGAGCAAATCGGCGCCTGCGAAAAGTGCGCTTCCTACGAAAACGCCGGCAAATTCGGCGCGCTGCCGCTTGACGTGACCGTCAAAAAGGGCGAAGCGCTCTTCCCGAGAATCGACGTAGAAAAGGAAATTGAGGAGCTTAACGCCATCATCAAGAACAACGACGGCGAAAGCGAGGAGATAAAGGAAATCCGCGAGGAGCTGGCGAACGTGGCGCAAATCGGCATTGACGATTTTGCCAAGAGCGACATCCGCGTCGGCGAGGTCAAGGCGTGCGAAAAGGTCAAAAAATCCAAAAAGCTCCTGCAATTCAGCATTTTTGACGGCGCCGACGAGCGCACCATCGTCAGCGGCATCGCCAAATACTACAAGCCCGAGGAGCTGGTGGGCAAAAAAATCCTGTTTGTGTCCAACCTCAAGCCCGTCAAGCTCTGCGGCATTGAAAGCCACGGCATGATTTTGTCGGCAGTACACGGCGAGGGCGACAAGGAACAGCTCAAGCTTGTTATCGTCGGCGACGATATGCCGGCAGGGTGGAAAATCTCTTAACCGAGAGTTGAGAGTTGAGAGTTAAGAGTTGAGATTTCGGTGCTGTTTTCAAAATTGTAAGAAAACAGCACCTCGTTTTGAGATAACATGATGAATTATAACAACATCTTCGATTCCCACGCGCATTATGATGACAGCTGGTTTGACGGCGACCGCGGGGAGCTGCTCGCCTCGCTGCCCGAAAAGGGCGTTTGCGGCGTGGTGAACAATGCCGTTGATTTGGAGTCGGCGGCGAGGGCAATCGCGTTTGCCGAGCAATATCCGTATTTTTACGCGGCGGTCGGCTTTCATCCGGAGAACCTTGAAAACATACCCGATGATTATCTCGACCGCGTGGCGGCGCTGACCAAGCATCCCAAGGTGGTCGCCGTCGGCGAGACGGGGCTTGACTATCACTGGGATATTCCCAAGCCGCTGCAGCAGCGCGTGTTTGAGGAACAAATCCGGCTTTCGCTGGACTTGCGCATGCCGATCATCGTACACGACAGAGAAGCGCACGGCGACGTCTTTGACCTCCTGCGCAAATACAAGCCGCTCGCGCTGGTTCACTGCTTTTCGGGCAGTGTGGAGCTGGCGCGTGAAGCGGTGCGGCTGGGCTGTTACATCAGCTTGGGCGGTGTGGTGACGTTCAAAAACGCGCGGCACAGTGTGGAGGTCGCCGCCGACATACCGCTCGACCGCCTTCTGCTCGAAACCGACGCGCCCTACATGTCGCCGGTTCCGTTTCGCGGCAAGCGCTGCGACAGCTCCATGATCATCTACGCGGCGGAAAAAATAGCAGCCCTGCGCGGCATAGGTACGCAGGAGCTGCTGAATATCACGGCGGAAAACGCCAAACGATTTTATTCCATTGAAGGTTAAGCAAAAGGACGTGCGCGAACACGTCCTTTTTTCTGTCAGCAATTATCCGAGTTGACCTCGGTTTCTTCCGTTTCGGGTTCCTCCTCCTGCTTTTGCTGTGCAATGCAATGCCGGATCAGGGCGGTCACTGCACGCTCGGCACGCTTGCGCGCAGCATATTTGCAGTCCACACGCGGATGACCGCAGCGTGAGAAGGTCGTGCATTCCGGCAGCGAGAAGCAGCCCTTGCACTGCTCACGGGCAGGCTCAACCGCAAAAAGACCCTTGATGTAGTCCTCGTTGGTGATACCCTCCCAAATGTCGCCGACCGAATCAAACGACATGATGTTTTCGCAGTTGTATAGCTTGCCGTCCGGTGCAATGACAATGGCACGGTATGGAGAATCCGCCATGCAAAAATTATATCTCGCCTTGCGCGACGAATAATGCGCCGCTATATGGATCTGCTGTTCTCTCAGCCATTCGGCAAGGCGGAAGCTCTTATCCCAGATCTCCAAGCCGCTTTCGCTCGCCTGCAAATCAAACAGCGGCGCAATGTCCATGCTGAGCAGCTCAGGGTTCGGCACAAAATTCTTCAGATCCTCCACCATCTGCGGCACGCCATCGATGTTGCCGGCGTCCACGTTGACGCGGATGTTCAGCGTGATCTCATTTTCGTTAACCAGCTTGATGCGCGAGAGCACATGCCAATAGGCGGAGTCATAGTTGAAATAATAATTCTTGCGGCGGTTGTATTCCTCCTCCACGCCGTCCAGCGTGATCTGAACTGCGTGGAGGTGCCAGTCGTCGCGCATTTTTTTGACATTGTTTTCCGTAATCAGGCTGCCGTTGGTGGTGATACGTGAACGATAGGGAATATCCGCCTCGCGCATGGCGGCACAGATTTTGTCAATCATCTTTTCGCCAATCAGCGGCTCGCCGCCGAACCACGAAAAATTCACCTTTTCATTCGGATTGCGCACTTTTTTGATAAATGCGATCACCTGATTGACGGTGTCCTCCGTCATGGTGACAAACTCAATGCCCTCTTCGTAGCAATAGACGCACCGCGCGTTGCAGGCGGTCGTCGGCAGGATGGTAAAGGTGCTGTAGCCGTTCTTTTTCATCTTCATCGCGCGCGCGATTTTGCAGAAGCTCTCATAGAACCAAAAAGGAATCCTTCACCAATTGGCGCAGAGCGCTGTCGTTTTCGATTGTCTCCGGCGAAAACCGCGCGCCTTCGCTCAGGTCAAACGACTCATCCTCCAACAGCCAAACCTTTTTTGTAAAATTGTTATACAAATAGCGCTTGCCGTCTACCTCATGGCACATCACAAAGCTTGACGGACGGTATTCCGTGTCCGCCGCAAGCTGCTTGCTGCCGAGAATGGATTGGACAAAGCTGTCTCCCTCATAGATTATTTTCATTTCATTCACCGTCTTTTGTATCATTGCATATTATCATACACTATTTCCGGACAAAATGCAAGTGAATCACTGCAAAAAAAGCTGCCGTACAAATGCACGGCAGTCTTTTCTGTAATACTTAGATCACTGATTACCACAGCTCGTTAGTGCAGTCATCAGTATTGTCATTAGGACAAGCACTCTCAGAAGCACAAGTGGACTCAGAAGTGCAGGCTTCGCCGCTGGTCAAAACAACGTCCTCAACCTCCAGCTCGATAGCCTCGATCATAGCCTTTGTATATTTCAATGTGTACACCTCCTTTAAAAATAATCTCTACAATTAACAAGCTAACTAATCTTAATTATTGAAAACTGTGTTAGAAGCCTGATTGTACCAATAAATTGCTGAACAGATGTTTACATAATTCTCTTCGGTCGGATGAGTTTCAAGAAGGTTCTTAATAAAGCTCATAACACTGGTCTTGTATGTAGCACCGTTAGCAAATGTAAAGGTATATACTTCGTCCAAGCGGCTGGAAATGATGTTTTCCTTTACTGCAACCTTACGTCCGGCGTTACCATAGAAAGTAATTGTCTCGCTGTCATAAGCAGAAGTAACGTTAATATTCTTGCTGTTGTTATAAAGCGCTTCGTTAGTAAGATTACCGTAAACACGGATAGCTGTACCATCTTTGAGGTCAGCGCTCATTCTGTACCAACTCAAACCGATGCCGCTGAGGTCAGGCGTTTCATTAAGACCGGCAGGAAGCTGAATCGTATTGGCTGTAATCGGAACGAGCGCATAATTGATGTTGGCGTTGGGCAGGTTATCAGTATAAGAATCAAACATTACCTGAACAGCCGCGCCGTAGTTGAGCATATCCTTAACAAGCTTTGCGGTGTCGGGAGCAGAAGCCTCATATCTGGCAAGGTTATTTTCAGCCCATTCCTTTACGGAAATGGTGTGAGAGGTGACATACTCGCCGTCAGCATAGAACTGAACCTCAACCGGCTGGCTCATCATGTCGGCATAGAGATAGAAAGTGTGTCTGTAATATTCGACGCCGCCTCTTCTTGTAACAGGCATGCTGCTAAGCGCCATGGTTACATTCTCATCAACAAGTTTTTCGGGACCGTTGAATCTAACGGTGATTTCTTTACCCTCATAGCCGGCAGGAGTCTTGTGGAAGTAATAGTTCAGACCGATCTTGCCTTCGAGCGCAACCGCTACGTTGTAAACGAAAACGGAAGGATCGACTTCGTTGCCGCTGATTGTCTCTTCTGCGGAAGCAGAGTAAGCAGACTGGTCGTTCACGCCGTTGCCGATGATAATAACGTCCTGCGCAGCGTCAGTAGCCTGTCCGCTGGTGGTGTTGGTGGCGGTTAAGCAATCCATGTTGAGGTTAACAGTGGTGTTGCCGCTGCCGATCACATCAAAAACAACGCTGACCATGACCTTGGAGGTGCTGAAATCATAGGTGTTGAGGTTGGAGAAATTGAACGGGATCCTGCCGTCGGTCTTATCGAGGTTCACGACCACCATGCCGCCGGACAAGTTGGGATAGAAGGTGTTCTTGGTGTTGCAGTCAGCGAGCTTCAGCACGTTTGTGTCATAGGTGATGACACCCTGACCGTCAACGATTCTTTTGGGGGACTGCAAAGAATAGTTAACGGTGACCTGTCCGCTGCCTGCGGTGTAGGTCTGGGTCGCAGTGGCTGCAATGTTGGATGTTGCACTGATGGTGTTCTCCGCTGCACTCGCCACGCTAATGCCCATAGTAACCATACCGAGCACAAGCATCAGGGAAAGCAGAACAGAAACGGTTCTTTTGATTGCTCTCATTTTGAATTGCTCCTCTTCTAAAAAATTTTCCGATTTAGGCTAATAGCCTACTATCTAAGCATAATTATACCATAGACAAATCAATCTCGCAATTAAAAAGGCGAATTTTTTAGTAAAAAAAGCAATTGGAATTTTGTTAAATATCACAACACACTTTGTGATAATGCATAAACAATATGAAAATATTTGTTTATAATTAACTAATTATGATTCTCAATAAAAATTTTGGGATGCATACGGCAGTAATGAAAAATGTATTGCTGTGCAATGCCCGCACAGGCGCCGAAGTCCTCCGGTGCCATACCCGGAAACAAATTTTTCATAGCGCGCTTCATCCAAACGTCGAGCGGAAACGCCTCTGTCCGGTGCATGCCGAACAGCAGGGTGCAGTCCGCCACCTTGACGCCCACGCCGGTGATCTTCATCAGCTCGGCGCGCGCCTCCTCATAGGGAGCGGTATAACACATATCGAGGTCAACGTCTCCTGCGCTGACCTTTTTTGCCGCGTCCAAAAGATAGCGTGTGCGAAAGCCTGCGCGCAGCGGCGCCAGATCCTCGGCGCTCAGCCGGCTCATAACGTCCGCGTCCGGAAACGCATAGCTGCCGTCGGCAAGCCTTTTGCCGCAGCACTCGCACAGACGCTGCACAATGCCTTTGATGCGCTTGATATTGTTGTTTTGTGAAATGATAAAGGTGCAGAGCACTTCATACGGCTCCTGCCGCAAAACGCGGATGCCGCCTGCATAGGAGGCAGCTTCGCGCAGCACCGGATGCCTTGCGCTGATGTCGGCGCGAATGGCAGCATAGTCCGTTTCCAAATCAAAATACCGCCGCCACCGTTCGCGGTCACTCTCCTCTGCGCCTGCAAGGAGCAGACGGCCGCCGTCCATACGAACCGTCACGCTCTGTCCAAACGCGACGCCCGAAAAGGAGCCGTCGCTGTTTTCTGTCCAGCGAAAGCTCTGTCCGCAGTCCAGCGTCTGCGCCAAATTCAGTTCGGTCACGTTCTCAAAAACAAGCATAAAATTCCTCACGAGAAATTTTGTTTAATTATAGCACATTTTCGGAAAATATGCTATACTTATTTTGACGGATAATCTTGCTACAGATTATGATTTTTTAGAATAATGGTAAAATTTTAACTTATTTGTATTATAAAACAACAACAATTTCGAGGAGATGAACTCATGAAGGAAACCATTGCCACCATTCCCGTCAACGACCTGTTCGCGCCCAAGGACGGCTGTCCGTTTTGCCGCATGGAGCGCATGCTTTTTGCCGCATGGAGCGCATGCTCGAGGAGCAGTATTGCGAGTTTGTGACGGGCGACGCCATGATGGAGCCGCTGATTCGCATTGAGACCAACAAAAAGGGCTTTTGCAACCGCCACTTTACGCGCATGACGCAGGTGGGACAAAAGCTGCCGAACGCGCTGATTTTGGAGAGCCATTTGCAGGAGATCATGGAGCAGTACATGCCCAAAAAGGCAGGCAAGCCCGACAAAAAGCAGCTTGAGGCGCTGGACGGCATGCTCCGTTCCTGCTATGTGTGCGAGCGCGTGAACAAGGACATGCTCCATCTCACCTCCACCGTCTTTGCGGAATGGGCAAAGGGCGGCGAGTTTCGGCAGACCTACCGCGACCAGCCGTTTATCTGCCTGCACCACTACCGCTTTATGATGACGGCGGCAGCCGGCAAGGGCGGCATGCCCTCCAAGCTGCTGGCGGATTTTCACGCCGAGACCCTGCCGCTCGTCAAGGGCTATCTCGAAACGCTCAAGGCGGACATCTCCCACTTTGTCACCATGTTCGACTACCGCAACAAGGGCAAGGACTGGGGCACCTCCGTCGGCTCGATCGAACGCAGCATTGAATTTTTGACAAAGGAAAAACCAAAAGAGACGGAATAACAAAAATCCCCGGGCAAGGCGGCTCGGGGATTCTTCATTATATCAGCTTCAAAATATCGGGAAAGACGCTGAGCGTGCGGCGCAGGATCCCCTGCATATATGCCAGCGCGGTGCCGTAGTTGGTAAACGGCACGCCGCTGTCGGCGGCAAATTTGCGGCGATAGGTCACCTCGCGCTCGTTGAGCATGCAGCCGCCGCAGTGAATGATCAGATCATAGGGCGACAGATCCTCGGGAAAGCCCTTGCCGGAGCAGGTCTCGATAGCGATCTCCTTTCCGGTGTACCGTCGCAGCATGCGCGGCAGCTTGACCGTGCCGATGTCGTCGCACTGCCGGTGGTGGGTGCAGCCCTCCGCGATCAAAACGCGGCTTCCGTCGCGGAGACGGTCGATCGCGGCGGCGCCGGTGACGGCGGTCTCCAAAAAGCCCTTGTAGCGTGCCATCAGGATCGAAAAGGAGGTCAGCGGCACGCTCTCGGGCACGATGTCCTTGACGCGTCCAAAGGCTTGGCTGTCGGTTATCACCAGCTTGGGCGCAAAGCCGAGCTTTTCGAGTGTGAGCGCCAGCTCCTCGTCACGGCACACCAGCGGCACCGCGCCGGCGTCGAGCAGATCGCGGATGGTCTGCTGCTGCGGCAGAATCAGCCTGCCCTTGGGCGCCGCCTTGTCGATCGGCACCACCAGCACCACAAAATCTCCGGTTTCCGCCAAATCGCCGCAGACGCGTCTGCCGTCCGCGTCGGATCTGACGGAATGCGCGACGGTTTCTTTTAACAAGCGGATATTCGTTCCCTTCAGCGCACTGACGGCGACGCCGTCGGGATACGAAAAATCCGCCAAGTCGCTCTTGTTATACGCGATGACATAGGGGATATTTTTTTGTCCGAACAGCGAAATCATTTCCTCGTCCGCCGCGGTCTTGCCGGCGGTCCCGTCCACCACCAGCACGGCGACGTCCACGCGGTTGAGCACCTGCCGTGTCCGGCGCACGCGTTCCTCGCCCAGCGCGCCCTCGTCGTCAAAGCCCGGCGTGTCGATGATCATCACCGGACCGAGCGGCAGCAGCTCCATCGCCTTGGTCACGGGATCGGTGGTGGTGCCCTTGACGTCCGACACCACCGAAACCTGCTGATCGGTAAAGGCGTTCACCACGCTGGACTTGCCTGCGTTGCGCCTGCCGAAAAAGCCGATATGCGTCCGTTCGCCCGAAGGCGTTGCGTTTAGGCTCATAATGCTTGCCCTCTCCAATCAAAAACGGAAATCGCGTTTGCCGTTGTTCTTGATTTCCTCAATATATTTTTCCGCAATCTGTCTGACCTTTTCCTTGGGAATGTTGTTGAGCTGCTCCGCGATCACCTTTTCGCCGATGGCGCGTGTTTCGGGCGATGCGTAGTCCACCAGATACTCCTCCAAGGTCATCAGCGCGTTGGGGTGGCAGCAGTTTTGAATCTGACCGCTCTTGCACAGCGCCATAAAGCGGTCGCCGGTTCTGCCCTCGCGGTAGCAGGCAGTGCAGAAGGACGGAATGTAGCCCAGCTCCATCAGCCAGCGCACAACCTCGTCGAGAGTGCGGCGGTCGGAAACGTCAAACTGCGCGGAGTTTTCTTCCACCTTTTCTTCCTCCACATAGCCGCCGACGCTGGTGCGCGAGCCGCCGCTGATTTGCGAAATGCCCAGACGAAGCGCCTTTTTGCGCACCTCGGCGCTCTCGCGTGTGGAGATGATCATGCCGGTATAGGGCACCGCGATGCGGATAATCGCAATCAGCTTGGCAAAGGTGTCGTCGTCGATGCCGTTGTCAAAGTCCTCGGGGTCAATGTCGTCGGCAGGCTGAATGCGCGGCACGCTGATGGTGTGCGGTCCCACGCCGTGAACCGCCTCCAGATGCTCGGCGTGCATGAGCAGACCGGCGAGCTCGTAGCGGTACAGCTCCAAGCCAAAGAGCACGCCCAAGCCGACGTCATCAATGCCGCCCTCCATGGCGCGGTCCATTGCCTCGGTGTGATAGGCGTAGTTGTGCTTGGGTCCCGTGGGATGCAGCGCCTCGTAGCTCTTTTTGTGGTAGGTCTCCTGGAAGAGGATATAGGTGCCGATACCGGCGTCGTGGAGCTTTTTGTAGTTCTCGACGGTGGTGGCGGCGATATTGTGTTGATGCACTCGAGGATATATTCGATCGGGTTGTTGACCGGATCCTCGCCCGACTCGATCGCCAGCCGCTTGTGACCCATATCCTGCAAGGCGATGACCTCCGCCTTGACCTCCTCCTGCGTCAGCTTTTTGCGGCAGATGTGCTTGTTTTTGGCGTGATAGGGGCAATAAACACAGCCGTTGACGCAATAGTTGGAGAGATAGAGCGGCGCGAACATCACGATGCGGTCACCGTAAAAGTCCTTTTTGATCTGCTCGGCAAGAGCATAGATCTCCTTGATTTTGTTCTCGTCCTCACAGGCGAGCAGCACGCTTGCTTCGCGGTGCGAAATACCCTTGCGCAGTCTTGCCTTTTCGATGATTTCATCAATCAGGGCAAAATTGTCCTTGTTTTCGTCGGCGTATTGCAGGGTAGCCTGAATTTCTTCGTCGTTGATAAATTCCTCCGCCTTGAGGGATTTGGGGTTGTACTGAGTCATTTTTCTTCTCCTGTCAATTTCATAATGATCCGCGGTAGTCGCCGCGTTCGGTGACGATTTGGTAGCCGATGCGCTTCATGCGCACGGACAGACAGCGGATACACTCCGCAGCCTCGTCGCCGGTGCATATTTTGTTGTCATATATCGCGTAATCCTTGCGGTGCTCCAAGGGCGACAGATTGGGCATGACGACGTTTGCGCCGTGCAAAATTCCCAGCTCCCTGCCCTGCGGATGAATCGTGCCGAGCGCCGTGGTGGCAGGCAAGAGAATACGCGGATGCATGAGCCGGATAACCGCCAGCAGGGTGAGCGTCAGCTCCAAGCTGCCCTGCGAAAAGTCGCGAAATTCGGTGTCCTTGTGCGGAATAAAGGGACCGATACCGCACATCTGCGGCTGCAATTTTTTGAGGAACAGCAAATCGTCGGCGAGGTTTTCGGCGGTTTGATACGGCGAGCCGACCATAAAGCCCGCGCCGGTCTGAAAGCCGGTTTGTTTGAGGACAAAGAGCTGCCGCTGCCGCTCCTGCCGCTGCCGCTCCGCGCCGCTCATGCTGTCGGGGTGCAGCTTGGCATAATGCGCCAGGTCGGCGGTCTCGTGCCGCAGCAGATACCTGTCCGCGCCTGCCGCATAGAGCCTGCGAAAGCTCTCGTCACCGCGCTCACCGAGCGACAGGGTGACGGCGCAGTCGGGGCAGCGGCGCTTGATTTCACGGACGACGCCGCAGACGACCTCGTCGCTAAAAAAGCCGTCCTCGCCGCCCTGCAAGACAAAGGTGCGGAACCCGAGCGCGTAGCCCTTTTCGCAGCTGGACAAAATTTGTTCGGGCGTGAGGCGGTAGCGCACGGCGTTTGGATTGGAGCGCCGCAGACCGCAGTAGCGGCAGTCTCTCTTGCAAATGCTCGAAATCTCGACCAAGCCGCGAATATAGATTTTGTTGCCGAAAACCGCCTGC
>ONGI01000032.1 GCA_900317315.1 uncultured Eubacteriales bacterium
CGCATCAGCGCCAGCATGTCGTTGCCTTGCGGCACGGCGGCGATGCTGCGCGGCAGGTAGCGGTAGGCCTCACGGTCGTGCGAGATGAGCGCTCCCACCCACGGGATGATGTGCAACGTGTACAGGTCGTAGAGCCAGCGTATCACGCGCTGCGTGGGGGTGGACAGTTCCAGCACGGCCACCATGCCGCCGGGTCGCAGCACACGCGGCGTTTCGGTCGCCAGCGTGATGACGGTACTCTCCACGCCGACCTCGCTCGCGCCGCCGTCCAGCACCGCGTCAATTCTGCCGTCCATATCGTTGAGCACATGCCGCGCCGTGGTGGGGCTGGGTGAGCCGGAGAGGTTCGCCGACGGCGCCGCCAGCGGTGTGTTTGCCGCTCTGATGATCGCCTGCGCCACCGGATGACTCGGGAAACGGATGGCTACCGTGTCCAGCCCTGCCGAAACCTCGCGCGGCACCGCGTCTGTCCGCTTCATGATCATCGTCAGGGGTCCCGGCCAAAACGCCTTGGCAAGCTTTTCGGCGCTTTCGGGGATCTCCTCCACCAAGCCGAACCGCCTGATATCGGCAAAATCCGCGATATGCACGATGAGCGGATTGTCCATCGGTCTGCCCTTTGCCTCAAAAATCTTTGCGACAGCCGCACCGTTGAGCGCGTCCGCCGCCAGTCCGTAGACCGTTTCGGTGGGAATGCCCACCACGCCGCCGTTTTTCAGTATCGCGGCGGCAATGTCGATTTGGTTTGCATCTAATACCTGTGTTTTCATCAGCTCTGCGCCATGCTCTCCTTTAGCTTTTCGGCGCGGTCGGCTGTCACCAGCGCGTCGATGACCTCGTCGAGGTTGCCGTTCAAAATATCCTCTAATTTGTAGAGCGTCAAGCCGATGCGATGATCGGTCAGTCTGCCCTGCGGATAGTTGTAGGTGCGGATGCGCTCGCTGCGGTCGCCGGTGCCGACCTGTGATTTTCTGTCGGCGGCGATCTCACTCGCCTGCGCGTCCTGCTTCTCCTTTAGCAGACGGCTTTTGAGCACCTTGAGCGCCTTGTCCTTGTTCTTGTACTGGCTGCGCTCGTCCTGACACTCCACCACCGTGCCCGTGGGCAGATGCGTGATGCGAATAGCAGAGCTGGTCTTGTTGATATGCTGACCGCCGGCGCCGCTGGAACGGAAGGTGTCGATTTTGAGGTCAGCCGGATTGATCTCCAGCTCCACATCCTCCGCCTCGGGCAAAACCGCCACCGTGGTGGTGGAGGTGTGCACGCGTCCCTGGCTCTCGGTCTCGGGCACGCGCTGCACACGGTGAACGCCGCTCTCGTATTTGAAGCGCGAATAAGCGCCCTCGCCGTTGATCATAAAGGAGATCTCCTTGTAGCCGCCCAGCTCGGTCTCGTTCGCGTTGATGATCTCGATCTTGTAGCCGCGCTTTTCGGCATACATGGAGTACATGCGGAACAGCACCGCCGAAAACAGCGCGCTTTCCTCGCCGCCGGCGCCGCCGCGGATCTCTACGATCACATTGCGCTCATCGTTGGGATCCTTGGGCAGCAGGAGGATCTTTAGCTGCTCGCTCAGGCGCTCGATCGTTTCCTTTGCTTCGTCCAATTCGAGCTGTGCAAGCTCTTTTAATTCCGAATCGGAATTATCATTCAATATTTCGAGACTGTCGCGCTCGGTTTGCTGCGCCGCCTTGTAGTCGCGGTAGGTCAGCACGATCTCCTCGATGGACTTGATCTCTTTCATGACCTTTTGGTATTCATCGGGATTTGCCGCCACATCCGGCTCATAAAGCCGCCTGTTCAGCTCGGCGTAGCGCTTGTCAAAAATTTCGATTCTCTCAAACATATTCTTACTCCGTTATCAGCAGCTTGATGCCTTTTTCCGCTTTTCGGCGCGGCAGCATGACCTCATGTCCGCAGCCCTCGCACTTCAGCCTGTAATCCATTCCCACCCGCAGTACGGAAAAGATTTTGGCACCGCACGGATGGGGCTTTTTCATCTCTACCCTGTCGCCTACTTTGACCGTCAAAGGAATCACTCCTATAATTACTCACCGTATATTATACTATATATTCTTCATTTTATCAAGCCTAACATAGCAGAACCGTCAGCGAAGCGCCGATGGACAGCGTCAAAACAGAGACCGCAACAGAAAAGATGATGTAATTTTTCTTGCCGCGGATGATGACGCCGATGACTGCCAGCAAAACCGTGACGATCATCCAGACATACCAAAAGGGGCTGTCTGTCTTGACGGAGGTAAAGGGCAGCTCGGTGCTGCGCTGTACCGCGTCGGTGAGCAGCTGTGCGATCCCGTTGATAAGCGGCGCGAGCACATGCACGATCGGACTCCACGCTGTCAGCACCAACAACAGCGAAAGCAACAGCAGCAAAAAGGTGAGCGGATAGGCGACAAACGAGATCAGCACCGTGGCAGGCGTGATCCTGCCAAAAAATACCATGGCAAGCGGGATCGTCCAGAGTGTTGCGGAGAGCGAGACCGCAAACAAGCCGATCGGCAACGCGGCGGCTCGTTTGCATAAGTCCGCTGCCCTGCCGACCCGGGTCTTTTCCCTGCGCGGCTGCAAAGACAGGTGCAGCACCGCTGTGCAGGATCTCAGGATCGTATCCGCCCAGAGCAGAATGCCGAGCGTCGCCGCAAACGAGAGCAGCAAGCCCACATTGCCGACGACATAGGGATTCGGCAGCGTAAGCACCAACGCCGCTGCGCCGAGCGCGTTGACACTGTCGGATTCGCGCCGGAACAAGGGCGCTGCCACGATAAACAGCATCATCACCGCCGCGCGCACCACAGACGGCGTAAAGCCTGTCACGGCGGCAAACAGCAATACAAACGCGGTGATGAGAATCATACGCAAAATGCCCTTTGCACCAAACCGCGGTTTGAGCAGCTTTTTGAGCAGCATGGTGATGATCGCCAGGTGCATACCCGAGACGACCACCAGATAGGACATGCCGGTATCGGAAAAGGCGTCGCGCACATCGGGTTCCAGCGCGTTCTTTTCGCCCAGCAGCACCGCCGACGCGAGCGACTGCGCATTGTCGTCAAGGTGGTTGTCCAATATTTTCTGCATCTCCAAACGGAGGGCGACCGCCGATGCGTAGAATGACCGGTGTTTTTCTCCGGTCATCACCAAATCAGCCTTCTTCGACTCTGCCGCACGCAGATAGATTCCGCGGCTGAGCGAATAGGCATAGGTGGAGGCCTTGGGCGTGAGCGTGACGCACAGCTTGCCAAACGGCTCCCAGTCCTTTTTGGAAAAGACCGTGTAGCTGATTTTGGTGCTGCACGGAGCGCCGTCAATGGTTTCTGTGTGAATGATGTAGGTCTTGCCGCGCTTGTTCTCCGTGACCAAATCGCCGAGGTAGCCCTCTACCCGAACCGCTTTGCCGATATAACGATCGAGCAGCGGCTGCACCGTAAAATTCTGATTGAGAAATATCGACAGAACTGCCAGCAACGCCGACACACCGGCGGTGACAAGCGCCGCAACCGGAAGCGGCTTGAAATGCCGCAGCACCAAAACCGCACAGACCATCAACGTTGCCGCCGCGGTGACGGCGAGCATGACCGCCGGTGTGCGGAAATAAAAGACGACCGTCAGCACGGTTAGGTACACAAGTCCTGACACTGCTAACGGTCGTTTCATTATAATTCTCCTAAATACGCTGTCGAAGCTTAAACCTCTACTTCGCCTTCGAAAACGGTTTCGGCGTTACCGGTCATGTAGACGGTTTCGTCGGTGTAGTTGATGATCAGGTCGCCGCCGATCAGCTTGACCTTGATGTCCTCTCCCTTTTTGCAGAAGCCGTTTTCAACAGCCGCCACAGCCGCCGCACAGGCGCCGGTGCCGCAAGCCCAGGTCTCGCCGGAGCCGCGCTCCCACACGCGCATTTTGATGGTGTGGTCGTCGAGAACCGTGACAAACTCGGTGTTGACGCGCTCCGGGAACAGCGGGTCAAACTCAAATTTGGGACCGACCTCCTCGATATTGATGCGGTCGATGTCGTCGCGGAACACGACGCAATGCGGGTTGCCCATTGACACACAGGTGATGCGGTAGGGCGTGCCGCTGATGGTGACGGGACGGTCAACCACCTTTTCGCCGTCGAGCGCCACAGGCACCTCCGACGGTTCGAGGATTGCCTTGCCCATATCGACGCGCAGCGTGGTGACCTCACCGTTGTTGGTGAACGCCTTGAGCTTCTTGATACCGCTGAGGGTCTCGATGGTGATCTCGTCCTTTTCCTTGTAGTCCACCATGCCGTGGTCATAGAGGAACTTGCCGACGCAGCGGATGCCGTTGCCGCACATTTTGCCCTCGCTGCCGTCGCGGTTGTACATCTTCATCTGCGCGTCTGCCACCTTGGAGGGCGCCACCAAAATCACGCCGTCGCCGCCGATGCCGAAATGGCGGTCGCTGAGACGGACAGCCAGTGCTTCGGGGTTGTTGATCCACTGACCAAAGGTCGAGAAGTAGATGTAGTCGTTGCCGATACCCTGCATTTTGGTGAAGCGGAGCTTCATCTTGCTCTCACGCATATTGTTAATGTCTACCAGCTCGGTGCTGTGCTGCGAATAGCGGCTCTTGAGGCAGTCCGCCAGTGCATTGGCAGTGTCGAGCGAGGTGAGGCAGGGAATGTTTCTTTCAACGGTTTTACGTCTGATCTTAACCGAATCGCGCGAGGGGATCCTGCCCTTTGCGGAGGTGGAGATGACGTACTGGATCTTGCCCGACTCGATCAGGGTCAGGGTGTTGCGGTTCTCGCTCTCGTGGATCTTCTTGACCGCGACCGCGTCAATGCCGTATTTGTCGAGCACTGCCGCTGTGCCGTAGGTGGCGTAGATCTTGAAGCCGAGGTCGGCGTACTTCTTGGCGATCTCGCCGATCTCCGCCTTGTCGGAATCGCGGACGGTGATGAACACGCCGCCCTTCTTCTTCATCTTGTAGCCGGCAGCGATCAGACCCTTGTAGAGCGCTTCCTCCAGCGTGCTGGCAATGCCGAGCACCTCACCGGTGGACTTCATTTCGGGGCCGAGGTGGTTATCGACGTTGATCAGCTTTTCAAAGCTGAACACCGGCACCTTGACCGCGATGTAGGGGCTCTTTTTGTAGAGACCGGTGCCGTAGCCCATGTCGCGGAGCTTTTCGCCCAGCATGGCACGCGTTGCCAAGTCGACCATGGGAACGCCGGTCACCTTGGAAATGTAAGGAATGGTACGCGAGGAACGCGGATTGACCTCGATAACATACAGCTCGTTTTCATAAATCAAATACTGAATGTTGACAAGACCCTTTGTTTGCAGCTCCAGCGCAAGGTTGCGCGAGCTCTCCACAATGATCTCGGTCATTTCGTCGGTGATGTTCCACGCCGGATAAACCGCGATGGAGTCGCCGGAGTGTACGCCTGCGCGCTCGATGTGCTCCATGATACCGGGGATCAAAATGTCCTCGCCGTCGCAGATAGCATCGACCTCGATCTCGGTACCCTGCAAATATTTGTCGATCAAAATCGGGTTTTCGATATTCTGCGCGAGAATGATCGCCATATACTCGCGCACGTCGTCCTCGTTGAACGCGATGATCATGTTCTGACCGCCGAGCACGTAGGACGGACGCAGCAGCACCGGATAGCCGATGGTTTCGGCAACGTGAAGCGCTTCCTCGGTCGTCATAACGGTGACGCCGCGCGGACGCTTGATGTGATATTTTTCGAGCAGCTCGTCAAAGCGCTCTCTGTCCTCCGCCATATCAATGGCGTCATAGGAGGTGCCGAGAATATTCACGCCGTTGTCGCTCATGAACTTGGTGAGCTTGATAGCGGTCTGACCGCCGAACGCGACCACGACGCCGTAGGGGTTCTCGGTCTTGATAATGCCCATCACGTCCTCGTTGGTGAGCGGCTCAAAGTAGAGTCTGTCGGCGGTGTCAAAGTCGGTAGAAACGGTTTCGGGGTTGTTGTTGACGATCACCACGTCGTAGCCTGCCTGCTTGAGCGCCCATACGCAGTGAACGGAGGCGTAGTCGAACTCGATACCCTGACCGATACGGATAGGACCGGAGCCGAATACGATGATGGTCTTTTTGCCGTCGTCGTTCTTTTTGATAAACTGCTCCGCTTCGTTCTCCTTGTCGAAGGTCGAATAGAAGTAAGGCGTCTGCGCTTCAAACTCGGCAGCGCAGGTGTCTACCATTTTATATACCGGATAAAGCGGCTGCTGCACCGGCTGACCGGTCAGCTCCTCGATCGTCTTGTCGAGGAAGCCGTTTTTCTTGGCGCGGAGATAGAGCTCGTCCGTCAGCTCAGCGCCCTTCAGCTCATTGGTGAGGTTGACAAGATTCTTGAGCTTTTCGAGGAACCACTCGTCGATCATGGTGATCTCATGGATCTGCGCCACGCTGACGCCGCGCTTGAGCGCTTCATAGAGGCAGAAGATACGGCGGTCGTCGCAGACGCTCAGTCGGTCGATGACGGAAGCCTCGGAATAACCCTCAAACTCCTTGTCGTCGAGGGTGTTGTGAGAGATCTCGGCGCCGCGGACAGCCTTCATGATCGCCTGCTCAAAGGTCGGCGCGATCGCCATGACCTCGCCGGTCGCCTTCATCTGGGTGCCGAGGCTGCGCTTGGCGTAGACGAATTTGTCGAACGGCCACTTGGGGAACTTGACGACCACATAGTCGATCGCCGGCTCAAAGCAGGCATAGGTGGTGCCGGTGACGGCGTTTTTGATCTCGTCGAGGGTGTAACCGATGGCGATCTTGGAGGCTACCTTTGCGATGGGATAACCGGTCGCCTTGGACGCGAGCGCAGAGGAACGCGACACACGCGGATTGACCTCGATGACCGCATATTCAAAGGTTTCGGGGTCGAGCGCGAACTGGCAGTTGCAGCCGCCCTCAACCTTTAGAGCGGAAATGATATTCAGCGCCGCACTGCGGAGCATCTGATATTCCTTGTCGGATAGGGTGACGGCAGGCGCAATAACGATGGAATCGCCGGTGTGGACGCCGACGGGGTCAAAGTTCTCCATCGAGCAGATGGTGATAACATTGCCCTCGCTGTCGCGCATGACCTCAAATTCGATCTCCTTCCAGCCGGAGATGCACTTTTCGACCAGCACCTGCGTGATGGGCGAAAGCTCCAGACCGTTGGAGGTGATCTCGATCAGTTCTTCTTCGTTGCTGACGATACCGCCGCCGGTACCGCCGAGGGTAAAGGCAGGACGGATGATGACAGGATAACCGATCTCAGCCGCGAATTTGAGCGCGGAATCCACATCGTTGACGACTGTGGAGGGAATGACCGGCTCGCCGATCTCCAGCATGGTATCCTTGAACATCTGGCGGTCCTCCGCCTTGTCGATTGTGTCGGGTCTTGCGCCCAGCAGCTTGACGCCGTACTTTTCCAAAAAGCCTTCCTTGGCGAGCTGCATGGAGAGCGTCAGACCTGTCTGACCGCCCAGCGTGGACAGCAGGCTGTCGGGACGCTCCTTGCGGATGATGCGCTTGACGGTTTCGAGCGTCAGCGGCTCGATGTAGACCTTGTCCGCCATGGCGTTGTCGGTCATGATCGTCGCCGGGTTGGAGTTGACCAGAATGACCTCCAGTCCCTCCTCCTTGAGGGCGCGGCACGCCTGTGTGCCTGCATAGTCAAATTCAGCAGCCTGTCCGATAACGATAGGACCGGAGCCGATCACCATTACTCGTTTGATATCCTTTTTCAGTGGCATATTATCAATCCCTTTAGTATAGAGTATAGTATTCAGAAGTCAGTGCGTAGCGTTACTTGTTTTCTTTGATCATGTCCATGAATTTATCAAACAGGAACGAAGTCTCCTGCGGACCGCCGCAGGCTTCGGGATGGAACTGGACGGAGAATGCCGGCATATTGCTGTAGACAACGCCCTCGCAGGTACCGTCGTTGCCGTTGACAAAGCTCACCTCGGCTCCCTCATGCAGACTGTCGGAAACGACCGCATAGCCGTGGTTCTGGGAGGTGATGAACACCCTGCCGCTGCTCAGCTCCTTGACGGGCTGGTTGGCGCCGCGGTGACCGTAGTGCAGCTTTGCGGTCTTGCCGCCCTGCGCCAGCGCAAGCAGCTGATGACCGAGGCAGATGCCGAAGATCGGGATATTTGCCGCGCAGAGCTTTTTGAGCTCCTCGATGACCTGCACGTTCTCGGCAGGGTCTCCGGGACCGTTGGACAGCATGATGCCGTCGGGATCGAGCGCAAGGATCTCCTCGGCGGAGGTGTGCGCCGGAACGACCGTCAGCTTGCAGCCGCGCTTGTTCAGCTCTCTGCCGATATTGTGCTTGGCGCCGAAGTCCATCAACACCACGTTGTATTTCTCCTCGCCCTCCGGCATAAAGACCTCCTGCTCGGAACAGGTGGTGCTCTCAACCGCGTCCTTGATGGTGTATGCCTTCAGCGCCGCCATCTCCTCGTCGGTCGTGTCGGGCTTGTACTGGATCTTGCAGTTGAGCACGCCGTATTCGCGGACGATCCTGGTCAGCGCACGGGTGTCGATGCCGCAGATGCCGGGCACTCCCTTTTCTTTTAAAAAGGCGTCAAGTTGACCCTCGCAACGGAAGTTGGAAGGAGCTTGGCACCATTCTCTGACAATATAACCCTTCAAAACGGGTGTATCGGTTTCAAAATCGGCGGGGATCACACCGTAGTTGCCGATAAGCGGAAACGTTTGAAGAACCACCTGACCATAATAGCTGGGGTCGGTGAGTGTTTCAAGATAGCCTGTCATCGCGGTGGTGAAAACAAGCTCTCCCATTGTTTCCTTTTCGGCGCCGAAGGACTCGCCTTCAAATACGATGCCGTTTTCCAGGATCAAGTAAGCTTTGCGACTCATATTCTCTTCCTTTCTATGCGCATGCGCGCAAATCTTTTTTATACTGAATTAAGTTTGATACGTCTGAATGACCTGCTTGGCGACCTCTACCCGACTGACGCGCAGATCCATGGCGCGCTTTTCGAGGTAGCGGTGCGCCTCGGCTTCGGTCATATTCAAATAGGAGACCAGCAACAGCTTGGCGCGGTCCACCAGCCTCATATCCTCCACCATGGATTTGAGCGCCTCGTTTTCGCGCTCCATTTTGAGCATACGCGTGCGGAAGCAATCCGTAAACTGCAAAAAATGGTGGAACAGATGGCGGTTGATGGGCTTGGCGATCACCAGCACGCCGTACTGCGTGAGCATGTCGTTGACCTCGTCCGCGTTTTTTTGCGGCACGATCATCACCACGCCTGCCCTTGTGGTCTCGGCAAAGTGACGGCTGAGGTCGATGCCGTTTTCGTCGGCGAGCGGCGCATTGATACAGATCAGGTCAAACGCCGTGCGCTCGGTCTCCTGACGGGCGTTAAAGGCGGCGGCTGTGACCGTGACGGGGCCAAAGCCCTCGGACTTGAGCAGCTCCAAAAGCGGAGCCGTGCTCTGTCCGGAGGAAGAAACAAGCAAGGTTTTCTTCATACTCACACCGCCGTAACGTCTTTTTTCAACTTATTATTGTACAAGATTTCACGGCAATATTTTTTACTTAAAAGAATTAAAACAATATTTTTCTATTTTTGGCAAACTGCCTGCCGCTTCACGCTGCGGCATCTCTATATTATACGCTGAACAGCAGCTCGCTGTAGGAGGGATAAGGCCAGTAGTCGGAGGCGGTCTCCGTCTCCATACTGTCGCCCACGGCGCGCAGCTCCTGCATTTTGGAGAATACTTCTTCGCGGAAATACTTGGCTCTCTCCAAAATGTTGACCCTGTGCTCGGCAGCGCCCAGCACCGCGTCCTCCAGCTCGTTGGTGGTGTTGACAAAGCAGACAAGCTTGTTGCTCAGGCTCGTGATCAGGGTTTCCTCATAGGAGGTGGGAATGACGGCGGACAGCGCCTTTTTGGACAGCGCGATCTCGGTGAGCGAGCCGACAAACTCGGTGACGGCAGGGGCGATCTTCTTTCGCGCCATGTCGATCATCGTCAGCGCCTCGATGTTGATCTGCTTGCAGTAGGTTTCGAGCTCGATCTCAAAGCGCGCGCGGTATTCTGCCTCGGTGACGATCTTGTTCTTGACAAAAAGCGCCACGTTCTTTCTGTCCATAAAGTGCGAGAACGCCTCGGGCATGGATTTGAGGTTGAGCAGACCCCTGCGGTTTGCCTCGGCGATCCATTCATCGGTGTAGTTGTCGCCGTTGAAGATGATCCTGCGGTGCTCGGTCAGCACATTGCGGACAAGCTTTTTGACCGCGGCGGTCATGTCCTCCGCACCCTTCAGCTCCACATAGAACTGGCTGAACTGTTCGGCGACCATGGTGTTGAGCATATAGTTAGGGCAGCCGATATTGAGCGCCGAGCCGAGTGCACGGAACTCAAACTTGTTGCCGGTAAAGGCAAAGGGCGAGGTGCGGTTGCGGTCGGAGGTATCCTTTTTGAAGTCGGCGAGCACATCGACGCCGGTCTCCATTCTGGTCTTGCCGTGGCTGATGTATTCCTCGCCGTTGATAATCGAATCCACCAGCTCGCCGAGGTCGTCGCCGAGATACATGGATATGATCGTGGGCGGCGCCTCGTGACCGCCCAAACGGCAGTCGTTGCCTGCGGACGCGACGGTCGCGCGGAGCAGGTCCTGATATTCGTCAACCGCCTTGACGACAGCCGCCAAGAACAGCTGGAACTGATAGTTGGTTTCGGGATGCTTGCCGGGTGAAAGCAGGTTCTCGCCTGTGTTGGAGGACAGCGACCAGTTGTTGTGCTTGCCGGAGCCGCTCACGCCCGCAAAGGGCTTTTCGTGCAGCAGGCAGACAAGGCCGTGCTTTTCGGCGATCTTTTTCATCATCTCCATCGTCAGCTCGTTGTGATCGTTGGCGATGTTGGAGGTGGTGAAGATCGGCGCCAGCTCATGCTGGGAGGGCGCCACCTCGTTGTGCTTTGTCTTGGCGAGGATACCGAGCTTCCACAGCTCCTCGTCCAAGTCGCGCATATAGTCGGAAACGCGGGTTTTGATGGAGCCAAAGTAGTGGTCGTCCAGCTCCTGACCCTTGGGCGCCTTTGCGCCGAACAGTGTTCTGCCGGTCAGCTTCAGATCCTCGCGCTGCTCATAGACCTTTCTGTCGATCAAAAAATACTCCTGCTCGGGTCCCACGGTAGTGATGACGCGCGTGATGTCGGTTCTGCCGATCAGGTGGAGGATCTTGACCGCTTCGCTGCTCAGGCGCTCCATCGAACGCAGCAGCGGCGTCTTTTTGTCGAGCACCTCGCCGGTGTAGGAACAAAACGCGGTGGGAATATAGAGCGAACCGTCCTTGACAAACGCCGGAGAAGTGGGGTCCCATGTGGTGTAGCCGCGCGCTTCAAAGGTGGCGCGGATGCCGCCGCTCGGAAAGGAGGACGCGTCGGGCTCGCCCTTGATCAGCTCCTTGCCGGAAAACTCCATGATCACGCCGTCGCCGTTGGGCTGAATAAAGCTGTCGTGCTTTTCGGCTGTGACGCCGGTCATCGGCTGGAACCAGTGGGTATAATGGGTGCAGCCCATCTCGATAGCCCAGTCCTTCATTGCCGCAGCCACCACATTTGCCACGCTGATATCCAGCGGTTCGCCGTCGCTGATGGTTTTTTTCAGCGCCTTGTAGGTGGACTTTGGCAGTCTCTCCTGCATTTTTTTGTCATTGAATACATTGCATCCGAACATTTCGGGTACCTTTGACATAATTTCATTACCTCACAGACGTATAGTACATAAAAATAAAGACACTACGGGCATAGCCGCAGCGCCTTTGCTGTCTTCCTGTACAGTATATGCTTTTTTGTGCGTTTTGTCAATGCTGACGGGTGTAAAACTTTCGGCTCAATCCATATGATTTTATATACAGATTCTAAAACCCTGCTTTTTTGAGTCTCGGCAAGATCAGCTGCGCGCATAATCCGGTAAAGAGTCCGGCAAGGCAGCCCGACACGACGAGAAACGGATAATACAGCAGCAGGGAGGGCGTTTGCATCACCAGCAGCGCCGCTGCCATCTGTCCGGTATTGTGCAGCAGTGCGCCGAACACGCTCGCCAGCCACAGGTGCTTTTCGTCGATCACCCTTTTGAGCAGCAGCATCCCGAGCAGACAGAGCAGACTGCCGCAGGCACTGTAGAGCAGCGCCATCATATTGCCGCTGAACACCGCGCCGAGAAATATCCGCACACCGACCAGCATGCAGACCTCCACGGGACGGAAGCGGTAAACCGCATACACCGTGATGATATTTGCCAAGCCGAGCTTGATCCCCGGGATCGGAAAGGGGTTCGGGATCTGCAGCTCTACAATAAAAATGATCAAGGCGACCGCCGTCAGCACGCCGAGCCTTGCCAGCCGTTTTACATCCATATACTCACTCCGCCACCGCGTCCACGCCGTCTTCGCCGCCGTCCGCAAATTCTATCACCAAATGATGCGGCAGGCAGACCACCGGCATTGCCGCGCTGTTGAGCCAGCCCATACGCACGCAGGTTTTGTCGGGACAGTCGGCTTCGCTGACGCGGATCTTGCCGTCCTTTATCTCAATGATGTTCGTGCCATCGTCAGTTTTTATCTCAAACGTGCGGTCAGGCTCCTGCGTCAAATCGAATGTATAGAGCACCTCTGCCCCGTGCTTGATTTGTACGGCTTGCTTTTTGGGAAGCAACAGCACCAGCAGGCTGCCGCCGATCCCCAATATAAAAATCGCCGCAGCGATGATGATGAGCAGCTTTGTTTTCATGGCAGGACGCGTCCTTTTCGTTTGATACGACCATTATACAGGAAATGCGGAAAAAGTGCAAATACTTCTTGCAGATTTTGCACGGCAGGGCTATAATAGGAATATCAAGCTATCGAGGTATGACATGTCACAGAGCAAAATCAATATACAAAACGGAAGCTGTCCCGTCTACAAAAAGTGCGGCGGCTGTCAGCTGCAAAATCTCAGCTACGCCGAACAGCTCCGCTTCAAGCAAAACAAGGTCGTCAAGCTGCTCAAAAGCTTTGGCAGAGTGGAGCCGATCATCGGCATGGACGACCCCTATCACTACCGCAACAAGGTGCAGGCAGCGTTCTTCACCGACCGCCGCGGAAGGATCCGTTCGGGCGTCTACCAGTCCGGTACACACCGCATCGTCAGCGTGGACGACTGCCAGATCGAGGACAGGCTCGCCGATAAGATCATTGTTGCCGTGCGCAGACTGCTGCCGTCCTTTCACCTGACGACCTACAACGAGGACACGCACAAGGGCTTTTTGCGGCACGTGCTCGTCAAGCGCGGCTTTGCGACCAACGAGGTCATGCTGGTGCTGGTGACCGGCACGCCGGTGTTTCCGTCCAAGAGCCACTTTGTCAAGGCGATCGTTGAAGAATTTCCGCAAATCAAGACCATCGTACAGAACATCAATCCCTACAACACCAATCTGGTTCTCGGCGATCGCCAAACCGTTCTCTACGGAAAAGGCTATATCGAGGACGTGCTCTGCGGCTGCCGCTTCCGCATCTCTCCCAAAAGCTTCTACCAAATCAATCCGGTACAGACCGAGGTGCTCTACGGCAAGGCGATCGAATTTGCCGGTCTAAAGGGCAGCAAAACCGTGCTCGACGCCTACTGCGGCATTGGCACCATCGGCATCGTCGCCGCCAAGCACGGCGCCGGTCAGGTGATCGGCGTGGAGCTGAACGGCGAGGCAGTGCGCGACGCGATCCAAAACGCCAAAGCGAACGGACTGAAAAACATCCGCTTCTACAAGGGCGACGCCGGCGCATTCATGCAGGCTGTCGCCGCCGTAAACGAACGGCTCGACGTGGTGCTGATGGACCCTCCCAGAGCCGGCAGCAGTGAGCAGTTCCTCGACGCGCTGATAAAGCTCTCACCCAAAACCGTCGTCTACGTCAGCTGCAATCCCGAAACCCTCGCGCGCGACTTGCAATATCTCCGCCAAAAGAGCCGCTACAAGGTGCAAAAGATCCAGCCGGTGGACATGTTTCCGCACACGGCGCATGTGGAGAGCGTTGTGCTTTTGACCCACACATAATGAAAAAGGAGGGAGCGCCTTGCCCCTTTTTGATACGATAAGCAACGCCGTAAAGCCTTATGACGCGAGCGTGATCATACGCGAAAATGAGCTGACCGTCACCAATCGTCAAAACGGCAAAACGATCACCGTATTTGCGGAGACATATTACGATAAGAACGGAGCGGCGCGATTCTCGGAATATATCGTCGAATTCTCCACGCAGCACCGCCACTTTGAGGAAGACGAGGAGGAAGAGATCATCGACTATATCCTCAGCATTATGCGTGATGAAGTTTTGCCGATCGAATTTTTCTGCAACGATCAGCGACGCTTTGGCGGTGAGCTTGACCGCAAAAAGAATCCCTGCGTCGATCCTGCAAAATGGCTGGCTGATATCAGCTATGACGCGGCGCAACATGCTGCTTTTACATATGAAATCAACAGCTGGTCGGGACGCTTTGACACCGGCAAACAAAATCTAACCAAATAAAATCGGCGCTGTGAAACCCGAGGCAACCGCTTCGACGCTCACAGCGCTGTCAATTTTTTAAAGAAAAAACTCGCTACAAGAATTGGCATCTCCCTATTTTCACACCTCGTCGCCAAGGCACTATCTTCGGCACCACAGAGCTTAACTTCCGTGTTCGGTATGGGAACGGGTGGACCCTCT
>ONGI01000016.1 GCA_900317315.1 uncultured Eubacteriales bacterium
CGCGCACCAGCTTGTTTTGCCGCAGGACGCGCAGCTGATGGGAGATGGTACTTTGCTCCATATTGAGCGCCTCGGCGATCTCGTTGACAGGCAGCTCCGCGTCGGAGATCAGCACCATGATGCGCAGCCGCGTGGAGTCGCCAAAGACCTTGAACAGGTCGGCAAGCTCAAACAGCAGCTCCAGATCGGGGGCATTTTGTTTATCCATATGGTTCACCTCATACATCAATAGTTGAACATGTGAATATCTGTTCATTTGATAATTTGATTATACCACCATTCTTTCTGTCTGTCAATAGAAAATTAATCATCGCGGCAGTTTTATTCGCTGCCGCGATGATCGTTGTGAATGATTATTTTGTGCTGCGCCCAAACCGCACGCTGAAGGTGGTGCCGTCGGCGTCATTGCTCTCGACGGTGATTTTGCCGTTCATGCTCTCCACGATGCGCTGGGCGATGGAGAGCCCCAAGCCGTAGCCCTTGGTGGTGCGGCTCTTTTCGGCGCGGTAAAAGCGGTCGAAGATGTGTCCGAGCTCGTCCTTGGCGATCACGTTGCCGCGGTTGTTCACCGAGAATTCGGCGCGGTCGCCTGCGGCTTGCAGACGGATGGTCACGGTGGTGCCGGGAGACGCGTATTTGACCGCGTTGTCGGTCAGGATATGCGCCAGCTGGTTGAGCTGTGTGGGGTCGCCCTGCAGGATGACGTCCTCCTCGATGCCGTCGGCGTCGATCATGATCTCCCTTTCAAACGCGACCGGCTCAAAATGCAGCGCGCAGCCCTCGACGATCTCGCTGAAATTCACCGCGCAGAGCTGCACCTTGGCGGTGCCTGCGTCGGATTTGGCGAGGAAGAGCATGTTTTCGATCAGCTTTTTCATATGATTGGCTTCTTCCTCGGTGCTTTCCAGCCATTGCCGCTCCTCGGCGACGGTGGAGCTTTGGTGCGAGAGCATGATGTTGTTGTTCGCCAAAATGACCGTCAGCGGCGTTTTCAGCTCATGGGACGCGTCGGCGACAAACTGCTTTTGCTGTTCCCACGCCGTTTGAACGGGCTTGACCGCCAAATTGGACAAAATCAGGCTGATGCCGAAGATGACCGCCATGCTGCCTGCAAACAGCAGCAGCGAAATGAGGATCGAATTGATGAGCGAGGTGTAAACGGAGCTGTTGCTCGCAAAGATCAGACGGCTGTGATAGGCGTTGGTGCGCACGGCGAACATCAGACCGTATTCGTCGAGCTGACCGTAGCCGCTGCCGCTTTGCAGCGCCTTTTGCACGCAGGCGGCAAGAACCTCGCGGTCGATCGACAGATCGTTTTCGGTGCTGTTCAGGATATCGCCGTCGGCGTTCGTCTCCGCGATCACATAGGAGGAGATCTCTATCGGCGTTTCGTCGCCGAATTCGCGGTGAAAATCCTTTTTGAACTGTCCGTTTTCTCCGGGCGCAGCAGGCTCTGCGGACGGCTCGTTCGGCGTAGCTGCCGGAGCAGACGCCTGCGGCTGACTGCCGGTGCCGACGGTCGCGGTCTGTGTGTTGTTATCCTGCGCGGCAAAGTTGTTCTCACCGCCGAAAAGCTCCTCCGGGAACGGCTCGCGGCGGTCGCCGAACTGCTTGCCCTGCTTGTCGAGCACCTGGTTCATGCCGCGCTCCATCATGTTGACGGAGTTTGAATAGTTGTTGTAAATGACGGCGATGAAGATGGCAAGGATCACCGTGCCCACCAGCAGCATATTGATCAAGATCATGCGCCGCCTAAGCTTTTTAATCATGGCTTTGCTCCAGTCTGTAGCCCATCTTTTTGATCGCCTTTATCTCCGCGGAGGAGTGGATAAAGTGCAGCTTACGGCGCAAAAAGGAGATGTACGCCTCCACGTTGTTGCTGCCTGCGTCGGAGTCGTAGCCCCACACCTTTGTGATGATGTCCTCCTTGGGGAGTATGCCGTCGCGGTGCGCGAGCAGGAGCTTGAGGATCTCGCTCTCCTTAAAATTCAGTCGGACGCTCTTGCTGCCCTTGCGCAGCTCGCTGGTGGAGGCGTTAAAGCTGAAATCCGCAAACGCGGTCTCGTCGAGCATCACCTCTCCCTTGCGGCGTGTCAGCGCCTTGATGCGTGCCAACAGCTCCTCGGCTGCAAAGGGCTTTGTCATGTAGTCGTCGGCGCCGCTGTTGAGACCGCTCACCTTGTCGGGGACCGTGTCCTTGGCGGTCAGCATGAGGATGGGTGTGTCGATTTTTTGCTGCCGCAGCTCGTAGGCGATCTGAAAGCCGTCGCGGTAGGGCAGCATGATGTCGAGAATGATCACATCATAAATGCCGCTGAGCGCATAGTCCAGCCCGTCTCTGCCGTCGTGCACCATATCGACCATATATTTTTGTTCGGTCAAAATCTGCTTGAGCGCCTGCGCCAGACGCTTTTCGTCCTCTACGATCAATATCTGCATGTTCTGTCCTCCTCGTATCAGATATACTATATATAAGGTGTGATTGGGTGCGTGAATGTGGAGTTTGGAATTTGGAATTGTGTGAATCACACATGATGAATTACAAATTTCACTAACTATTATACTAAACAAAAGCCTACTCCACAATACTTAAATAAAGCTGAAATAATCTTTTTAATTCTTTTCAGCCTTTTTTAAGCTTGACCCTCTATGATAATGCCATCGAAAGAACAAACGGCAAAAACAAAAATAAAAACATTTAAGCCTTTTTTAAGGTTGACAGGTTAAACTGTCAGCATAGAAACAAACGGCACCGAAAGGAGCACGGCACCATGAAGATACAGACTGTTTTTGAGAGGACCGAAAAGAAATATATCCTCACCCTCAGCCAGCGCCGCAGACTGCTGGAGATGGTGAACAACTATATCAAGCCCGACGAGTACGGCGAGAGCACGGTTTGCTCTCTCTACTTTGACACACCCGACAGCCGCCTGATCCGTCAGTCGATGGAAAAGCCGGTCTACAAAGAAAAGCTCCGCCTGCGCAGCTACTCCACACCCAAGGCAGGCAGCAACGTCTTTTTGGAGCTGAAAAAGAAGTACAACGGCGTTGTCTACAAGCGCCGCAAGACCTTGGAATACACCGTCGCCAAGAGCTATATCGAAAACGGCGTGCTGCCCGACGATTCGCAGATCATGCGCGAGATCGACTGGACGATGCACTACTACAAGGACATCGCGCCCAAGATGTTCATCGCCTACGACCGCACCGCCTTTTACAGCAAGACCGACCACGAGCTGCGCATCACCTTTGACCGCAACGTGCGCTTCCGCACCGACAACCTCGACCTCGGCAAGGGGCACTACGGCGAGAGGATACTCGACCGCGACCTCTGCATCATGGAGATAAAGGCGCTCAGCGCTATGCCGCTCTGGCTGACCGACGCGCTCAGTGAGCTGCATGTGTTCCCGGGAACCTTTTCCAAATACGGCACCGCCTACCAAATCACCGAACAAAGAAAAAATGACTATGACGATGAATTTTCCTGCAAAGGAGGACTGAACTGTGCTTGACTCGATTTTTCAACCTATCTATACCTCAACCGACCAACTCACCGCTTCTGTCTATTTGATTTGTTCCGTTGTTTCGCTCCTGCTCGGCGCGGTTATCGCGTGGGCTTCGGGCTTTCGGAGCCGCCAGAGCAAGGGCTTTATGCTCGCCATCCTCCTGCTGCCGGTCATCGTCCAGATGGTCATCATGCTCGTCAGCGACAGTGTCGGCGCCGGCATCGCGGTAATGGGCGCGTTCTCGCTGGTTCGCTTCCGCAGCGCACCCGGCTCCGCCAAGGAGATCGTCAGCATTTTCCTCGCCATGGCAACCGGCTTGGCGACCGCAAAGGGCTACCTTGGACTCGCCGCCGTATTTGTGCTTGTAATTTGCGCGATTATGATAGTCATGGGCTTTGCCCGTTTCAAAGAAAAAGACGACCTCCAGCGCGAGCTGCGCATTACGATTCCCGAGGATTTGAACTATGCGCACGAATTTGACGACCTCTTTGACAAATACACCAAGCAAGCAAAGCTGATGAACGTCAAGACCACCAACATGGGCAGCCTCTACAAGCTCAGCTACCGCATCGAGCTCAAGGACGAGGATTCCGTGCAGGCTTTCATTGACGAGCTGCGCTGCCGCAACGGTAATCTCGAGATCGCCGTGATGATCCCTCCCCTCGAGGAACGTGTTCTTTAATTGACAGCTACACTTTTCTTAATGTATCTCCTTAAACGCAAAAGGCGCCGGTGCCGGTGGGCACTTTCGGCGCCTTTTGCCTTGGTTCTGTTGGAGGAAAGCGTCATCAACGGCGCGTTTGACGTTTGGCTGTGATGTGAGAATGGCTGTGTTGGTTTGAGATCGATGACTGTCCGCGTTTTGACGCGCCATTCGGTTGGGTTGAAATAAACAGCTGTCTTTCCAACGGCGTGTATGGCGTTTAGCCGTGAGGTGCGAATGGCTGTGTTGGTTTGAGCAGACGGTCGATCTCTGTTTTTTGACGCGCCGTTCAGCTGAGTGAAAATACAGAGCCTTCTTTCCAAAGGCGCATTTGAAGCTTGGTTGTGAGGTGAGAATGGCTGTATTTTTTTGAGCAGACGGTCGATCCGCGTTTTGACGCGCCGTTTAGCTGAGTGAAAATACAGAGCCTTCTCTCCAAAGGCGCGCTGAACGCGAGGCACTCGCCGCGCTGAGCGCGAGGCACTCGCCACGCTGAGCGCGAGGCACTCGCCGCATGGAAATGCAAGTTTGGCGAATCCTCACGCAGTTTTTTGGAAAATGCAAAGGAAGTTGGCGTATTTGCCTAATGCGTGTGAACAATTTTTGAGAGCGATGATTCAGATTTGGAAATCTATTAAACAACATACATAAAAATTTATATAAATAATTAGTGATAATATATAGCCAAAAGGCGATATATACAAATTCAAATCAAAATAATTGTTGACATTTCCGAAAGTCTGCGTATAATAGGGAGTGTCAGGCAAACAGAACGCCCGACACCATGAATTTACCGATCCACGTTTTTCACGTTAATTTCAAAACTTCTAAATCCGAAGAAGGGGTCGCAGCTTGAGGCTGCGACCCCTTTTCGGCTGCATGGCGCCGCAAACGAGCGCGCCGCCTGTCCGAACGCCGTTTTTGTCAAAAAAATTCCATGTGGTAAAAATCGCTTAAAAGTTGCGCCGAAAACCCCAAAACAACGGTAGTTTGAACAGAATTATTTTTCGTTAATTCATTGACATATTATGACAAAATGGAGTATAATATGTTTCGAAAACAATTATTTGAGAAGGGGACTGCATATATGAACAAAAGCAGAATTGCTTTGATTGCTCTCATCAGCGCCGTGGTGATTGTCGCAGGCGTGTCCGTTTTCGGCATTATTGCCTCCGAAGCTGCCAATAGCTCGACCACTCAAACGGCGGTCAGCGAGAAGTCGATGGCGGCGGCTGTGCGCAATCAAATAGAAAAGCCCCTCACCCCTGCCAAGGGAGAGGTCAAGAATCTCCAAAAAACCTCTGACGAATCTGACCGCATCGTTCTGACATGGGATCAGGTGCCCGATGCTGTCAGCTACAATGTTTATCTTTGCGACAAGGACGGCGACAATACCTACAAAAAAGTTGCCGAAGTAACAGAACCCACCGCAGAGCTTGCCGGTCTGGTCGGCTCCAATGTGTATTGGGTCAAGGTCGCCGCCTGCATCAGCGAGGGCATCCAGACCATTGAGTGTCCTGCCACGCAGCTGAAAACCGCTACCAAGGTCGCAAGCATCGGCGAGCTGGAATATGAGCATTCCGGCGAGGTGCTCGGCTTTAGCTGGAAAACAGACAACAAATACGACGGCTACGACATCTATCGCGGCAGCAAGGACAACGGCTATCAGCTCTCACTCTATGAGACCATCGACGGCGACGTGACCGAGTATAACGACGAGGAAGTCGAAAACGGCGACCTCTATACATATCAGGTTCGTCCGTTCCGTCAGACCGGCAACGAAAAGTTCTCCGGTGAGAGTGCCACCATCGATCTGGTGAGCGGACTCAGCTCTCCCTCCGGCTTGGTCGCCAAGTCCGCCAACAACCGCGTGGTCGTGTATTGGCAGGACAGAAGCGCTGCCGACGGCTATGATATTTATATGGCGAAGGGAAAGCACGGCGAGTATCAGCTCGTGGGCAACACCTCCGACACCAACTACGCCTCCGACAAGCTCGAGACCGGCGAGACCTATTATTTCCGCGTACAGCCCTTTGCCAAGTTCGACGACAAAACCGTTCTCGGCACCTGGAGCACCTGCGACGTGACCATCAACAGCACCGGCAGCTCCTCGGTTTCTTCGACCGGTACATTCATCGAGATCAGCATCGAACAGCAGCACATGTGGTTCTATGAAAACGGCAACCTCATCGTGGACACGGCGGTCGTTACCGGTAACGACGACGGCGATTGCAACACGCCCACCGGCAGCTACGCGATCCAGAGCCGTGAAGAGCAGACGACGCTGGTCGGCGAGGACTATGAGTCCTATGTAGATTACTGGCTCGGCTTCAACGGCGGTATCGGTATTCACGATGCAAGCTGGCGTGATGATTTCGGCGGTGACATCTATCAGGGCAACGGCTCTCACGGCTGCGTCAACACACCGTTTGATAAGGTGCAGATCATCTTTGAGCATGTAGAGGTCGGCACACCCGTGTATGTGTATTAAATCCAAATAAACCTGTTTTTTGACAAACCGAAAGCCTGTCGCGTGACAGGCTTTTGTTGTATCTGTTGGAGTGATAAGATGATTTATATCGGCAATCATGTTTCGGTTTCCAAGGGCTACGCCGCTATGGGCAGACATGCGCTGTCGCTCGGCGGCGACACGTTCGCGTTCTTTCCGCGCAATCCGCGCGGCGGCAGATCCAAAACGCCGTCCGACGGTGACGTGGCGGCGCTGCGCCGGTTGTTGGCGGAAAACGGCTTTGGTAAGCTTGTTGTTCACGGCGCCTACACCATGAACGTCTGCGCCGCCAAGGAGGAGGTGCGCGCCAATTCGTTTGAAATGCTGCGCGACGATCTGCTGCGCCTGCAAGCCCTGCCGGGGAATTATTATAACCTTCACCCGGGCTGTCACACCGGTCAGGGCGCACAAGCCGGTACGGCACAGATAGCTGCCGCGCTCGCAGAAGCCGTTCGCGCCGCAGAGGAAGCAAGCGGCATGCCGCTGCAAAACACGATCCTGCTCGAAACCATGGCAGGCAAGGGCAGCGAGGTCGGCGGCACCTTTGAGGAGCTGCAAGCCGTCATCACCCAAGCGGCGCAGCTGGGCGGCGACGCCTTGGCAATGCGCCTCGGCGTGTGTCTGGACACCTGCCACGTCTGGGACGGCGGCTACGATATCCGGCACGACCTCGACGGCGTTTTGCGCACCTTTGACCGTGTTATCGGACTCGAAAAGCTCTGCGCCGTTCACCTCAACGACAGCAAAAATCCCTGCGGCTCACACAAGGACCGCCACGAAAAGCTCGGCCAGGGCTGTATCGGCGCCGAGGCGCTCTGCGCGGTCGTGCGGCATCCGCTGCTCCAAGACCGTCCCTTCATCCTCGAAACGCCCAACGACGACGCAGGCTACCGGGAGGAGATACGGACGGTGAGAGAGTGGATGATGTGACAAATTCTGCAAAGAAACTTGTATTTTTCTGTGCGGTCTGCTATAATGCTAATATAAATAGTATGTGCAAAGGGAGAATGCTATGAAACGGCGAAACACATTGGGCGGCTTGTATTTTTTGATCCATTTTATGATTGAGATCACGTCCTTTTATGTGCTGACCTGCTGCACCGGGAGCCCGTTTGTGTGGGTGCTGATGCTGCTGTATGATTTTACGGCGTTTGTGCCGCAGGGCGTGTTCGGCTATCTGCGCGACCGCGGTATTTATGTCAATTTTGCGCTGTGGGGGTCGCTGCTCGCTGCGGCGTCGGTCTTGTGCCTGATGCTGGGCGCCAACGTGTTTTTGACCGTGACGGTGCTGTCTGTCGGCAACTGCATGGTGCACGCGCACGGTGCGGAGGTGACGCTGCGCGGCTCTGACGGTCATATGTCGCCGAGTGCGCTGTTTGTTTCGGGCGGCTCCTTTGGCGTGGTGACGGGCAAACTGCTCTCCCTGCACGGCGTTGCGGCGCCGTGGGTGCTGGGCATGACGCTGCTGGCGCCGGTGCCGATTCTGATCGCCGAGCGGTTAAAGGAGCCGGACGGCGCCGAAAACCTGCGGCAATATCACTTTGACAATCCCAAGATCGCCACGGGTCTGCTCGTTGTGCTGGCGGTATTCGTTGTGGCGGTGCGCGCGTATATGGGCTACGGCATCCCCACCGCATGGAACAAAACCGAGCTGCAAACCGTGGCGCTGTATGTTTGCATGGGCATCGGCAAGGCGATGGGCGGCGTGCTGATCGACCGCATCGGCATTCGCAAAACCGCCTTTATCAGCACGGTGGGTGCGCTGCCGCTGCTGCTGTTCGGCGACGAGCTGATGGCGGTCTCGCTCGTGGGCATCGCGTTTTTCAGCATGACCATGGCGGTGACGCTGGCGGTACTGACCTCGCGGCTGCAAACCCTGCCGGGCGTGGCGTTTGGCTTCACGACCCTGGGCTTGTTTTTGGGAACCGCGCCCATGTTCTTTTTCAGGATCCATTCGGTCGTCGCAAAATGTATTATGATCGCGGCGCTGACCGTGCTGTGCGTATTGGTTTTGGGCGTGATTTGCGCCAAACAGACAAATAGAACTCAGGTTCAGAACAGACAGGAGGAAGAAATATGACAGGATATTGGCAGCATCCGCTTTTCGGCGACGCGATTTTGCCGCCGGAATGGTATTTGGAGAACACCGATCCGCCGGCGACGGATGTCGTTGAGGAGCCGGAGGAAATAACCGAGGAGCCGGAGAAGGAAACCGAGGAGCCGGAGGTCATTACCGAGCAGCCGACGGCGGAGGCGATCACGGCGACGATCGTCACACAGCCTGCGCCGACGCAGCCGGACGAGACCGTCACCGCCGCACAACAGGCGGCATCCGGCACGGTGCAGGCGTCCACGGCGCCGGTCGGCGCGCAGACAAACGACGCGCTGGTCAACACGCTCTTTGTCGTTTTGCCGCTGCTGCTTGTTGCCATCGCGGTGCTGATCGGTCTGCTGATCGCCCGTAAGCGCAAGGCGGCTGCCATGACGAAAAACAGCGCTGTGAACGATCCGAACGGCGCTCCGTTTAACGGAGGGGACAAGCGATGACGGCTGTTTTGTATGCGCTGCTTGCCGACGCGGCGCTGCCACCCGATTATTTTTTCGGATCCGGAGATACGGATTATTTGGCAATGATGCTTTTGTATTTCTTTGTGGTAGCGCCTGCCATCGTCGCCCTGGGTGTGGTGCTGACGGTGGTGTATAACAAGCGCCGGCGCATTGCGGAGCATGAGGAGTAATGAACGGCATTCTGTGGGCGCTGCTGCTGAATCTGCTGCTGACCCTGGCAGTGGAGCTGGGCGTGGCGGCAATCGCCGGTGTGCGCGGAAGCGACCTGGCGATACTCGCGCTGATCAACTGTGTGACGAACCCGGTCGTCAACTACTGCTTTGACTGGATCTGGATCTGGCAGAACGGACAGGGCGCCGTGCCGTATATCTGTCTGGCGGCGCTGGAGGTCGGCGTGGTCGCCGTCGAAGCGCTGCTGTTCAAAAAGCTCCTGCGCTACCGCAAAATCAAGCCGCTGCTGCTGTCGCTGCTGCTCAACGGCGCATCGTTTGCGGCGGGAGAGCTGATCGGATTGGTTGTTTCCTTTCTATAGACGCAACAAAAGGAGGAATCTTGCGGCGCATTAATAATCGAATAATTACTTGACATAATAGATATGCTTGTGTATAATATGAAGTAAGAGATCAATGATCTTAAAGCGGTTTGCTCAACCTACCAAAATGAGAGAATTTAAAGCGGTTTGCTCAACCTGCCAAAATGAGAGAATTTAAAGCGGTTTGCTCAACCTGCCAAAATGAGAGAATTTAAAGCGGTTTGCTCAACCTGTCAAAATGAGTGAATTAAAAGAGAAAGAGAGAGGGCAAGACCTTCTCTCTTTGCTTTTTGGGAGATAAAATGATGAGATGGTATATACTTGATAAGGATTACGTTAATTATTTAAGGCGATTTGATGATAGAGTTCAGAATGTCCACTATGGTGAAAATTCATTGAAACCGTTTATCGGAATACTGATAACGATAAATGATATGCATTATTGTGTTCCGGTTTCGTCGCCCAAAAGAAAGCATATGACTATGAGTGATTCTTTAGATTTTATCAAATTAATGAATTTAGATAAAGCACATTTGTTTGGCGTTATCAATCTGAATAATATGATACCTGTAAAAGCAGAATACATGACGCCTTTAGATTATAAAACAATAGGCTGTCAAGCGGACTTTTTTAGCGAAGTGCAAAAAGAAAGATACATAAGATTGTTAAAAAACGAATTGCGTTCCATTAATGAAAAAGCGGACAAGATTATGGCTAACGCAAGTCGGCTAAGAGACAATTACATTCAATATCCTAAAGGGAAATACGCTTTGCGTTCCTGTGATTTTGCTTTGCTTGAACAGAAATGCGCAGAGTATAAATAATTCTCAAGTATAAGGGTCAGGAGCTATAAAAAAGGGGCTGTCGTCAAATCTTTCGATTTGCGGCAGCCCTTTCCTCCAAGCAAATTACGCATTAAGAATTATGAATTAAGAATCAACATTTATATGGTACAGCACCAGTCCGCCGCGGCGGCGAAAGCCGGTGTGCCACAGGTCTGCCATGCGCAGCCACTCGTAATGGCTGTAGGTCACGGTCTTGACAAAAAAGTCGGTTTCGGTTTTTTCGTAGCCGTTTATCAAAAACCAGTGCCACACATAATCCTCCATCCGCTTGTCTTGGTGGTTGAGGATGAGCGTCGGCACGGGACAGCCGTTGTCGATCTGCCGTGTGACGGCGGCGCACGCCGTTTCGAGCGGCTCCTCTCCGGAAAGTGCCGTCATGGAGAGCCTTGCTTCGCCGCGGTCGCGGATGAATCGCGTATAGCCGTCGATGTAGATGTCCGTCCGGTCGATGCCGGTCATGCGCGGCGAGAGGTAGGGCTTCATCTCATAGGCAAAGCGCACGTAGTCGTCCTTGGTCAGCGCGGCGGCGTTTGGGGGCGCAAGGGCGGTCAGACCGCAGTGCAGGGCAAAGTAGATGCTGCTGTCACAGGCGGTCTCGGCGCCGCAGCCGCCGATTTTCATCATAAAGGTGGGAAACCAGTCCTGATTGCCCCCGTAGGAGCTGCCGATGCAAAAATGCTTTAGCTCGCGCTTCATCTTAATCTCCGTATTCCGATTGGATATATTCGGTTTCCGGCGCAAGAGTGGTTTCCTCCGGGATGCTCTCCGGCGCTTCGGTCGGCGCTTCGGTCGGTGCTTCGGTCGGTTCGGGCGCTTCGGTCGGCGCCTCGGTCGTCTCCGGCGGCACGGTGGTCGGCACCGTGGTTTCGGGTACGGTCGTGACAGGGGTTGTCGTCGGCGGCACGGTGGTCGGCTCCGTCGCCGGTTCGGCGGCGTTTGTCGTCAGCGCGACCGTGCTCGACGGTATGGTGACGGGCTGCGTTTTTTTGTCGGACGGGCAGCCCTTGAACAAAAAGACAAAGAGTATCAGTCCTGCCACCACCGCGACAGCGGCGACAAGCGCGACGATCGCCGCCGTTTTGCCGTTGGATCTCGGCGGTGCAGGCTGCGGCTTTCGCTGAACAGGCGGCAGGTTGCCGCGCAGCGCGCCCTCGGTCAGCCGCTTGAGCTCCTCGGCGGTGCGGATGCGTCCCTCGACCGAGAGCGACATGCCGCGCATCAGGATGGTCTCGAGCGCCGGACTGATGTTGACCCCGAGCGCCGACGGCGGCGCCAGCGCTTCTCCGCGTGAGCGGTCGAGCGAATCGGGCGGCGTCTTGCCGGTGATGCAGGTGTAGATGGTGGCGCACAGCGAATACACATCTGTCCACGGCCCCTGGTTGCCCTTGCGGCTGTACTGCTCATACGGCGCGTAGCCGGGCTTGAGCACGACCGACATGGTTTTGAGCTCATAATCCGAGAACTGCCGCGCCGCGCCGAAGTCGGTGAGCTTGAGCGTGCCGTCGTGCAGATACATGATATTGTCGGGCGAAATGTCGCGGTGAATGATGCCTGCGCCGTGGATCTTGCCGAGTGCGCGCATGATCGGCAGCATCAGGCGGAAGATCGCATCGGGACGGAACACGCCGTACTGCTTGATGTAGCGGCGCAGGTCGATCCCCTCCAGATATTCCATCACGATGTAGGCGGTGTTGTTGGCGGTAAAATAGTCGCGCACGTCCACGATGCCGTTGTCGTCGGTGAATTTGGCAATGCTCTTTGCCTCCTTCAAAAACCGCTCCTGTCCGTTGACAAAATAGTCGTAGCCGTCGCCGTAGGTGATGGTGATGTCGTTGGAGTAGTTGCTCAGGCGGTTGGCGCAGGAGGAGGGATAGTATTCCTTGATGGCAACGGGCACGTCGAGCGATCGGTCAAAGCCGATATAGGTGATGCCGAAGCCGCCCTCGCCGATGACGTTGCCGACCAGATAGCGGTTGTTGAGGATCGTGCCGGCAGCGAGCTGGTGCGGTGCGTTTGGCTCCTGTGCCGGCTTGCCGCAGCGCGGACAAAAGCCGGTGCCGCCGGCAGGCAGCTCGTGCATACAATGAAAACAATGCATAAGGTTCTCCTATATGATCAAAATGTAAGGATTCTTGGAAGCGTCCAGCTTGGCGAGATAGGCGAGCACCTTTTGCTCCGAAACCGTGACGCAGCCCAGTGTGGGACTGTCGTGGCTGACATGGAAGAAGATAGCGGAGCCGGCGGCATAGCTGGTGGGCGGCATGTTGTACTCGATGACAAAGCCGTAGTGGTAGGAGGAGATCTCGCTCATATGCTCGGCGTGATCGTCGCCGAGCGCTTCGTCGCCGACGACAAGCTGATTGTAGTTGGGAGAGTCGGGGTCGTCGACCCAGTAGGTGTCGTGCGTGATCGGAAAGACGTCCAGACCGGTTTGGGGCGCGTCGTCCTGATAAAAGGCGCTGCCGACGTGAAAGAGTCCCTGCGGTGTGGCGCTGCCGCCCTCGTGCATGGCGGCGGTGGTGCCGTTGGCGCCCACATAGCCATGGCTGAGCAGTCCTTCGTCGGTCTGCCAGCCCGTTTCGGTGCGCTCATAAAAGCTCACCTCGGCGGTGCTGCCCTCCGAATCGACCACGACCAGCTGACCGACGCCCAGCTCCTGCAGCTCGGACGCCGTTCTGCCGCTCTCGTCGAGCAGTGCTTGCAGCGCGTTGGGAATGACAGCCGGCACCGGCGCCGGAGCTGTCGCGGTGGGCTGTTCGCCGGACGCCGAGGGCGCTGAGGGCGCTGAGGGTAGGGCGGTTTTGTCGGATGCAGGCGCGGTCGCTTCGTCCGGTGATGCCGCTGCGGCGGCGGTGGGCGCCGTCGGCGCGGGTGTCTCGGTGCCATTACGCATCATAAAAAACGTAACGATACCGCCGATGAGCGCAAGTACGGCGGCACAGGCGAGAAGAACGCCCAAAAACTGAACCGGTGTTAATCGTTTGAACATGCTTGACCTCCGTGATAACGGTTAGAGAATAGTGGCGCCGCCGAAAACGGTGTCTCCCTGATAGAGCACGACCGCCTGTCCCTTGGAGATGGCGCGCTGGGGCTCGTCGAACACGACGCGAATGGTGTCGCTGTCTACCGCGTAGACCGTGGCAGGCTGCTCCTTTTGGTTGTAGCGCACGCGCGCCGATACGCGGACGGGCTCGTTGATAGCGGAAACGGCTATCAGATTCAGGTCGCCTGCGAGCAGCTCGCGGCTGAACAGCGCGGCGTTGTCGCAGAGCACAACCCTGTTTGCGCCGAGATTTTTTTCTTTGACATACATCGGGTGCGGCAGAGCCAAGCCCAAGCCCTTGCGCTGACCGACGGTGTAGCGGATGATGCCCCTGTGCTGTCCGAGCACGTTGCCGCTCTCGTCGGTAAAGTCGCCCGGCGGATAGGTCTTTTGTGTGTAGGCTTCGATAAACCGCGCGTAGTCGCCGTCCGGCACAAAGCAGATGTCCTGGCTGTCGTGCTTGTGCGCGTTGACAAAGCCCTGTTCTTCGGCGATGGCGCGCGTCTGCTCCTTTGTCATTTCGCCGAGCGGAAAAACGGTTTTGGCGAGCTGCGCCTGCGTGAGCGGATAGAGCACATAGCTTTGGTCCTTGCCTGCATCGACGGATTTTTTGAGCAGATACCTGCCGCTTGCCGCGTCATAGGCGACGGTGGCGTAATGCCCCGTCACCACACAGTCAAAGCCCAGCTCCTCCGCGTGGCGCAAAAGCTTTTCGAATTTGATATAGCGGTTGCAGTCGATGCAGGGATTGGGTGTGCTGCCGTTTTCGTAGGCGCTGACAAAGCGTTTGATGACCGCGTTTTCAAAGCTTTCGGTAAAATTGTAGACAAAAAACGGAATGCCGAGACGGCGGCACACGCTGCGCGCGTCCTCGGTGCTGTCGAGCGAGCAGCAGGTTTTTTCGTCGGGATTCTCCTGCGGATTGTCAAACAGGCGGAGCGTTACGCCGGTGCAGTCGTAGCCGCGCTGCAGCATCAGGTATGCCGCCACCGAGCTGTCCACGCCGCCGCTCATGGCGATGAGTGCTTTTTTTGCCATCTTATTCACCCAGACGAATCATCTCGTCAATGCAGCGTCCGGCGTCGCGGATGACGTCGCTGTCGAGGACGATTTCCTCGCCGCCGCTGCCGGTCAGGCAGTTGTAGACGTCCACCAGCGTGGTCGCCTTCATGTTGGGGCAAATCAGCTTGAGGCTGAGGATGCGGAACTGCTTGTCGGGGCACATATACTGCAAGTGCTCGGCAATGCTGATTTCGGTGCCGATGATAAATTCCTTTTTGTCGCTCTTGACGGCGTAGTCCATAATGCCCGAGGTGGAGCCGATATAGTCAGCCTGCGCACAGACGGCAGGCACACATTCGGGATGCACCAGCAGCTCCGCGTCGGGATAGAGCGCCTTTGCCTTGGCGACGTCGTCGGCGGTGACGCAGGCGTGAATCGGGCAGCCGCCGTTGAGCAGCTTGATGTTTTTGTCGGGACACTGCGCCGCCACATGTGCGCCGAGGTTGCAGTCGGGAATAAAGAGAATGTCTTTGTTGGGAATCCTGTTGACGATTTTGACCGCCGAGGAGCTGGTGACGCAGACGTCGCAGATGGTTTTGAGCGAGGCGGTTGTGTTGATATAGGCGACGACGGTGTGGTTGGGATAGTGCTTTTTGACCTGTTCAATCAGCGCCTTGTCCATCTGGTCTGCCATGGCGCAGCCTGCAATGGGCGAGGCGAGGACGACGGTCTTTTCGGGAGAGAGAATCTTGCAGGTCTCCGCCATAAAGCGCACGCCGCACATGAGAATGTTTTGGTTGTCAGCCTTGGAGGCGTCCACGCTCAGCTTGTAGCTGTCGCCGGTAAAGTCGGCGATTTCGCAGATTTCACGCGCCTGATAGCTGTGAGCGAGAATGCAGACGTCCTTTTCCTTTTTGAGCCGGAGGATTTCCTGTTGAAGCTGCGCAATATTCATAGTGTTTCGTTCCTTTCGTTATACGGAAGCATGGGTTCCTTTGTTTTTTACATTTTGCTATACATTTCTATTATACAATTCCGGCGGAGCTTATGCAAGAGATAGAGCCGGATTCTGCGAAAATTTTTATTCCGGCAAAAAATAATAGATGATTTTCGGAACAGATTCAAAAAAACACTTTACAATTGATTATTTATGTGTTATAATCAAATTACAAAAAATCAATCTTTAACACAGCACTGCGTTAAACAATGTAATCAGGAGGAAAAAAATGAAAAAGCTTATTACAACGATGATTGCAGTAATGGTTATGGCGTTCTCTGTGGTACCGGCTTTCGCAGTGAGTAGCCCTGTCGCAACCAGCCCCGCAGGCGGCGGCGGCAAATCTTCCGATTCTCCGAAGACCGGCTCCAGCGACATCCTTGCCTACACTCTGTTGGCTGCTTCTGCTGCCGGCTGCGGTGTTGCTTCCATTGCTCTCGTTAAGTCTGCAAAGAAAAAATAATCAACTTTGACAGAGAGCCTCTGCTTTTTTGGGCAGAGGCTTTTTTCTGTATTTTCGGAACAAAATTTTCCGAATAATGCCTGCAGAGAGAAAGCGGCGGCAGGCGCTTGACTTTGCAGGTCAATAGTGATAAAATGTTTGATATGTTTTGATATGTGTGGTGAAGCTATATGAACGATAACGATTACGAAAACGGCTATGAAAACGATTATGATCATGATTATGTAACCGGTTACGATGATGAGGAAGAGGACCGCGGCGGAAACAAAAAACGAGGCGTCCTCATCACGCTTATCGTGGTGTTCGGTGTGATTTTGCTGTGTACCGGCGGCTACTTGCTGATCAAGCAGCTGGGTATTTTCAGCGCCGGTCAGACGAACCGTCAGGTGCAGGAATCCTACGCGCCGGATTTGCAGCCGAGCTATCATCTGACGATTCCGCCCACGGTGAATACGGAGCCGCCGAGTCAGGCAGCCGTCTATGCCACGGAGTCGCCGACCGCGCCGAAGCCGAAGGAGAGGGAGAGAGAGAAAGAGGATAATCCGGTGGACTTTGAAGGTCTTATGCAGTTCAATCCCGAGGTGTATTCGTGGATCTATATACCCGACACCTCGATCTCGCTGCCTGTGTGCCAGAGCAAGGAGGACGATAACTTCTACCTCAGCCACGATGTCTACAAGGACTACAGCTTCCCGGGTGCGATCTATTCCCAGTCCATGAACAAAACCGACTATTCCGACCGCGTGACGGTGCTCTATGGTCATAACATGGCGAACGGCTCAATGTTCGGCAATCTGCATATGTTCAGCGACGAGGACTTCTTTAATTCCCATCCCTACTTCTACGTTTATACCAAGGACAGAAAGCTGACCTATGAGGTGATCTCGGCGCATCCCTACGACAGCCGGCACATTATGTATTCCTACGATTTCAGCAAGGACGATGTGTTCAAGAGCTGGCTGGACAACGCGCAGAATCCGCATGCCTCTTTCTACAACACCAGACCGGTCAGCCTGAATTTGAACAGCAAAATACTGGTGCTGAGCACCTGTGCGAACAGCGGCGACGGACGCTATCTTGTGCAAGGAGTGTTGATAAACGATGAAAAAACAGCCTGATGAACAGCTTCCGCAGAATTCGGAGGAGATCTTAGACGGAGCAGCTGACGGAGCTGCTGCCGCAGGTGAAGGCGCCGAGGGCGACTACACCGATTACAATTATGTGAACGAGGACAGCAGTTCGGATCCGCCCCAACAGGAGCAGCCTTCGCAAGCAGCGTCTGATGCTTCGGACGATGACACGCCGGTCGTTTTTTCCGAACGCTCCGCACATTCTCACTCCCATTCACATTCGCATTCGCATTCGCACTCACATTCCCACTCGCACTCCCACTCCCACTCCGGTTCTTCCCATCATTCCTCCGGCTCCTCGGACGGTCAGTCGCAGCACCATCACCGCCGCCGCAGACGCCGCAGAAAGAAGATGAAAACCTGGAAAAAGGTTCTTTTGATCGTCGTCAGCTCCATTTTGGCACTGACGCTGATATGCGGCAGTGTGTTCCTCTATTTGAGGATCAAGGGGCGCGAGGAGCTGTTTGATTCCAGCATGAATGTGATCGTTCCCGACACGATGCAGGCGGAGGTGCAGGACGACGGTGAATATATCGTCTACAACGGACGCACCTATAAATATAACAAGGATATCACCAGCATCATGTTTATCGGCATTGATAAAGACTTTGACGAGGAAAACGAGCAGGGCACCGGCGGACAGGCGGACGTGCTTGTGCTGATGGCGGTGGACACAAAGAACCGCAAGATGAGCATGCTGGCGATCCCGCGTGATACCTATTCGGAGGTCGCGCTCTACAGCCCGAGCGGTCACTACAGCGGCATGAAGGACATGCAGGTCTGTATGGCATACGCGTACGGCGACGGCAAGGAGTCCAGCTGCGAAAATACGATCTCTTCTGTCAGACGTCTTTTCTACAATATCCCCATCAAAACCTACTACGCGCTTGACCTCAGCGGTATCGCAGCGGTCAACGACAGCGTCGGAGGCGTCGATGTGGTGTCTCCCGAAACGATCCAGATGTTCACCGAGGGTGAGAGCTATCACCTTGAAGGTAAAAACGCCAAGCATTTTGTTCGTTTGAGAGACAGGACCCGCGTCGATTCGAGTCTGCTGCGTCTGGAGCGCCAGAAGATTTATGCCAAGGGCTTTATCTCCACCATGATGGGCTCGATCAAAAAGGACATCACCTCTTCGGTGCGTGTCTTTAACGAGTCCGCTCCCTACTCCGTCACCAACCTCGACGCATCCAAGGTGTTATTCCTGGCGACCGAGCTGGTGACCGGCGGCTCGCTTGATACGGAAATGAAAACCATTCCCGGCAAGATGCGTCTTGACGAGGGATTGGCGCGTTATGATATTGACGAAGATGCTTTCTTCCGGCAGTTCTTGAGCGTATTCTACGAGCCGATGCAATAACAAAATTTTAAACCGCTATGGATCGAGCGTTGATCCATAGCGGTTTTTTGTACTGAAAGTGATTATTCGGAGACTGCCATCAGGGTGCCGATAAAGAGCGGCGTGTTGGTTTTTAGGTTCACCAGCATGTAGACAAAGGGACGGTCAAGGTAGATTTGCCGGGGTCTGGCAGATGGCGCCGCACTGCCCGACGCAGATGCGAGGGTTGCCGCGCCTGCCCTGGTGCCCTGCTCGGCGACGGAGATGAAGGTTTTGTGAAGCACCTTATTGAGATACAGATTGGCGCCGTTGTCCGACTTGCCGAGACGCGTGAGGTCGGCGGCGTCCATGTCAAAGGCGCTTTGGATCCCCATCTTTTGCAGGCTTTCGTTGAGCGGCACATCGTAGCTGCCCTGAAATTTCGGGATCATTGCTTCGACCGGTGTATCGTTTGCCTTTTGCAGAATAGCGGTCAGCTTTTCGCCGGTCAGGGTGTTCAGATAGTCCCTGACGCGTATGCCCTTGTCGGGCAGGAGCGCCGCAAAGGCAAATCTGCCGCCGATGTACGGCTTCAAAAAGCCCTCGGCGTTGTCGTCCTGCAAATAGCAGCGTTTAGCACGCTCCGTGCCGGTCATCATTTTGACGGTCTGTGCGGTGCCGTCCTCGCAGGTAAAGGTGCCGCTGCGCACGTCAATGTTTTCATACGGCTTTTCCCATTTTGCGTCAAAGGCGACGGCGTTTACCAGATAGGCGACGTCATTCGGCTCCACGTTGTCAAGTATGCTGTCGATCATGCCGTCGGTGTTCTCTTTGACCCAGCCGTTGATCTGACCGGGCAGCTTGCTGTCAAACGGAACGGTGTTGACCTGCGCGTTGTAATACTGTCCGGCGGTGTCCAAAAACGCCTGTTCCGCCGTAAAGCCGCGGTTGCTGCTCAGCCAGAGAGAGTTGGCGTTGTGAATAACCAGCGCCTCGGTTCGTATGCCGAGCTCGTTTTCAAAAGATTGCAGCAGCTCGTCGTCTGTATCGCTGTACTGCAAATACGCCATAAAAAGGTTCAGCTCCTCGGCTTGCATACCGAACGCGGTTTCAAATTCCTGCAGCGTCTCCCCGTTGGCGCCGTTTGCGGTCATGCCGAGTGCGCTCAGCACCGACAGCGGCGACACAAGCAGACTGCTGTTGTCCTCCTTTAGATTCTTGCGGAGCAGCTCCAGCGAAAACGCGTTGTAGGGGATGACTGCGTCCTGCGAAAAGGTGGTGACGCGTTTCAATTTGGATTCGGTTGCAGGCGGTACCGTGGTCGGCTGTTCTGTGGTCGGCTGTGTGGCAGTGGGCGGTTCGGTAGACGCCGCGGTCGTCTCCGGTGCGGTCGGCGGTCGAGACGGCTGCCTGTTTCCGGCGCAGCCTGCCGCTGCGGCAAGCATACATGCCGCCAGCACGGCGGCTATTCGTTTTTTGTGCATAACATCCTCCTGCTTCGGATCAGCGGATAAAGTTCGTAAAGAGGTGCTCTTCCTTGGCAGGCAGACCGAACTGCTCCTTGCCGAGCGCGATGGACTTGATCAAAAACGCCATGTTGCGCGCGAGGGTGCGCATGGTTTGCAGTCCCTCCGCGTCGAGCTTCGCCTCGCCCGGTGCGCCGCCGTGTACGCTGTTCCAGTATTGGCTCGAAACCACCGGCATG
>ONGI01000063.1 GCA_900317315.1 uncultured Eubacteriales bacterium
ACGGCGCGTCAATCCGTAATACAAATCCTTGCCTGTTACGTTGATGTTTTGATTGTTGTGGTAGCTGTCCATCTTTGCCTTGATGGTATTGTTAAACCCGATGCCGCCGTACTTTCGTTGTTGTATCTGTACCGGTACTGATAGTCATTTGCACCCTGCGAGTATGCACCAAACGTGATACGATTTCCGTCGATCGCCCAATTCAGGAAAGGCACCGCCAAATAGGTCATGCTCCTGACCTTTGAATAGCGATTGTCTATCGGGCGACCGTTTGTGTTGACATTGCCTGCGTGAATCTGATAGCAATATGCCTGTCCAGATTTGAGATTTGGTGTCGGTTGATAGTTGACGTACTTTTTCCAACCGCTTGAATGCAGGGTATCTCGATTGATCGTGTAGCTTGTTCCTTTAACTTCTCTGTACACGCGCCATTCGGTTTTTCTGGTGTTGTAGTCATATACACCAAAGTAAAGATAGTATTTCTGTGCGCCTGTGCTGCTCCACGATATTTTTTGACCGTCGCTGATATTGGCAACGCTCAGATTCGGCTTGCCTGCGGCGGAAGCCGTCATATATTCTGGTGGCAGGCTATGTCAACCGAACGGAATCTCTCGAAAGCGCCGTGGCGCGTGAGATAAAGGAAGAAACCGGCATGACGGTGTCGGCAATCCGCTTCAACCGCACGCGATTCTTTGAGCGCTCCAACACGCTGATGTGCAATTTTACGGCGTTTGTGGACGACGACAGCGAATTCTGTCCCAACGAGGAGATCGACGCCTGCGCGTGGTTTGGGTATGAGGAAGCGCGGCAGCATATCCGTCCGAACAGTCTTGCGGCGTATTTTTTGAACGCATATCTTGACGGGCAATCATGAAAACCGTTATCAGACATCCGATCAGAAAACTGTAAAAACCGACCCGGTGCCACAAAAGCATCGGGTCGGTTTTTTGAATCCGCGTCGCTTGCGCGGTCATTTGTTAAATTCAAAGAAGTTCATCTGCCGGAAGCCTGTCGGAAGCGGTATCGAGCACATATAGATAAAGGCAAAAACCAGCAGAAAGAACGCAATCAGCATGACTGCCACCTTGTTTGGCATGTTCTTAAAGACGTTGGTGATGCCGAGCAGGAAGAGCACCAGCGAATAGATGACGCTGACAAGGTTGTAGGAGTCGCCCTTGGTATTGTCGCGCTGTCCTTCCTCGAGCAGCTCGTGCGCGGCGGCGAGCTTTTTTTGTGCTTCGCCAAAGTATTTCTCGCTGATGCCGGGCATTTCAAACGGATTGGTCATGTTGTTTTCCTTCATCCACTTGATGCCCTCGCCCAGTGTCGGGCTGACGCTTTGCTCCGCAAAGGTGTTGATCTGCTCCTCAAGATGCTTTACCTTGACCTCATTGCCCTCCGCCTTTGCCAGCTCCAAATCAGAGGTATAGTCGCAGAGGGTGTTCCACACCATGTAGTCGGCAATGTACATTTGCAGGCTGGAGTTGTATGCGGCGGTGCCCTCCGACGAGGTGTTGTTGCTCTTGGTAAAGTTGATGGACTGAATGCCGCTGTGCAGGGAACCGATCCACGACGACCACGCCGAGAGCAGCGTGGCAATGCCCAAAAGGATCGCCACAACGGTTTCGAGCTTTTTGCTTGTCCAAAAGACCTTTTTGTCCGGTATCGCGTTGTCGGGCGGCGTGATGCTGTCTTTGCCGGATTTTTCTTTTGCCATATCAGCAGCTCCTTTGGTAGATTCAAATGCGGTTGAAAATGTGCCGGAGAGGTGCGCTCTGCCCAAAGCCCGAACGACAGCGTGCCTCCGCAGCATGCGGACGCACGCGGCGGAAGCAAGATCCCAAACAGGTTATGCGGATACTGCGCAGCAGATCAGACGATGGTCACAGGGTGTTGGCTTAATCGTCTGCGGCGATACCGCGGAACATCAGGGTAAAGCCGGTTTCGATAAAGAAGATACCGATCAGCATACCGAGCGAGATGGCGAGAGCGGCAGGCCGGAAGAACGAATAGCAGCCGATAACAAGCGCAAGAATGCCGAAGATCAGCTCGAGGATCCAAACCTTGGAGCCGATCTTTCTGGTGACCGTCGCCGCGTTGATGATGGTGACGATGCCCATGACCACAAACCAGATGGCGGCAAGCAGCAGATACATGCGCTCGGCAACCAACAGGGACGCCGGAAACACCAGCATGGCGACGCCCAGCAGGATACTGAGTATGCTGAACACAAAGCCGATGCCGAATCTTCTGTTGCGGATCGCGCTGATGATGCCGAAAACACCGTAGACCATCACCAGAATAACGATGAAATAGCCTGCGTCCATAAAGGTGAGCAGCGGCGTAAACATACAGGAGAAGCCGAGTCCCACAAGCAGGACGCCTAAAATGATGAATAATACTGTCATACGAACACCTCTCATGTTTTTTATTTCGCACGCCTGCCGGCGACAGAGAACCGTCAGACGGTACGACCGGGAGAACGGTTTTGTACATCCTTCAAATTCTGACGGAATAACACAAAAATCCATTTTCATCTTACTATCCTTTATGGAATTTGTCAATAACCGAAATAAAAAATACAATTCGTGAAGCTTCTAATATCTTGCTGTAAATAATAAAAACGCAAAGACGCTCCGCGTTTTTTGACAATATAAGAACAAAAGCCCGCATTCCCGAAAGATACGTCATATTATGGCGTAAATAATTTCTCAAAATTACTTGAATTTGCGAAAATTATTAGTTATAATATATAAAGAACGCCTAATGAGCAACACAATTCAGCTTTTGAGATACCCGAAAAACAAGCCGGAAACAAAACTATTCGGGATCACGGTTCCGGCGTACGACCGAACGCGGTTATTGACGGCAGCCCTGCCGTTGAAATAGCAAAATTTTATAAAAGAGGGGATGTCATGTTCAAATTACTCTTCAAAAACATGAAGGCAAAGAACTGGGTCTCAGTCATCGCGATCTTTCTGCTGACACTGGGCGAGGTTTACTTCATGATGCAAATCGTGAGTTACATCAGCCTGCTCACCGGCGCCGTGCAGAAGAGCCGTGAAAACGGTGTGGCGGAGATTTGGTGGTATGGCCTGTATATGGTCATCTGCGCGATCCTGATGGCGGCGATCGAGGTCATTATCCGCTTTGTTGCCAGCGCGACCGCCTCCGGCTGCGTTACCGGCATCAGACAGAAAATGTATGAGAGAGTCAACGAGTTTGCCATTTCGGACTTTGCTTCTTTCTCTACCGAATCTCTGATCACCAGAACCACCAACGACATGCAAAATGTCCATCTTGCGTGGCTCACATTTTTAAAGACCGCGTTCCTGTCACCCGTTGTGATGGTGTGGTCTATCATTCTTTTGCTGCAGTACGCAAACACCTCGCTCACGATCGTGACCGGTGTTTGGCTGGCTATTTTGGTCGCCGCCGTCGTCGTTCTGCTGATGATGCTGACCCCCAAATTCAAGATCGTTCAAAAGCTGACCGACGCCCTGAACGTTGCCTCCAGAGAGAATCTGACCGGCGTTCGCGTTGTCAGAGCGTTCAATGCCGAATCCTATCAGGAAAACAAGTTCGAAAAGGTCAACGCCGCCTTTACCAAGGTGCAGATCTTTGCCGGCAGAACGCTGTCCTTCTTTACTCCGCTTGTTATGATGGTCATGTCGGGACTCTCGCTGTCCATTTTGTGGGCGAGCGCCTATGTGCTCAACGGCATGAACATGGAAGAGGCTTCGCAGGCATTCAGCGCGACCAACGCGTTTGTCATGCTCGCCAGCCAGATCATTATGTCCTTTGTTTTGATGGTCACGCTGATCGTCATCTGGCCGCGTGCCGCCGTCAGCGCAAGACGTATCCATGAGGTCATCGTACACGAGGTTTCCGTATCGGATCCCGCCAACCCCGTTCCCTTTAAGGAAACGGGCACCATCGAATTCAAAAACGTCGGCTTTGCCTATCCCGGCTCCGACAAAGAGGCTGTGTCCGACATTTCGTTCAAGGTCAAAAAGGGCGAGACCATCGCGTTTATCGGCGCCACCGGCAGCGGCAAAACGACGATCATCAACATGATCCCCCGTATGGCGGACTGCACCAGAGGCGAAGTGCTGGTGGACGGCGTCAACGTCAAGAACGTTCTCCAAAAGGATCTGAGAGACCGCATCGGTTACGCGCCGCAGAGAGGCTTTCTCTTTAAGGGCATCATCAAGGATAACATCGCCTTCAAGGATCCCGAGATGACGCTTCAGGACGTCAGATGGGCTGCCGAGATCGCGGACGCCGACGGCTTTGTGATGAAGAAGCGCAACGGCTATGATTCCGAGGTCGCGCAGGGCGGCTCCAACTTCTCCGGCGGTCAAAAGCAGCGTCTGTGTATCGCGAGAGCGGTCGCCGCCAAGCCCGAGATCCTGATTTTTGACGACTCCTTCTCGGCACTCGACTACAAGACCGACAAGACCGTCAGAGCCCGCATCGCGGAGCAGCTTCCCGACACCACCAGAGTGATCATCGCGCAGCGCGTCGGCACCATTATGGACGCGGACCAGATCGTCGTTTTGGACAACGGCAAGATGGTCGGCATCGGCAAGCACTATGATCTGGTCAGAAACTGCCCTGTTTATCAGGAGATCGCATTATCACAGCTTAGTAAGGAGGAGTTAGGATTATGAGTACAAACACCAAAGCTCCTGCCAAGGAAAAGAACAAGCTCGGCAGTCTTGTAAAGGCGTTCCATAATTATTACGCTCCCTTTATCGTTGCGCTTGTTTTGCTTATCACCTCCGTTATCTTTACCATATTGACCCCCGGCACCATCCGCAGCCTGACAAATGAGATCTCACCTGTCGGCAAAACCGCGGTAGGCGGAAACTTTGTAATCAACATGGACAACGTGATGCACTACGCGCTGCTGCTCGTTTTCTATGTTGCCACCGCGTTCCTCACCGGCTTTATTTCCGGCTTTATTCTCAACACCATCATCCAAAAATTCTCAAAGGATCTGAGAAGGCAGATTTCTTCAAAAATCAACAAAATGCCGCTCAACTACTTTGACACCACCCAAACCGGTGATATCCTCTCCGTTATCACCAACGACGTCGATATCCTCAGCACCTCGCTGCAAAACTCCGTGAGCATGCTGGTGCAGTCCGGCGTTATGCTGGTCGGCGTGTTCGCGGCGATGTTTATCGCCTGCTGGCAGATGGCGCTTGTGGTCGTTGCGTCGCTGCCCATCATGCTGATCATCATCGGTCTCACCTTCAAGTTTGCCCTGCCGCTGTTCGACAAAAACCAAAAGCTGCTCGGTGAAGTCAACGCGACCGTTGAAGAAAACTATTCCGGTCAGCTCGTCATCAAGGCGTTCAACGCCGAGGACAAAAAGGTGGAGGAATTCAGAGAGAAGAACGATCTGTTCGGCACGATCCTCTACAAGTCGCAGGCGATCGGTACCCTCATCGAGCCTGCCATGCAGTTTGTATCCTATCTGACCTACGCGGCAGTCCTGCTCGTCGCCGGTCTGCTCTTTGCCAACGGCGCCATCTCCGACATCGGCGTCATCACCGGCTTTATCGTCTATGTATCGCTGTTCCAGGAGCCTTTGGCGCAAATCGGTCAGGCGAGCTCCACCATTCAGCTCGGTACCGCTGCCTGCAACCGCGTGTTCACCTTCCTTGAGCAGGAAGAGCTTCCCGACGAGGGCGACAGAAAGCAGCTTCTCGATCACGACCACATCCGCGGCGAGGTCGAATTCAAGGACGTATGCTTTGGCTACGATCCCAAAAAGCTCACCATCACCAACTTCTCCGGCAAGATCAAGCCCGGCATGAAGGTCGCCATCATCGGTCCCACCGGCGCCGGCAAGACCACGCTGGTCAACCTGCTGATGCGCTTCTACGAGATCACCAGCGGTGACATTTTGGTGGACGGCGTGTCCATCAAGGATATGTCCCGTCACGAGCTGCGCGAGATCTTCGGCATGATCTTGCAGGAGACCTGGGTCATCAACGGCACGCTCCGAGAGAACATCGTCTACAACCTCAAAAACGTGGACGAAAACAGATTGCAGGAGATCCTCGAAGAGACCAACCTGAGCCACTATGTTTCCACCCTGCCGCAGGGTCTTGACACCGAGATCCAAAAGGAGAGCGCTCTCTCCGCCGGTCAGAAGCAGCTCGTTACCATTGCGAGAGCCATGACCGAGAACGCGCCGATGCTGATCCTCGACGAAGCGACCAGTAACGTCGATACCAGAACAGAGATCCTGATCCAAAAGGCGATGGATTCGCTGACAAGCGGCAGAACCAGCTTTGTCATCGCGCACAGACTGTCTACCATCAAGAACGCCGACCTGATCTTCGTGATGAAGGACGGCAACATCGTAGAAACCGGCAACCACGACTCCCTGATGGAGCTGGGCGGTCTCTACAGCGAGATCTACAATTCTCAGTTCAACTGATCATCAAATCCTCATCAGGGGACTGTCTCACCGGCTGTGCGGCAGTCCTTTGGCTTTTGCAAAAAACACCCCGCACAGGCACAAGGGCTTGTGTGGGGTGTTTTAATCGTTTGGGCTTGTTATGCGATATCCTTGTCTGCTTTTGCGCCGTTGGTGTACAGCTCGTTGGGAGAGATGTCGATCTCTCCGTCACACCACACGGTCACGCCGTAGTCGATATAGACGCTGTTGCATACCTCCGTGTCCTTCAGCGCGGCAAATCCGCTGCGCGACAGCAGGGGCTTGCAATCGCAGATCCTTTCCTCACCGGTGCTGAACCGCGCCCAAAGCATATAGTCCTGCATCGGGCGCACGCCGCTGCCATGCGTCCCAATGCTCCCTAAGAACAATTTCTTATTTGATAAAATTGAGAAAAAGTCAGTGTTTATGCGGCTTTTCTCAATCTTATCAGCTTGTTTCTTATTTGATAAGATTGGCGATAATATCACACTGCAACAATATATCATTACAAAAGTGACCGTGCAGAAAGCTTTTTAGCAGCGTATGACCAATATTATATTGCTATAATATAATAGTATTGCCAATCTTATCAAATAAGCTTTTTGCTGATAAGATTGCAAAAACCCACTGTTTAAGCCATTTTTATCAATCTTATCAAATAAGCGCGTGTCCTTAGGGCGGCGTGCCGCCGCTGTCAGCGCGGCTTTGGATAGTAGGCAAGTCAGATACACACCATCAACGCCGCGTCAGAAAAGGCGCTTCCACATAAATCAATTTTGCAAAAATGATCATGTTTTCCTTTTCGTTGTAGGGGCGCACCCATGTGTGCGCCCGAGACAGGGAACCGCCGTTTTCCTCGGATAAAACGGCATGACAGGACAACGCGGTCAGGTGCACAACGGTCGTCCCTGCGACTACCAAGGAAAACCGCAGAACTTTTCCTCCCCGTTAATTACGCATTACGCATCATGAATCACGAATGAAATCACGCACCCCATTGATCCAATCGGGTCGCCGACGCTCCGGATTTGTAATGGTGTGTGCTACGGTCATAAGTCGATCGTAGGGACAGTCCTTGCGGCTGTCCGACAGTAGCGGCAGATGTTGCGATTTTGTGAAAAATTTCGCAGTGAGAAAAGCGTTTGACTATGCGAAAGCCTTCTCCCGAGGAGAAGGTGGCACACTGCCTGTGATGGTGTTGACCTGCATTTAGACGGTTAGAAATAAATGCGGTTTTGTTTATCTCCAACGTCGGCGGCAGTGTGACGGAAGAGGGCAAGCGAACCTGTCCTTTTGCTGACCGTCCGATTCAGGAAGCGCTTCGCTTGCCCTCTTCCGTCACGGCACCACCGGCAATGATGATAACCATACCTATCAGGTGCCGCGCCACCTTCCCCTCGGGGGAAGGCTTTGGCACGCTGAAACATTTCTGCGCAAAACAAGCTTGACCTATTCACCATACATATGAAAAACAGCGCTACGCTTCCTCGACGACGTAGGGGCGCACCCGTGTGTGCGCCCGAGATAGGGAACCGCCGTTTTCCTCGGATGAAACAGTTTGACAGGACAACGCGGCTTGGGCGAACACGTAGGTTCGCCCCTACGTCGTCAAGGAGAAATTGCATTGACCGCAGAACCTCCCCATCAATTACGCATTAAGAATTACGAATTACAAATCCCCTCTTGCCTTGACGCTGTTTGCCGCGTATAATAAAAGCATACCAAAACAACAGGAGGTTTCCGAACATGAGTACGTTGGAACAATTGCAGGCGGTCATCGACAAAAGTCAGCGGATCGTGTTTTTCGGCGGCGCGGGCGTGAGCACCGAGAGCGGCATTCCCGACTTTCGCAGTGTGGACGGACTGTATAACCAAAAATACGACTATCCGCCGGAGCAAATTCTCAGCCATACTTTTTTCGAAAAGCACACGGACGAATTCTATCGCTTCTACCGCGACAAAATGCTCTGTCTGGACAAGCAGCCCAATCAGGCACACCTCAAGCTCGCCGAGCTGGAACAGGCAGGCAAGCTGCTGGCGGTCGTGACGCAAAACATCGACGGTCTGCACCAAGCCGCAGGCAGCCGCCGCGTGTATGAGCTGCACGGCAGCGTGCTGCGCAACCACTGCCGCCGGTGCCGCAAATTCTATTCGGCGGAATTCATCAAGAACAGCAAGGGCGTGCCCACCTGCGACTGCGGCGGTGTGATCAAGCCCGACGTGGTGCTCTATGAGGAGGGCTTGGACGACTCCACCGTCAACGGCGCGCTGAGCGCGATCATGCAGGCGGACACCCTGATCATCGCCGGCACCAGCCTGACGGTTTATCCGGCGGCAGGCTTTATCCGCTATTTTGAGGGCGACACGATCGTTTTGATCAACCGCGACAAAACGCCCTTTGACCGGCAGGCGGACTTGGTGTTCCACGACAAGGTGGGCGAGCTGCTGGGTCAGATCGTCGTGCGGTAAGCTCAGCCGGCGACAGCCTTTTCAAAAAACTGCATAACCGTTTGCATAAACCCCTCGTCAAGCTTGTTTGCCCTTGTCTTGTCGGTGGGGTTTTCGGCTGTGACCACATATTCCGCCGCGTCGCGGCTCAGCCATGCCGTGCTGTGCTCGCCGCGGTATGCCTCCTCGATTTTGAGCGTGACGGCGTTGGGATTGGTGATTTTGTCCGCCTTGTGCAGAATGCTGATGGCGTCGGGAACGGTTTCGTCGCTGTCGCCGCCGACGATCATCACCGGCGTATCGGTGGCGTTGATCGCGCTGATCGCCGAGGTGTCCGACTTGTCGCCGAACAAAAAGTAGTTTTGCAGGCACATGAACGGATATTGGATATCTGCCAGCACGCCGACGCGCGATTTGGCGTTGTAATACATATTTTCGTTGGGCGAGTCAAAGCCCGACACACACACCGCCGCGCGGATGTCGGGGCTGTCAAAGAGCGCCGTCGCCGCCGCGTAGCCGCCGAGAGAGTGTCCGTAGAGCACCAGCGGCAGCTTGCCGAGCACGTCGTCCCGACGGATATGCGCGATCGCCGCCGCCGTGTCCAGACGCGCCTGTGTGAGTCCCACGGAGCTGCCGCCCTCGCTCTGACCGACGCCGGTGTTCTCAAAGGTCACCGCCGTAAAGCCGTGGTCGGTAAAATAGAGGATCTCGGGCAGGTGGCGGTCAATGCAGGCGTGCATGCCGTTGAGCACCAGCACCAGTCCGGCGCTCCTGCCCTTTGGCGAATAGACGACGCCGCGCAGACGGTTGCCGCCGGAATCGAAGAAGAATTCCTCGCGCGGCAGACGGCTGCTGTCAATGTCGGCATAGGTCAGCTCAAAGGCGTTGACCGTGTCGCTGCGCGCAAAAATGATCTGAAACACAATAACAGAGCCTGCCATGGAAAAAATGACATAAGAAAGGACGGTTATCAAAATAATAACACTCAACCTCCTGAGCCGTTTTGTTTTGGAACGCTTCATATGGTTCTCCTTTCTATCATTTCCCAAAATCCGCCTTATATGTAAAAAGCGCCGACTTTTAAATCGGCGCTTTTGTAATTTGCTTTTCCGCTGACTCTACGCTTAACGAAAGATTAAATAATGGATAGCAAAAACCCATAAGAACGTCGCAATCAAGCCGACGACCATGCCGACAATCGCCAATCCTCTGGCTATTTGCACCTGAGTGGAAATGTTGCCGTAGGCGGCGATGTAGGCGTTTGCTTTTCTAAATCCGAGAATGGAAAAAATCATGCCCACAATACCAAATCTGCTTAACACTAAGCTCAAAATACAATACACCAACACCTTCGTCGGATTACCCTGACGAACCATCGGACGGTTGTGATTGTAGTCATACTTTACAGGGTTCGATATCGGAACGCCACACCGCGGACAACAAGCGTTTCCGTCAACATTCATACCGCAATTTTGGCAATTCATAAAAATCTCCCTCTCCGGTTGTTAACAGCATAAAAATTATTATGCAACGTCACGTTGCTGACGCGGCATTGCGCTAAGTGAATCTCAATATCCGCCTGTCCAAAGCCGCCGAACGCGCCCACCGGCGCTTAGTAGTTGTAGGAATAGGAATAGTGGAAGGCGCTGCTGTTACCGCTGCTGGCACTACCTACCACACCGATAATCATAACGATAATCGCAATGATATAGATGATCCAAAAAACAATCATAACAATGCTGACTATCATGCCGGCAATCGCCAGTATTCTGGCGATGCGCACCTGATTGGAAATATTTCCGTAGGTGGCGATGTAGTTGTTTGCCTTTTTGAGTCCGATAATGGAAAAAATCAATCCGACAATGCCCAGTCCGCTGAGCGCCAAGCCGAGAATACCGAACACAAGCACGTTAGTCGGATTACCCTGAGGCGCTGCCGGCTGGTTATAACCGGTGTTGTAGTTGTAGCTCGGCTGTGCAGGAGCCTGCACCTGTGCGCCGCACTGGGGGCAAAAAGCCTTGCCGTCGACGTTAGAGCCTGCACCTGTGCGCCGCACTGGGGGCAAAAAGCCTTGCCGTCGACGTTAGCGCCGCAATTTTGACAATTCATAAATTTCTCCTCTCTGCGGTTGACCGCAAAAATATTTTTACTCACCGACAATGCCGTCGGTGATACTTTTATTTTCGCACAATTCGCGCAAAAAATCAACTATTATTTTATCATATTTTTCCGAAGCGTTGATTTTTATGTGTGAATGCGCACCCTTCTCAAAATAAACCAGCCGCTTCGGCGCACGGCACTTGTCATAGAGCACCTTGGCGCGTTCCGGCAGCGAATATTTGTCCTGCTTGCTCTGGAGCATGAGGAGCGGCTTTTTGAGCTTGTGTATGCGAAACAGCGGTCCGTCATGCTTGATGTCGTAGCCCGTGAACAGCCTGAGATAACCGCGTATCTCCTCCAAGGCAGGCTGAACCGGCTGCTTCATTTCTTTTATATGATAATACAGGCTCTCATAAAAGGTCGTGAACATGCCCTCGCTCACCATGCCCTGCAAATAATCGGGCGCGTCCGCCGCCGTCAGCGCAAAGAGCGCGTTGGAGGCGCCGATGCAAACGCCGTGGAAGAACACCTGCCGGTTGCCCAGCTCGTCGTGCAGCAGCTGCGCCCAGCGCAGGATGTCGCGGTGCTCATGGTAGCCGAGCGAATTGAGTCTGCCGTCCGACTTGCCGTGCGAGCGGTTGTCGATCACCAGCACGTTATAGCCTGCCTGCCGGTACGGCTCGGCAAAATAATAGGAATAGAGCAGCGACTCGGTGCGGCCGGCAATGATCACCGCCGCCTTGTCAAAGCCGAAATCAAAGTATTCGCCGAACAAATGATATTTGCCGCTGTAGACGTCCACATCGCGCTTTTGTTCGGCATAGCGCGCCGCCCAGTCCATGCCGATGTCAAACATCTCGCGGATCTCTTCGTCGCGCGGCAGGCTGCACTTGCGCCGCCACTTGCTCTTGCGCGTGCGCACCAGCAAAATCAGATAGATGGCGGCAGGTATGATGACCAGCGGCGCCAGAACAAAGAAAAACACCGCTGCCCCGATCAAAATCCAAATCCAAGTACTCATAGCTTCTCCTGTCAGGCAAGCCCCAGCATCCAGTGATAAACGCACATGCCGCCGTCAACGAACTCCACCTCAAGCAGCGGCCAGCGCTCTTCTATCGCGTCGCGCAGGGCTTCCTCCTGCGCTGCGTCCGTGTCCGCGCCGCGAAAAACCATGCAGGTCTCGCGGTCGTCCATATCCTCCACCTGCTCCAAGCCGTCGAGGATCACGCGCACCGGGTCAGAGCCGACGCAGACAAGCCTGTTGTTGAGCAGCAAAAGCTCGTCGCCCTGCTTGCAGGAAACGGCGCTGTCGGCGTAATCGCGCGAGGCGGTCGCCTCGCTGAGCGTCACGGTGTTGCGCAGACCGTCGCGCATTTCGTGCAGACGGAACGCGACGTCCTCGCTGCTGCGCACGTCCATGGCAATCGCGAAGTAGCCCTCCGCCATGCTTTTGGACGGCAGGACGGTGATATTGTCCTCGCCGCTCAGCGCCACTGCCTGCTCGGCAGCGAGAATCACATTGGCGTTGTTGGGCAGCACGACCACCGCGTCGGCGTCGAGCTGCGCAAAGGCGTCAATAAATTCCTGCGAGGAGGTGTTCATGGTGGCGCCGCCGTCGATCACCACGTCGCAGCCCAATTCGGTGAAGAGCCGCTTCATGCCCTCGCCGTTGACGACCGCCACCACCGCCAGCAGCTTGTGCTGTTTGGCTGTTTGGAGCTGCTTGTCGTGCTCGTTGTGCTGCACCTGCATATTTTCGAGCTTAAAAGTCAAAAACTCGCCGTAGCGCTGACTGATGACGATGATCTCGGCGGGCGTGAGGGTGTGGATATGCACCTTGACGCGCATGCCGTCGCGCACCGCGACGATGGATTCGCCGTACTGCTCCAATGCGCGGATAAAGTCTGCAAGGCTGAACTCATGGCTGTACTGCGGCGCGTTCATCAGCTGCAAAATAAATTCCATGCAGTAGCCGTCCTCAAAGGCGCTGTTCTCGTCAAACAGGTCAAAATTCATCTGCACGGCAGGCACAGCCGACGCCGCATCGGCGGTCACAGTCTCGCCGCGCAGCCATTTGAGCATGCCGTCGGCAACGGCGATAAAGCCCAGCGCACCGCTGTCCACCACGCCTGCCTCCTTGAGTACCGGCAGCAGCTCGGGCGTGCGCAGCAGCGAGCGGTCCATCTCTTCGATATAGAGCGCCAGAAGCCGCTCCACATCGGTGTCGGGTGTGAGCAGCGGACGGATGTGCTCGATGCCCTCGCGCGTGACCGTGAGAATGGTTCCCTCGGCAGGCTTGACGACCGCGTGATAGGCAGCTTGGCAGCCGCTTGTCAGCGCGTCGCACAGCGCGGCGGCGTCGAGCTGCGCACACGGCGCCAGCGAAGTGTAGAAGCCCTTGAAAAACTGCGAGAGGATCACGCCCGAATTGCCGCGCGCACCGAGCAGCATGCCCTCGCTGAGCCGTTTGAGGTAGGCGCCGGCGTGCGCTTCGGGTCGGGCGTAGCCGATGCCGTGCGCAAGCGTCAGCCGCATATTGGTGCCGGTGTCGCCGTCGGAAACGGGAAACACATTGAGGCGGTTGATCTCCGTTTCACGTGTTTGCAGCTGCGCCAGACCGTTTTTTATCATTTGTTCCAGCTCGGAGCCGGAAATCGTTCTTGTGTTCATACCATCATTCCGCGTTGAGCAGGCGGTTCATCAGTTCTTTTTCTTCCTTCAGATCCTTTGAGATCGGCTTGCCGGTGTAATAAGCCGCCATCAGTCCGGGTCCCACGTTGATGCCGGAGGCAGGGAATACGTCAATAATGCGCACTTCCTTGGGACGGATGGTCTCCTCGATGAGCTGCTTGTATTTTTCCGCCTGTGCCAAACGGTTGGTCTGGGCGATAAAGATCATCTGCTCCTGCGGCTCTTCGATGGTCGCCTTGATGTACTCGAGCAAAACGGCGTAGGCTTTTTTGGCGCCCTTTGCCTTGCCGATGACCGTCGTCATGCCGTTGTAGTCAAACTCGCCGATCGGCTTGATGCCGACGATCGTGCCCATCAGCGCGGCGGCGTGGTTGACCCTGCCCTTTTTGGCGACAAAGGAGAGGTCGTCGAGCCAGCCTGCCTGATGGAAGCGGCACTTGTTCTCCTCCAGCCATGTGGTCACCTCGTCGAGCGACTTGCCCATATCGCGCAGCTGTGCCGCACGCACCGCCATCAGACCGCAGCCGGGGCCGAAGCGGAGGGTGTCGATCGCATGGATCTTGGTGTCGGGAAACTCCTGCAGCGCCTGCTCACGACCCTTGAGGGCAAATTCGTAGGTGCCGCTCATCGCGGACGACATGGTGAGCACCAGCATATCATAACCCAGACGCGCGTATTTTTTGAACGCCTCGGCAAACATTTCGGGATTTGCCGGCGCGGTCGCATAGGCGTTGGGATTCTTTTTCAGCTTGTTATAAAACTCCTCGCGGTCGTTGTCCTTCCAGCTGAGGAACTGCGGGATGTCGGTGTTGTCGGGCAGGTGGATAAACCCCGGTACCGCCTCGATGCCGAACTCCTTTTGCATGTCCTCGCTGATGTCGCAGGTGGCGTCCACGATGATCATAAACTTTTTCATAACATCTACCTTCCTTGTGCCAGTTGAAATTTAGTTGAAATATTGTTCAAAAAAGCCTTTCAGCTCTCTTTTGACGATTTCGGGCTGCTCCAGCATACACAGCGTATGCGGCGCGTTTTCGGCGAGCAGCAGCCGCTTGGGCGAAGCGCAGGCTTTGCAGTTCGTCTGCGCCCAGCGGTACTCGACGGTCTCGTCCGCCTTGCCGTGGAGAAAGAACGCCGGCGTGCCTGTCTGCGCGAGCGCGTCAGCCGTCGCCTCTTTGATGTTGACGCGCAGCAGCAGCTTTGCCAGCACCCACTGTGCCGGCAGCATGATCTTGGGGATATTGTTTTTGTAGGCGTCGCGGCGCATCTGCTCATAGATGGAATAAAAGCCGCTTTCGATCACCATAGCGCGGACGCGTGTGCCGCCCAACAGCGGAGACGCGTAGGCAACGCCTGCCGCGCCCATCGAAACACCGTAGAGCAAAAGATCCTTTGCGCCGTTTTGCTCCGCATAGCGCACCCAGTCGAGGACGTCGTAGCGCTCGCGCAGTCCGATGGTGGTAAACCGTCCCTCGCTTTTGCCGTGCGCGCGCTGACAGGTCATGAGCACGTTGAAGCCGCTCTCATACAAAAACAACGCCTGCGCGGACATATTGGTGTACATCTCGGCGTTGATGCCGTGAAAGAGGATCGCGGTGCGCGTGCTGCCTTGGTCGTAGAACTCGCCGTACATCCGCAGGCCGTCGGCGGTGGTCATGGTGACGCCGGTGTGCGCGTAGGCTTGCAGCTTTTTTCGCGCGTCGGCGATCCTGCCGAGATAGGGTATATAGTAGTGGGAGCTGAATTTTTTCAGATCGTACTGCTCAAAGGGGATCGCCTTCTTTTTGCCGAACACCGCAAAAAAGACCAGCAGCGCCGGAATGAGCAGGAAGAAAACAAACAGTCCTGCCGCCGTTAACGCGAGGATCGCCCACAGTGCCATGGCGCACGCCTCCTATTCAAAAAATTTGTTGCCCATCAGCGTCAGGGCGCCGTTCTCCACCCAAAAGTATTTGACAGCGGCGCTGTTTTTGCCCTTGACCTCCACCGGCATACGCGGCTCACGCAGGATGCGGCGGCTGCCCCTTTGGGGCGCTTCGTTCAGCCGGAGCGACACGGCGGCGTTGGATACCACCGCGACCGCCAAGCCGTTTTGGGCGCGCAGGGCAAAATAGAATTTGTCGCTGACCCATTTGCCGCCGAGACGGCGCTTGAGTCCGGCTTCCTGCAAGGAAACGTGAAAGGAGTGCTGTGCGGCGACGCCGAGCAGCTGCCAGAGGAACCGCGCGTTCCTGCGCAAATCCTCCGACACAATCGACTCGATCTCGGCGCGGCGTTTTTCGGGATAAATGCCCTCCGCGCTGACCACCTCGGGGATCCGCGCCACATAGACGTCGCAGATCGGGCGGTTGAGCCAACGGCTGCGGACGTCCTCCTCCTGCGTGCAGCGGCTCTCGCCGAACACGCACTCATTGACAAAGTGCTCGCAGTTGTTGTGAATCAGGTTGTAGCCGCCCTCGCCCAGCCTTGCACGCGCACGCGCCACGGTCTCAGACGGCGGTATGCGGCGCCTTTGCTCCGACCTGTCCAGGCAGGCGGTCTCCACAATGCAGCCGCAGGCGAACACGTCGATATCCGTCGCCAGCACCTTGACCTCGCCCTCTGCGGCGCGGTTCTCGGCTGTCGGCGGCAAGCCGAACTGGATCACCTCGTCCTCGCTGACAAAGATACCGTAGTGATACACGCTGCCCAAACGGACGCGCACCATGTCGCCTGCCTGACAGGCGGTCGGCTCCCATCTCATGCCAGCTTACCCTCGATATAGTCCATCACGTCGCCCACGGTTTGGAACTCATTGACGCCCACGTCGTCAAACCGGATGTCAAAGACCTCCTCGGTGGCGATGATCATATAAAGCATGTTGACCGACGACAGTCCCAAATCCTCCGTCAAGCGGCTCTGCTCGCTGACCTTGTCCACCAGCTCACTGCCGCGCTCGTCGGCGTCCATCAATATTTCCTTTAGGTTTTCCAGAATTTCCTGTCTTGTCATCAGCATTTTTTATATCTCACGATCTTCATACTCGGCGTCCTCTCAAAATCGGAGGAGCGGATCACTATCTTATTGACGCGGCTGAAAGCAGGCAGCGCGGCGTTGATTTTTTGCAGCTCGCCGCGGATAAACGCTTCGCGGTCGATATCGCCCAGCTTGGCAAGCTCGGTGGCGCGCGGCACTACCTCCAGTGAGAGGAAGTGTCTGCCGGCGTCGTCCACGTCCTCGAACACCTGCGAATCCTGGATCACGGCGAGGCTGTTGAACTGCGCCTCCAGCTCAGCCGGAGAGATGTTCTCGCCGCTGGGCAGCACAATGATCTCCTTGATCCTGCCGGTGATGTACAAAAAGCCGTCGTCGTCCATGCGCACCAGATCGCCGGTCCTGAACCAGCCGTCGGCGTAGGCGTCGGGCTCCTCTCTGCCGACGTAGCCGTCCATCATGTTCTTGCCCTTGAGCCACAGCTCACCGTCCGCGATCTTGTACTCTATTCCCGGGTAGATCAGACCGACGGAGCCGGGCTTTGAGAGGTTCTCGGGATTGCCCGAAACGAGATTTGCCGACTCGGTGAGGCCGTAGCCCGGATAGAGCGCCACGCCCATCCGGTGGTACTCCTCCACCAGATACTGCGGCACATTCGCCGCGCCGCAGATGAGGGTGTGCAGGCTGTTGCCGAACATGTTTCTGCCGAATTTTTTGGAGAGCGTGAGCGCCATCTCCGCCAGCGCCGGCACCAGCACCATGATGGTGGGCTGAAACGCCGCCGCGTCGCGGAACATATTCTTATTGTCGCGGCAGATCAGCAGCGTGCTGCCCGTATAGAGAGAGGCGAGCAGGTTGCGGATCAAGCCGAACACGTGCGTCAGCGGCAGCACCAGCATATAGCGCTGCTCAAACACATTCGTATATCCCAGACAGCTGTTGACGACGCCCTGCAAAACGGCGGTATGGCTCAGCAGCGCACCCTTGGGCATGCCGGTGGTGCCGCCGGTCATGATGATGGTGCAGCCGTCGCTGCCCTTGCAGGCGGCCGCTCCGGTCGGCGTGTCGGCGGTCTCGGCGGCAGAGATAACGCTGACGTCTTGGCAGCGTGCCGCCTTTTCGGGATTGTCGGTCACAATCGCGGCAAAGCCGAAGAGCTTCTGCGTACCGGCGACGGTCTTGGCGTCGAGGTGTGCCGGCAGCGCCACGGCAGTGCAGCCGAGCGTAACAATCGCCAAAAACGCCTTTACCCAGTCATAGGAATTGGCAGCCAGCAGCGCCACACGCGCCGGAGCGCTGACGTGACGGCTCAAAACAGTGCGAAAGCGCGCGACGTCCTCCGCCAGCTGACGGTAGGTGTAGGTGCTGCCGTTGTCGGCAATCGCGGTCAGGTCGGCGTATTCGGCGGAACGCGCCTCCCACATCTCCGCCATATTGTCATAATGCTTGATTCGGTCAAAAGCTGCGCCGGTGTAGCGGCGATAAATTTCCAGAGTATTGGCAATCATGTTGGTATCTCCTTGTTATTTATTGTTGTGTGTTTTGTGTGAATATATATTATATTGTTTTTACTATATAGTTTCGGCAAAGGCTTCCAGCTCTTCCTCGCGTTTTTTCAGCAGAGCGGTGACCTCCTGTATCTTTGAAAACGCGGGGCGACCCTCGCTCAGCGCCGTGATATCGACCGGCTCGCCCACCACCGCCTTGAGACGGCTGTACCAATGCCTGCGCGGTTTGAGGTAGACCGGCACGATCGGGCGCTTGCTCTGCATGGAGATCAGCACCATGCCCGACTTAAACTCAAGCATTTCGTCGCCCTTGTTGACGTGTCCCTCCGGAAAGAGCGTGACCGCCTTGCCGTCCCGCAGGCTTTCGGTGATGCTGCGGAAGGAGCCGACGCTGAAATTGTCGGCGTTGATTGGGATCAGACAGCCTGCCGCGCGAAAGAACGGTCCCGCCTTGGTTTCGACAAACGCCTGATGGCAGACAAAATACAGCCGGCGGTACCACAGCACGTACATCATGCAGGCAGGGTCGATAAAGCTGGTGTGGTTGGCGATCACCAGCACGCCGCCGCGCAGGCGCTTTTTTGCCTGCTTGGCGGTATAGCGGATCTTCGGGCGCAGCCAGACAAGTCCCGGCAGCGCACCCGTTATGCGTATCAGATCCATCAACAAACAGCGAAGCGAAAACAGCTTAGCTTTCTTTTGAACGCTCATG
>ONGI01000031.1 GCA_900317315.1 uncultured Eubacteriales bacterium
GTGGTTTTGGCGATGGTTTTGAGCTTTACGTCGGGCGCGAGCGGCTTTTTGCGCGCATGCACCTTGAGGATCGCCTCACGGCCGTTGATGTCGGGATAGCTGACGACTACCTGACGGTCGAATCTGCCCGGACGCATCAGCGCCGGATCGAGCACGTCGGGACGGTTGGTGGCGGCTATCAGGATAACGCCTTCGTTGACGCCAAAGCCGTCCATCTCAACCAACAACTGGTTGAGGGTCTGCTCGCGTTCGTCGTTGCCGCCGCCGAGACCTGCGCCTCTCTGTCTGCCGACCGCGTCGATCTCGTCGATAAAGATAATGCAGGGAGCGTTCTTTTTTGCCTGATCGAACAGGTCGCGCACACGGGACGCGCCGACGCCGACAAACATCTCGACAAAGTCGGAGCCGGAGATCGAGAAGAACGGAACGCCTGCCTCACCTGCCACGGCACGTGCCAGCAGGGTTTTACCGGTTCCGGGAGGTCCCACGAGCAAAACACCCTTGGGAATACGCGCGCCGAGCTTGTTGAACTTGTCGGGATTCTTGAGGAATTCGACGACCTCCTGCAGCTCCTCCTTTTCTTCGTCGGCACCTGCCACGTCGTCAAAGGTGGTTTTGCGTTTTTCGTCGTTGGTGTTCTTGATCTTTGCCTTGCCAAAGCTCATTTCGCGGCCGCCGAGTCCGCCGCCGCCCATGCGCCGCATAAAGAAGATCCATGCGCCGATAAAGATGATCACCACGATGATCGTCGGGATCAGATCGATCAGCAGCGAATTGTCGCTGGCGCGGATCAGATTGTAGGTCGCCGTTTTGCCGTTTTCGGTCTCTCGGATATCGTCCAAAAAGCGGGTGATATCGGCGAGCTGTCCCTTGACGATCTCCCGGTCATCCTTTTTGGAGGTCGCGTTGGCTATCGCCTTTTTGTCGGCGTCAACCGCCTCATAGATCGCCGTTTCACCCTTTTTGAGCTTCAGCTCGACCACGCCGGAGCCGTAGTTGATGCTGTAGCTGTCCACCTTGTTGTCCGTAAAATACTGCACCAGTGTGGAGGTTTTGGGCGGCTCACTCTGCCGCGAGCTCAAAAAGATGGCAGCGATCACGATCAGCAGGATCGGAATGCCGAGATAAAGCAGCAAATTGCGTGCCTTTTTTTTGTTGTTCATAGGGGTTCACTCCTCTCGCTGTCACGGAAAAATGGTCGCCGTGTGCCAGCATTTCCTTATAATAGCGCAATTATTCGTAAACCGAACGCTTCAACACGCCGATATAGGGCAAATTGCGGTATTTTTCATCATAATCCAGTCCGTAGCCGACGATGAACTCATCGGGGATCACGGCGCCGCAGTATTCGGGCGTAAAGGGGACCTTGCGGCGGTCGGGCTTGTCGCAGAGCGTCACGACCTCTACGCTGCGCGCACCCTCCGAAACGAGATGGTTCACCACAAAGTTGAGGGTGTTGCCGGAGTCCACGATGTCCTCCACAATCAGTATGTCCCTATCCTTTGGGGATATAGACAGATCCTTGACGATTTTGACCTTGCCCGAGCTTTCGGTGCCGCCGCCGTAGCTGGATGCCACCATAAAGTCGATGCGGAAGTCCAAATTGATCTTCGTCATCAGCTCCGCCATAAAGACGATGCTGCCCTTGAGCAGTCCTACCAAGATGAATTCCCGACCATTATAATCTTTTTCGATTTGTTTTGCAAGGGAATTCACGATTTTTTCAAGTTTTTCCTGTGAAATCAGTATTCTTTCTACGTCCTTATGCATGTTCAAGTCCCTTTTGAAAGTTAGATTGTTTTGATTGCCATCGAGATATTTCTATGGATAAGCCCGCGGATCGCCGCAGCGCCTCGCCCTGTGCGGAAAAGCCCAAGCCCTCGCACCAGAGCACCACTGCGCCCTGACAGAGCAGCAGCAGGGAGCCGCGCTTTTCGTCGGGAATTTTTTTCTCATTCAGCGCCTTGCGCAGCGGCTTGGTGACGCCGCGCTTGACATATGTAAAGCGGTCACCCGGTTGCCGGTTGCGAAATACAAGGCTGTTTGATTCGTTTTTGGAATCATAAACGGCGGCGTCCACGCGCTGACGGTGATATAAAAAGGAAACCGAGCCGTTCAGCGGGACCGGAAACATCCGACAGAGCTTTTGACTTTGACGGACGCGCAGCAGACCCTGCTTGCAGATCGCCGTGCAGCCTCTCCCCAACGGAACGGCGCCGCCGTGCCGCAAAATACCGCAGAGCAGGTCGAGGTGGCGCGTCTCGAGCGAGAGCGGCTCCTTTCCTGTTTGCGCAGACTGACAGTAACGCAGCAACGCAGCCGCACGCTCGGCAGGATGTGCCGCCAGCAGAACGTCCGCACGCAGGGCGCCGTTCTCCGTTGCCTGCCGGATAAGCGCTTGTGCGCGGCTGTCCATATAATCCTTTATCAAATACTGGTTGTCGCAAAAACGCCTTGCCGCGTCCTCAAAGCGCGGATTCAACTCGCGAAACAGCGGTATCAGGTGGTGACGGATCCTGTTGCGCGTGTAGTCGTCGGTGAGGTTGGTGCTGTCGGTGACGTAGTCCAGCGCGTTTTCGGCGCAGTATCGCTCCACCTGCTCACGCGTGCAATCGATCAGCGGACGGATCAAAAAGCCGCGCACCGGCGCGATGCCGGCTGCTCCGCGAAAGGAGGTGCCGCGCGCCAGATGAAACAGCAGTGTTTCGGCGCTGTCGCTTGCGGTGTGCGCGGTCGCCACCTTGGCGTGCAGCGAAGCGGACAGATCGTGATAGAGCTTTTGCCGCTCCTGCCGTCCGCAAAGCTCCTCGCTGATCTTTTGCTCGGAAGCAAGCTTGGGAATGTCGGCGTGTCTGAGGTGAAACGGTATATTATATTTCTCACAAAGAATTTTGCAGAACTGCGCGTCGCGGTCGGCTTCGGCGCCGCGAATGCCGTGGTGCAGATGTGCGGCGTGCAGCGACAGATCAAATGATTCTTTTATCGAATAAAGGCAGTGCAGAAGGGAAACGGAATCCGCCCCGCCCGAAAGCGCGACCACCACGGCGTCGCCTTTTTGAAGCATGCCGCAGCGGTTTACCGTCTGTAAAACCGTGTCAATCATAACGCGTCTCCACATCAGTGAAGCGCATAAACTCGCCCTGCCAGTGCAGCTTGACGGTGTTCATTTCGCCGTGACGGTTTTTGGCGACGATGCATTCACCGGAGTTGACGTCGACCGCAGGCGCGGCGGCGTCCTCCTCGTTGTTTTTATCATAATAGCCCTCACGGTAGAGGAACAGAACGATGTCCGCGTCCTGCTCAATGGAACCGGAGTCGCGCAGGTCGGACAGCTGCGGACGGTGGTCGGGGCGCTGCTCCGATGCACGCGACAGCTGTGACAGCGTGATGACGGGAACATTCAGCTCCTTTGCCATGATTTTGAGGCTTCGGGTTATTTCGGATATTTCATTTACGCGGCTCTCGATGCGGCGCGTGCTCGACATCAGCTGCAAATAGTCCACGACCACCAGATCCAGTTGACGCAGACGGCGCAGACGGGACTTCATCTCGGTGATGGTGATGCCCGGCGTGTCGTCGATATACATATCCGCGTTTTTGAGGATATCGCTCGCCGGCACCAGCCGCGTCCATTCCTCGTCGGTCAGCTTGCCGGAGCGCAGCTTTGTGCCGCCGACCAAGGCTTCGGACGAAAGCAAACGGCTTGCCAGCTGCTCCTTGGACATTTCGAGCGAGAAAAACGCCACGGTCTTTTTGCTCTGACAGGCGACGTTGCGCGCGATATTGAGCGCAAAGCTCGTCTTGCCCATACCGGGACGCGCCGCGAGGATGATCAGGTCGCTGCGGTTGAGTCCGGTGATGACCCTGTCCAGATCGCCGATGCCGGTGCTGACAGGGCGCACGCTCTCGTCTGCATCGCGGTTGAGCGAATCGAGACGGTCAAAGGTCTGCAAAAGCACCGCGCTGAGCCGCTCCAAGCCGCCCTTTTCGCTGCCGCTGCGAATATCAAAGATCCGCTGTTCGGCAGAATCAAGGAGCACCGTCGGGTCGTCTGCGGCGGCGGTCGCGTCGTCGATGATCTCGCGCGAGGCGGTGATCAGCCGGCGCAGCTTGTACTTATCCGCTACGATCTGGGCGTATGCCGCGGCGTTGGACGGCGCGGGACAGTTGTTGACCAGATCGACCAGATACGGCTTTCCGGTAGCTTCTTCAAAGGCACTATTCTGTTTTAGTATGTCCAGCAGCGTCACAAAGTCGATCGCCCTGCCGAAATTCATCATCTCCTGCATCGCCTCAAAAATGATTTTATGCAGGGAGATATAAAAGTAGTCGGCGGATTTTACGTAGTCGAGCACGTTGTCAAACATCGCATTGTCGATGATGATCGCGCCCAAGACCGCCTGCTCCGCTTCGGCACTGAAGGGCAGATTGGCAGGATTGTAATCGCCGGTAAAGGTATTGTCAGCCATCGTGTTCCTTTGAAAATCTGTGTTTCGCGTTAGAGATAATTACGGTTCTGTGACCTGGATGTCGATATTGGCGGAGATGCCGGTAAAGAGCTTGACCTCGGCCTTGTAGGTGCCGTACTCTTTGATATCGCATTCCAGCACGACCTTGCGTTTGTCTACCGCGATATTGTACTGCTTTTTGATCTCCTCCGCCACTTGCTTGGAGGTGATGCTGCCAAAGAGCTTGCCGCCCTGACCGGCGCGTGCCGTCATGCGGAACACCTTGCCCTCAAGCTGCTTTTTGGCTGCCTCCGCCTGCGCTTTTTGCGTGGCGATCTTGTAGTTTTTGGAATTCTCGGCATTTTTGTATTCGTTCATCGCCTGTGCGTTGGCTTCCTTGGCGAGCTTGCGCGGCAGCAGGTAGTTGCGCGCGTAGCCGTCCGAAGCCTCCACCAGCTCGCCTCTTTTGCCGAGGGACTTGACGTCCTCTAATAAGATAACTTTCATATACTTTCTCTCCTATTTTTCAGCCGCGCAAAGCACGGTCTGTTACTATGCTTCTTCCTTGAGCGATTCATCTATCGCGGTTTTGAGCTGTTCCATTGCCTGTTCCATCGTGGTATCATACAGCTGCGTTGCCGCCATGGTCTGGTGACCGCCGCCGCCGAGCTTTTCCATGATGACCTGCACGTTCACCTTGCCGTAGCTGCGCGCCGAAATATTGATGCGCTCGCCGTCCGGAAAGATGACGAACGACGCGGCAACGCCGGTGAGCGAGAGCATTTCGTCCGCAGCCTGCGCAGCCGCCAGACGGACGTCGCCGTCGGTGCGCTCGGAGGTGGAGATGGCGCAGCCGTTGGTGATCTCGCAGCGGCACACGATGTCCACCTTTTCGCGGTAGGTCTCGATGCTGCCGGAGAACATCTCCTTGACGGTCAGCGTGTTGGCTCCCTTGCGGCGCAGATAAGCGGCCGCCTCAAAGGTGCGCACGCCGGTTTTGAGCACGAAGTTTTTGGTGTCGAGCATAATGCCCGCCAGCAGCGCGTCCGCCTGCGTATAGCCGAGCGGCTTGTCGTCGAGATAGCTGATGATCTCACAGCACATCTCGCAGGCAGAGGAAGCGGAGGGCTCGTGGCAGAACACCAGCGCATTATTGATATAGTTAACGGCGCGGCGATGGTGGTCGATCACGACCACGCGCTTGCACTTGTCATACAGCTCCGCGCTTTCGAGCGAGGTTTTGAGGTGGGTGTCCACGATGATCAGCAGTGTTTTGGCGGTGACGCCCTTGATGGCGTCCTCCGGCGTGACAAAAATATGGCTATCCAGCCGCTCATTGGCGTAATCGATCAGCATGCGCGCCATGGAGGTGTCGCGGTTGATAACGACCTTGGCGTAGCGCTTGAAGGATTTTTCCATGATGCACTGCATGCCGATAGCGGCGCCCACGCAGTCGAGGTCGGAAAAGCGGTGTCCCATTATGTACACCTTATCGGCGTCGTTGACGGCGCGGCTGATGGCATTGGCGATAACGCGCATGCGCACCTTGCTGACCTTTTCGGTCGCGGCAGCGGTGCCGCCGAAGAATTCGTAGTTGCCGTCGCGGATGATCGCCACCTGGTCGCCGCCTCTGCCCAGCGCCATTTCCAGCGCCTTGCGGGCGTGCATCTCACTGTCGCGCGCAAGCTTGGCGCCGCGGCACAGACCGACCGAGATCGTCGCAATGTGGCGGTTGGCGCTGATGGAGCGGACATTTTTGAGCACCGGAAACTTTTGGGCGATCATTTTTTCAACGTCCGCATCGCGGAAGATCACCATGTAGCGGTTGTTGCCGAGCCGTTTGTACAAGCCGTTGTAGTCCATCGCCCAGCCCTGGATATTTGCCTCAACAGAGATGAGGACGTTGGAAAAGGACTCGTCGGAATCGGTGTAAAAGTCCTCGGCGTTGTCAAAGCTGACGAGTGCGACCGCCGGCATATTGGCGTGATATTCGCGCGCCGCCTGCTTGTAATCGGTATTCTCGATAAAATGGCAGACCGCACCGCCCTCGCCGCCGGGCATGACATAGACGGTGTATTCCTTGCCGTCGAGCGCGATATCCACACCCTCGCCGTCCATGATGTCGGTGACGGAAAAGCCGGGAAGATAGCCGTTGATGCTGTCGCCCTCGGGGCTCCTGCCGCCGCAGAGGTTCTTGCGGAACCGCGCATTGCACCAGACAATGTCGCCCTCCTTGCCGGAGACCGCGACGGGATATTTGTATTTTTCAAGATATTCGGTATCCAAACCGGTAAAATGCTCCGCCGCACCGCGAACGGTCAGGCGGATATATGCTCTGAATTGCAGCGACAGCGCAATGACCACGCCGAACGCCAGCACAGACACACCCAGCTCCACATAAAACAAAACGAGGTTGTAGGAAGCCATGAGCGTAGCCATAAACAGCATGACCAACCCGAAGATGATAAACCACGGGGTCAGTGTCCAATGTTTTCGTTTCATAGTATTACCTGTTTAGCTTATATTTGTTTGTTCGGTCAAAGGGCACCTCAAATAATATTGTAGTGCAAAGGTACCCGAAAATCATACCTCCTGCAAAATGGGAAGGATCATCGGTGAGCGGCGTGTGCGCTGACCGATCAGCTTGGAGATCTCCTCGCGCAGACGGTTCTTGATAACGCCCCACTCGTGGATATTCTTTTCGGCGCAGTCCTCCAAAATGCCCAGCGCGAGCTTGCGCACCTCGTCGAGCAGATCCTCGCTCTCGCGCACATAGACAAAGCCGCGCGACACGATGTCGGGACCGCTGATGACGTGGCCGTCGTAGACGTCGAGAGAGGCGACGATGATCAGCAGGCCGTCCTGTGCCAAATGCTTTCTGTCGCGCAAAACGATGCTGCCGACGTCGCCGACGCCGAGTCCGTCCACAAAGACCCTGCCTGCCGGAACGGTGCCGACGGGCTTCATGTAGTCGTCGCAAAGCTCCACGGTGTCGCCTATATCGCCGATGTAGATGTTCTTTTTGGGCATTCCCAAAAATTCTGCCAGCTCGGCGTGCTTGCGCAGATGCTTTTGCTCGCCGTGAACGGGAATGAAGTATTTGGGACGCACCAGACGGTGGATGATTTTGAGCTCCTCCTGACAGGCGTGACCCGAAACATGCACCTCATACATGGACTCATAGATCACCTTGCAGCCGCGCTTGAGCAGCTCGTCCACGATGTTGCCGACGGACTTTTCGTTGCCGGGGATCGGATTTGCCGAAATGATGATGAAGTCGCCCTCACCCACCATGACCTTGCGGTGGTCGGAATACGCCATGCGCGACAGGGCGCTCATCGGCTCGCCCTGGCTGCCGGTGGTGATCAGCACGATCTGCTCCGGCGGATATTTTTTGAGCATATCAATGTCGATCAAAATATTCTTGGGCACGTTCAGATAGCCCAGCTTGCTCGCCACGTCCATATAGGTGACCATGCTTCTGCCGGAGAACGCCACCTTTCTGCCGTATTTTTCGGCGCAGTTGATGATCTGCTGCACACGGTTGACGTTGGACGCAAAGGTCGCAATGATAATGCGGTAGTGCTCCGCCTTGCGGAACAGCCCGTCGAGGCTCTCCGAAACCATCTGTTCGGTCGGTGTGTAGCCGGGACGCTCCGCGTTGGTGCTCTCACCGAGCAGCGCCAGCACACCCTCGTCGCCTACCCTGGCAAAGCCGGCAAGGTCGATCGTCTCGCCGCTGATGGGTGTGCAGTCGATTTTGAAGTCACCGGTATGCACGAGCGTGCCGCCGGGTGTTTTGATAGCAAAGGCAACCGCGTCCGGAATGGAGTGGTTGACGTGGATAAACCGGACTTCCATGCAGCCGAGCGCGATCGTGCTGCCGGCGTTGACGACATGCAGCTTGACCTTGTTCACCAAGCTGTGCTCACGCAGCTTGTTTTCGACCAAGCCGAGCGTCAGCGGTGTGCCGTAGAGCGGCACATTGACCTTGGAGAGCAAAAACGGCAGACCGCCGATGTGATCCTCATGGCCGTGGGTCAGCACGATACCGCGCACGCGCTCCACATTCTGCTCAATGTAGCTGAAATCGGGGATCACCAGATCCACGCCGAGCATATCGCCGTCGGGAAACGCCATGCCGCAATCGACGATGACGATATCGTCCTCACACTCGATCAGTGTGATGTTTTTTCCGATCTCATTCAGACCGCCCAAAAAGGATACGCGCACAGGCGGTTTTTTGATGGGAGCAACTGCCTTGGCACTTGCCTTTTTGCTCAGCTGTTTTGATTTGCCGCCGCTGTATGGATTGTTTTTTCCGTTCTTTGAGTACCAATTTTGCTTTGCTCTGAAATTCTTATTCTGTTTTTTAGCACTCACAAATTTTACCTCCGTTAAAAAAATATTTCCGTTCATCATATACTATAAATATATTATAGCGCATGCGCAGACCTCGCATACATATTTAGTATATTTTAACTCAAATAGCCCCGTTCTGTCAATACAGAAAAAGAATTATCCGCCTGCGGACGGGATTTTTTTGTATATTTTCGCTTTTTGCTTGCGTTTGAGAGCTGTTTGTGGCACAATAAGAGGAGTCCAATCAGGAAGGAAGATATTGTATGAAGCATGTAGATCTGTTCACCGACGGCGCTTGCAGCGGCAACCCGGGTCCCGGCGGCTGGGGCGCGATCCTGCGCTATAACGGCGTGGAAAAGGAGCTTTCCGGCGGCGAGGCAAACACCACCAACAACCGCATGGAGCTGAGCGCGGTGATTTTCGGACTAAAGGCGCTCAAGGAGCCTTGTGAGGTCACGCTCTACAGCGACTCGCAGTATGTGTGCAACGCGCTCAAGCTGGGCTGGGCAAAAAAATGGCGTGCCAACGGCTGGATGCGCAACAAAAAAGACCCGGCGCTCAACCCCGAGCTGTGGGGCGAGCTGCTGGATCTGGTCGAGAAGCATCAGGTAGAGATCATTTGGGTCAAGGGTCACGCCGGACACCCCGAGAATGAGCGCTGCGACCGTCTGGCTGTAGCAGCCGCAAAGCAGTATGCATAATGATCAAAAAGCTGACACAGGAAGCATCCCGTGTCAGCTCTGTTTTTTATGGTTTATTCTGCGATATCTTCTTCTTCCGCTTCGTCCGCTTCATCCGCGTTATCGGCGTTTTCGGTCGTAGGAACGGTGGTCGTCATCTGCTGACCGCGCGGTGCGATAGGCGCATCTGTGGCAGGCTGCTCCACCAATTCCGCAGAGGTGGCAGGCTCCGTGACATCCTGAACCGGCTGTCCGTCCTTGCCGTAGACGAAGGTGACGTCGCCCATCTCTACCGTCATGCTCTTGGCAGCGGCGCTGTATTCGAATTCATAGTCGCCGTCGCCGAAGGAGGCAGTGATCACGTTGCCGTCGCGCACATAGGAACCGGTTTCGATCACACCGCTGTCGCGCGTAACGCTGCCGTCCGCGTTAAAGGTGTAGATATAGGTTAAACCGATACCGGAATCGCCGCTGACTTTTTCGCCGCCGACGACAAAGTGGTCGATCCGCCAAACACCGGCAATATCGGCGTTGCTGCCGTTTGCAGGCTGTGAAGCAGGCTGCGACGGGTCGCTCGAAGCAGGTGAGGTCGTCGATGCGACCGGCACGCCGGTATTGGCAGGCGCGGTGGTTTCGATATTGACGACCTTGGTGGGGACAGGAAGCGGCGCTTCATTGGCGCGCACGGCGTCCTTGACCACGGCGGTGATGATGCCGCTGAGCAGTGCGCCTATGACAAAGGCAGCCAGGAGGAACGGCCATGTGCTTTTCAGCACTTCCGCAAAGCTCTTGCGCTCCTTCGGCTCCTCTTCTGTCTCAAACTCTTCCACATCGGGGATATATTCCTGATCGCTTGCAGGCGAGGCAGTTTCCGGCGCTTCCGGTGCCTCGGGCGTCTCTGCCGGCTCGTCGGCTGCGATCGTCTTTTCTTCTTCCTTGGTCTCCTCGGCAGCCTCCTGCTGTGCCTTGCGGATGCTCGCCATGGGGATCACCTTGGTCGTCTGCTTGGACGCCTGCGCGTCATCTCTGCGCAGTGCGGCTGTGAGCTGATCTCTCTTGGTGGGGTTGAGCTGCAGGCTGCGGAAGAACCGCGCCTTGCCGCCGCTGAGGTTGACATTCTTATACAAAACGGCAAATTCTCTGCCGCACTCGGCGCACACATCCTCATAGAGCGGATTGGAGTTGCCGCATACGCAAGGCCAAACCGGCTCGTCGGGCAGAGTGACCGCCTCGTCGGTGCAGCTGATGACCGCCAGGCTGATGTCGTCGTTGAAGCCTGCTTCGGGATCGTCGGTGAGCTCGGCGACCTTTTCCTGCATTGCCTTTTGGGGATCCTCCTCCAAAACGACGTTAAAATAGATCTCGGCGCTCTTGCCGACATATTCCTGACCCTTGTAATAGACCTCGCTCTCGAGACCGTCGGAGCTGAGCAAAAAGCCCTTTACGTTGTCATCAAGGCGGATGATCGTCATATACAGACGCTGCACGGCGTTGTCATCCAAAACCGCCTTGCCGTCCACGGTGCCGTTGCCGAAGAGTCTGGCGTCGGTGTTGCCGATGACGCAGAGCGCGCTCTCGCCCAGATTGCCGATGACGGCGATATCCTCCTCCTTGAACACGCATACAAATAACAAAGTGCAGTCGAGCGCGTCGAGCTCCAGCTTCTTTTCCTCGGCTGTTTTCTTCAAACGTGTCTTGACGGCGGTCACGACCGCCTCCTTGACCTGCCTGACATCATTTTTGGTGATGTCTCCGGAGCTTTGAATGGTGCTGAACATCTCGATAACGGTGTCGGTCGCCACCTCCGCCGCGATCTGTGCATTTTCCGGAGAACCAAGTCCGTCGCAAAGGCAGCCGATGATGTGCGTGTCATCCTCGTGCACCTTTACGCATTCGCGGCAAACATCGCTCTGCTTGCCTAATTGGTTGTAAGTAATGAACTTCCAGCTTTTCATAATACACCCCTGTTCATGGTTGTATAAATTTTATATATTCTCACGCCGCGGCGTTTGTTCCCGTGCTGCGGTGCTGCTGCCGCGCACAAGAACACAAATGCAGTGGAGTTTGCCGAAAAGAATGCCGCTGCGGAGTTGTCTGCTGCCGTTGATCGCTGTCTTTTTCTTATTTCTAAATAAGAATTATGACATACTTTATATATATTTTACCATTTTTTAATCATTTGTGCAAGTGTTATTTGGCTTTTTTTGTCCTGTTTTTCACAAAAAAAGTCAGCTCAAAGCCAAAAACTTTAAGCTGACGGGTCGATTTTTACTGTTTTTCGGTCAAGAGCTTGTTCAGCTCCTCCAAAAATGTGTTGATATCCTTGAACTGACGGTAGACAGACGCAAAGCGCACGTAGGACACCTCGTCCACCTTTTTGATCTCCTCCATTGCCAGCTCGCCGATTTGGGAGGTGGTGATCTCACGCTCCAGCGCGCTCTGGATCTTGGTCTCGATGGTGTTGACCATGGTCTCTATCTGCTGGATCGACACCGGACGCTTTTCGCAGGCACGCAGGATGCCGGCGGTCAGCTTGTTGCGGTCAAACACCTCGCGGGATTTGTCGCGCTTTACCACGATGATCGGCACGGTTTCGATGATCTCGTGCGTCGTAAAACGCTTGCCGCACTTCAAACACTCTCTGCGGCGGCGGATGCGCTCGCCGTCGTCGGCGGAACGGGAGTCGATAACCTTGCTCTCTTCATAGCTGCAATAGGGACATTTCATTGTCGTTCACCTCGAAAAAATCACTGTTCTGTCATAAAAAACACAAAATTCTTTAAAGTAATTATACCATAGAATCAAAGGGAAAACAATGACAATTTATTTACAATTTTGTAAGGGGCTCACAGGTTGCGGTACCGCTTGACGTCGCGGTTCTTTTTCTGGCGGTTGCGGTGGATCTTGGACGCGATCAGATAGATCACCACCACCAGCACGATCAGTCCGATGGCAAACAGGAACCAGTAGGATTTGAAGATTGCCGCGCCGATCTCGAGCGTCGCCATAAAGCCGCTGTGCTCGACCTCCTCGGCAGGCAGCAGACCGACGGACTCGATGAGCTGCTTTTCGCTTGTTTCGGGGTCGATGTAGTAGACGGAAGCGGTGCCGACCACCTGATCGGTTTTGAGCGGCGCCTCCAGCTCCTTGGGAAATGCGGTCTCGATCACGATATTGTCCGGTCCCAAATTTTTGGGCAGGATCGTGATCAGATCCTTTTCGGGCACCAATGTCACCTTGCTTCTGCCGGCGGCATACTTGACCGGCTCCTCGCAGATAGGCGTTTCGGCGGACTTGACGGTCGTCAGCTCCAAGGCGGTCAGGCACCAGCGAAAGAGCGCCGCCGCGTCGGTAAAGTTGCCGTATTCGTCTCTGCCGTCCTGATTGGAGGGGGCGCCGAGCAATACCAAAATATAGGACTGGCCGTCGGCGGAGCCGGTGGTCACCAGACATCTGCCTGCCTCGTCGGTGTTGCCGGTTTTGATGCCCTCGGCATACATATAATAGTATTCGCTGGTGCCGTCGATCAGGTAATTGGTGGTGCGCAGAGCGGTGTCGTCGCCCTCGCAGGTGTAGCTGACGGTGTTGGAGATCTTCTTAAAGTTGGGCAGCTTGAGCGCATAGTTGGTGATTTTGAGCAGGTCGCGCGCCGTGGTGTAGTGGTCGGGGTCGTGCAGACCGTCGGGATTGGCAAAATGCGTGTTCTCGCAGCCCAGCTCCTGCGCCTTGTCGTTCATCTTATCGACGAATTTCTGAACATCGCCGCCGCCGACATAGTCCGCCAGCACCAGCGCGGCGTCGTTGCCGGAGGGCACCATCAGGCTGTAGAGCAGGTCGATAACGGAGACCTTCTCTCCGACATGGTCGGACAGATACGCCATGGAGCTGCCGGTGTTGACCAGCTGGTCGATCAGCTTTTTCTTGACCTCGATGCGCGTGTTCTCGATATCTTCGATATTTTCGTAGGCGATGATATAGGTCATGATCTTGGTGGTGGAGGCAGGGTACATCTTGGCGTCTGCTTCCTTTTCATAGACCGTTTGCCCGTTGTCCATGCTCACCAGCAGGACCGACTTTGACTTTAGTTCTATATCGTTTTTGAAGGTGACGGCGCCTGCACCGCAGACGGACGCGCTGACTATCATCAGCAGTGCCATCATTGCGGACAGCCACTTGACCGCAAAATGTTTCATAGGCTACGCTCCTTAGTTCAGTATATTTTGACCGCCGCGCGAGAACAGGCGATCCACCTCTGCCTTGAGCAGGCGCAGATCGTCGCTGCGCAAGTCCTTGTAGGTAAATAAGAGATCGTCGGCAATGCGCTGCGACAGCTCCAGCGACTTGGTGTCCGCAAAATCTGCGATCGCCATCTGCGGCAAGCCGTGCTGCCGTTCGCCGAAAAAGTCGCCGGGTCCGCGCATTTTCAGATCCTCGTCGGCGATTTTGAAGCCGTCGTTGGTGGCGCACATAACGCGCAGGCGTTCGGTGGTGACGGGGCTGCGCACGTCGCTGATGAGGATGCAGTACGACTGAAAGCTGCCTCTGCCCACCCTGCCGCGCAGCTGGTGGAGCTGCGAAAGTCCGAAGCGCTCGGCGTTTTCAATGACCATCACCGAAGCGTTGGGCACGTCCACGCCGACCTCGATGACGGTGGTCGCCACCAAAAGCGCGTATTTGTTGGCGGCAAAATCCGCCATGACGGCTTCTTTTTCGTCGGGCTTTGTTTTGCCGTGTACAACGGCGACCGGAATATCCGCAAAGTCGCCGCGCATCAGCTCGGCGGCGTACTCCTCGGCGGAGGCGACGCCCGGCATGCTCTCGCCCTCCTCGATCATCGGGCAGACGATAAACGCCTGTCTGCCGGCGGCGATCTCGCTCTTGATGAACCGATAGATTTTTTGCCGGTCAGCCGTGGTGCGCCATACCGTGCGCACCGGCTTGCGCGAGGGCGGCAGCTCGTCGATGACGGAAATATCCAGATCGCCGAAGATGATCAGCCCGAGTGTGCGCGGGATCGGCGTGGCGGACATGACCATCAAATGCGGATTTTCTCCCTTGCCGAGCAGCGCGGCACGCTGCGCCACGCCAAAGCGGTGCTGCTCGTCGGTGACAGCCAAGCCGAGATTTTTGAAGGCGGTTTTCTCGCCTATCAGCGAATGAGTGCCGATGATCAGGTCGATCTCTCCGTCAGCCAGCGCTGCGCGGACGCGTTTTTGCTCGCTCGGTTTGAGGGAGCCGACCAGCAGCGCCACACGGACGCCGGTGTTTTGCAGCAATTGGGAAAGATTCTCGTAGTGCTGCCGGGCAACGGCGGTTTTGCCGGCGCCGACGTCGCCCTGCACCAGACGGTTCATGGGTGCGCCGCTGCGCATCATATCGGACAGGCAGTCGGCGACCGCGCGTTTTTGGGCGCCCGTCATGGCAAAGGGCAGGAGCTTTTCGAAGGCGGCGGAATGATCCTCCGTGATCCTGACGCCGGTGACGCCGCGGCTCTGCCCTCTCAGGCTGCGCATGCCGAGGTTGAGCACCAACAGCTCCTCCGTCACCAGCCGCTTGCGCGCCGTTTCCAGCGCCTCGCGTGTTTTGGGAAAGTGAATGTCGCACAGCGCCTGGCGCAGATCGCACAAGCCGTATTTTTTGCGCATGGTTTCGGGGATCGGGTCATTGACCTGCGCCGGCAGCAGCTTGAGCGACTGCTCCACAGCAGCCGAGATGGTTTTTCCGGACAGACCGGCGGTGCTGCGGTAGACAGGGTGGATACCGGCGCCCTTGCCGACGGGCGAAAAGGTCGGCGCGACCATTTGCACACCGTAATTATCGACCGTTATTTTTCCAAAGAAGAAATATTCTCCACCGTAAGCCAGCATACGGCTGATATAGCGGTTATTGAACCAAATCAGCTTGAGCGAGCCGGTATCGTCGTAGACGGTCGCGCGCGACAGCACCATACCGCCCTTTACCAGCGCGTCGCTCACCGGCGTGCCGAGCTTGGCGCAAATGCAGTAGGTGCCGCCCTCCATCAGATTTTCTATTTTTTCAACGGACGTCCAGTCCTCATAGGCGCGCGGATAAAAATTCAGCAGCTCTCCCACCGAGCGAACGCCCAGCTTTTCAAACTGCTCCGCACGCTTTTCTCCGAAGCCCTTCAGCTCGGAAACAGGCATTTTGTACAGCGACATGGTTTTTTAATTCGTAATTCGTAATTCGTAATTCGTAATTATCTCAACTTTCCCACTTCAAATTCGCAGATACTTATGAGAATGAATCGTAGGGACAGCCCTTGCGGCTGTCCGGCTGTAGCGGCAGGATTTCATCTAAATACCGCAACGTTTGATGGTGTGGAAGGCGTTGCTCGGGAGACCGCAAGGGTCTCCCCTACGAATTAGCATCATGAGTTGCGCTTTTTACTGCCTTTTATTCATGTGGGAAAGTTGAGTAATTATTTGCTTGCGTTTTTTCCATATTAAAAAGGGCAGAGGCAAGCCCCTGCCCTTGTGCGGACAAATTATTCTACGCTGAGGATGAAGTAATAGATGGGTTGGTCGCCCTTTACCAGCGAGATGTCGGCGCGCGAACCAAACTTGTCGCGCAGCTCCTCATACGCCTTGTTGGCGTCCTCCTCGCTGACGTCCTCGCCGTAGATCAGGGTGATGAACGAGGTGTCGCGGGTGACCATATCCTTGGCGAGCTTGACAAGCGCCTTGACGGCATGCTTTTCGGTGATGGTGAGCTTGCCGTTCCGGAGCGCGATGATGTCGCCCTCCTTGATCTTTCTGCCGCCGAATTCGCTGTTGCGCGCGGCAAAGGTGACAAGACCGGTGCCGACTGCCTTGGCGGCGTCCATCATCAGCTGCGCGTTGCTCTCTGCTGAAATGTCGGGGTCAAAGTTGAGCAGCGCGGTCATGCCCTGCGGAATGGTGCGCGTGGGCACGATGACGACCTTTCTGTCCTCCACCAGCGGGATCACCTGCTCCGCCGCGAGAATGATGTTTTTGTTATTGGGCAGCACGAGCACATTCTTGGCAGGCGTACCGAGTACGGCCTCAAGAATGTCATCGGTGCTGGGGTTCATGCTCTGACCGCCGGAAACAACGTTGGTGCAGCCCAGATCGTGGAACAGGGTCTTCATGCCCTCGCCTGCGGCAACCGCCACAAAGCCGAATTCTTCCTCGGGTGCGGCAAAGGCAAAGGTCTCCTTTTTCTTCTTGGACTTCTTCTTGCTGTTTTCCTTGGCGTTCTTGTGCTGCTCCTTCATATTCTCGACCTTGACGGCGAGCAGCTGACCGTAGGTGAGACCCTTTTCCAACACCACATTGGGGGTCTCGGTGTGCACGTGCACCTTGATGATCTCTTCGTCATTGACCATGACGACACAGTCGCCGATGGTCTGCAAAAAGCTTCTCAAATCGTCCGGATCAAGCTCGCAGGCAGGGTCTCTGCCGACGATGATCTCGGTGCAGTAGGTGAACTCGATGTCGTCGTCAAACTCGGCGGCAGCGCTGTCAAAGCTCTCCATGGTGAGCGGCTGGCTGTCCTCGTACTCGACGATCACGCCGTCCTTGATGCAGCAGAGCATACCCTCAAAAATGGAGCACAAGCCCTTGCCGCCGGCGTCCACCACGCCTGCCTTTTTGAGAACCGGCAGCAGCTCGGGTGTGATGGCGAGCGCTTCGTTTGCCTTGTCAACGATCGCCTGCCACACAAAGACAGGATCGCTGTTCTCGTGAGAAGCCTCCAAGCCGGCTTCATAGGACATTCTTGCGACCGTGAGAATGGTTCCCTCGGTGGGCTTGGCGACCGCCTTGTAGGCAGCCTCCACACCGATGCCCAAGGCGGCGGCGATGTTTTTGCCGTTGACCTCCTCCACGTCCTTGAGACCCTGTGCAAAGCCTCTGAAAAGGATGGAGGTGATAACACCGGAGTTGCCTCTCGCACCGCGCAGCATTGCCTTTGCGGCAATATCGGCAACCTCGCCGGCGGTTTCGCCGTCATAGTCCTCCAACGCCTTGGCAGCCGCCATGACGGTCATGGACATATTGGTACCCGTGTCTCCGTCGGGAACGGGAAAAATATTTAAATCGTTAATGTGATTTTTCTGCACACTGATATTATGTGCGCCGGAAATAATCGCGTTTTTGAGAATTTCTCCGTTTATCATTGTGGCACATCCTTTATTCAATGTATTACACTACAGGTTTTATTATACAGGTTTTTTTCGTCGATTGCAAGTGATAAATAAGAAAATTTTGGCTATTCTATGCGCATACTTTCGGCACTTTTGCACTTTCCGCTGTTATCGTCGATATCAAACAGGACGCCCTCCAGCCGGCAGTCGCCGTCGGCGAGGTCAAAGCGCGCCGGCATGCGCGATCTGAATTTGTTGATGATAATGTCGGTTTTGACGCCCAGCACCGAATGGATCACGCCCGTCATGCCGGCGTCGGTGATGTAGCCGGTGCCGTTTGGGAGCACCTGCGCATCGGAGGTCTGCACGTGCGTGTGTGTGCCGAACACCGCGCTGACCCTGCCGTCGAGATAATAGCCCATCGCGCGCTTTTCGCTGGTCGCCTCGGCGTGAAAATCGACGATCACGATGCGGTTGTCATTTTGGCGGAGCAGCCGGTCAACGGCGTCAAAGGGGCTTTCGAGTCCGCTCTCGAGATACAGATTGCCCATCAGATTGATGACCGTCACCACGCGCCTGCCCATGTCGATCTGCAGCATGCCGTGCCCCGGCGCAAGTCCGTCCGGAAAATTTGCCGGACGCGCCACAAAGGGCGAGCTGTCCATGTATTCATAGGCTTCCTTGCGGCGAAAGGCATGGTTGCCCAGCGTGAGCGCGTCCACGCCGCTGTCAAAGAGGAACTTGGCGGAGGACGGCGTGACGCCGTTGCCGTCGGCGGAGTTTTCCGCATTGCAGATCACCAGATCAATGCCCTTGACACGCTTGAGCGCAGGGAGCTTGCTGCGGACAAAGCGGCAGCCGACGCTGCCCACCACGTCGCCGATACATAATACTCTCATTGTGAATCTCCGTTTTTCTTAGGGTACTTGTTATTATACCCCTCCTCCACGCTAAAATCAACACTTTCGGCTATATTCTCATTAAAAACATAGTGCGCCGAGCAGGTGTAGCCGTCCGCCGTTGTCTTGACCGAGGTCTGCTTATCCAGCCGCGTGCTCTCCCCCTTTTCGAATAGCTCATAGAGCAAAAGCGACTGTGAGAACGCACGCCTTGCCGTGTCCTCGTCCACCTCTCTTTGCACCGTGCGCAGCTCGTGCGCGGTCTGTGTGACGAAGCCCAGCGGCAGCGCGGTCCGGTCAACGGTCAGCCAGTCGGCGGTCTCGGTGCAGGCAGCCTCCGAAAAGTGCTTGAAGGACAGCGTGCAGGGCAGCCGCAGGTTCAAAAAGCGCAGCTCCGTCCGCTCGGCTTTATTTTCTGTCAGAGAAATATAATTGACTGTTTTCGGCAATGTTAATTCCTTTTCGGAATAAACATCCGCCAGCACCTCCCCCTTGGCGCGCACATAGCGCACGGTATTCTGCGCAGACAGCGCCACACCGCTGACGAGCAGATCGCCCTTTGCCACGCCGCTGCCGGTTTTGACCTGCGTCACGCCCTCGCCCACCGTCACCTTGGTGATCACGCCGTCCGAGCTTGCCTTTAGGTTGCACGGTGTGCGGCTGTCCAGCTCGGGCTTTGCCGTCTTTTCTTTTATTTCGACGGTCGCATGACAGCCGACGATATTCACGCTCAGCCAGCTGAGCTCATCCACTTGGAGCAGGAGGTCGCGCCGCGCCTGTGCGGTGTCGATCCCGTAGCGGTAGGCGCCCGGACGGACGCCGCTCTCGGCAAGCAGCGAACGCAGCCGCGCTTCGCTGACATGCTCCTGCCCGACAATACTGATCGTCCACAAAAACTGCGACAAAAACACCAGCAGCGCCGCGCCCAGTCCCGCGCCTATCAGCAGCCCGAAGCGGCCGCGGTATTTTGCCGCCCAAAACGGCGCGCCGTGCTTGTGCAGGACTTTTGTTTTGACGCCTGCCTGCCGCGCCAGCGGACGCAGACGGCGATAATCCCTTGCCGCCGTTTCGCCCTCCATGCCCTGCGCCGTCGGGTGCGCGTTCCACAGCAGCACGCCGCGCTGTGCCGCAAGGTTGAGCAGGCGCTCCGGTGATTTTCCCGACACGCGAAAGCGCACGGTCCCCTTTATGAATCGAATCCCATTCAGCAGCATGGCACACCTCAACACAAAAATTCTATTTTGGAAATAAAGCCGCTGACCTCTACGCAGGAGCCGGAGATGCAGTGCAGCCGCAGTCCCCTGCCGTGAAAGCACAGGACCATTCTGCCGGTGCTGATTTTGATGCACTCGTTCTCATATAACAGAATGCCTGCCGAGCCCTCGACCGTCACCTGCCGGTTGCCGACCATCTCCACCAACGGCGCAAAACCCATATCCAGCTGCGGCGGACGTGATTTTTCTTTTGCCATTCTTGTCACCTCGTTAATAATTATTCAAAAACGGTCATAGATATTAACGGTGATGTTATGAAGTTGCATCGGTTTTCGGTGTTCGGCAAGGGCTTGGCGTTCGCCGCGCTCAGTCTGCTGCTCATTATCGGCGCCGAGGGCAGCCGCGACGGCGCGGCGCAGGGCGTGCAGCTCTGTCTGCGCGTGCTGATCCCTTCACTCTTTCCGTTCATGGCGGTGACGCAGCTGATGATCCGGTCGGGACTGTGCCGTCAGCTGGGCGCCAAGCTGCAAAAGCCTGCACGGCTGTTGTTCGGACTGAGCGGCACGCTCGCACCGGTTTTGCTGCTGTCGCTTTTGGGCGGCTATCCGGTCGGCGCAGGCGGCATTGCGGCGCTGTATCGCAAGCGGATGATCAGTGCACAAGAAGCGCGTCACGCGGCGCTGTTCATGGTCTGCGCGGGACCCGGCTTTGTGATCAGCTTTGTGGGGGCGGTCTACCAAAGCCGACAGACCGGCTTGCTGTTCTTTGCGGCGCAGGTGTGTGCGGTGCTGCTCAGCGGAATCATCGGCGGTTTGTTTTGGAGAAAAGCGGAAAATGATTCTATTTTGGAAAATAAAACGCTTTCTCTCCCCTTTTCGCAGGCGCTGGTGGAGGCGGTGGAAGCCGCCGCAAAGGGCATGTTCTCCGTCTGCGCGTTTGTGGTGCTCTTTTCGGCGGTGACAGGGATTTTGGCGCAGTGGATCAAAAGCCCTGCCGTGCTGAGCAGCGTCTATCTGGCAGCGGAGGTCTGCGGCGCCGTGACGCACGGTGCAAAAGTCCTGCCGCCGCCGACGGTCGCCTTTGCCGTGGGCTTCGGCGGACTCTGCGTGCACTGTCAGCTGCTTGCCGTCTTGAAGGACGTCGGCGTGCACAAAGGGTTATTTTTCGTTTTTCGAATCATACAAGGGCTGCTGACCGCCTTGCTTGTGCAGGCAGGCATGCGTTTGTCTCCGCGCACCGCCGCTGTTTTTTCGACGGCAGCGGCAGGCGATCCGGCGCTTGTCAACGAAAGCGTGCTGTCCGGCGCGGTCATGCTGGCGGTCACGGCAGGCTTTTGCCTGTCGGTCAGGCAACTCAAAAACAGATAATCGGTTTCGGAGGTATTTTTATGTGCGGAATTGCAGGATGGATAGAAAACGGCTGTCGGATGGTGGAGCGCGGCAAAACGCTCAAGGCGATCTCCGAGACGCTGGAGCGGCGCGGACCGGACGAAAACGGCACCTATATCAACGGGGACACCGCGCTGATCCACCGCCGCTTGGTGGTCATTGACCGCGAAAACGGCAAGCAGCCCATGTCGGCGCGCCACAGGGACGTCACCTATGTGATTGTCTACAACGGCGAGCTGTACAACACCGCCGCACTGCGCGAGGAGCTGCGTGCGGACGGCTTTCATTTTCACGGTCACAGCGACACCGAGGTGGTGCTCAAGACCTATATCAAATACGGTGTGCGCTGCGGCGAAAGGCTCAACGGTATTTTTGCGTTCGCGGTATTCAACACCAAGGAGCGCAGCCTGTTTTTGTGCCGCGACAAGATCGGCGTGAAGCCGCTGTTTTATCATCTGTATGACGGCGGTCTGCTGTTCGGCTCCGAGATAAAGTCCCTGCTTGCAAGCGGCGTCGTGCAGCCGCAGATCGACGAGCAGGGATTGCATGAGCTTTTCTTTTTGGGACCGGCGCGCACGCCCGGCTGCGGCGTCTTTAAGGGGATCAGCGAGCTGCTGCCCGGCGAATGCGCCCTCTACAAAAACAACCGCCTGACGCGCAAGACTTACTTTTCTCTTGAAGCGCGCGAGCACACCGACAGCGAGAGCGAGACCCTCGAAAAAACACGCGCTCTGCTGACAGACGCCATCGAGCGCCAGCTTGTCAGCGACGTGCCGCTCTGTATGCTCCTCTCCGGCGGACTGGACAGCAGCGTGATCGTCAAGGTCGCCTCGCTCTACAACCGCAGTCACAAGCTCGGCAAGCCAAACACCTACTCGGTGGAATACCGCGACAACGCAAGGTTTTTTACAAAGAGCAAGTTCCAGCCCAACCGCGATGACGAATATATCAAGCTGATGTCCAAAAATGCCGGCACACGCCACACCGAGGTGCTTCTCGACAACACGCTGCTCGCCGACGCGCTGTATGAGAGCGTGGACGCACGCGACCTGCCCGGTTATGTGGACGTGGACGCGTCGCTGCTGCTCTTTTGCCGTGAGATAAAAAAGGACTACACCGTGGCGCTGTCGGGCGAATGCGCCGACGAGCTGTTCGGCGGCTATCCGTGGTATTTTGACCGCGACAGGCTGTTTGAGGACTGTTTTCCGTGGTCGCGCAAGCAGGACATCCGCCGCTTTATTCTGAAAAAGGGCGTGCTGCCGCACGGTGAGGCGTACGTCCGTCAGCGCTATCTCGACACCGTGAACGCCGCGCCGAAGCTGCCGCAGGATTCCAAAGAGAACGCACGCATGCGCGAGATGTTCTACCTGAATTTTTACTGGTTCATGCAGTGCCTGCTGGAGCGCAAGGACCGCTGCTCGATGTTCAGCGGCTTGGAGGTGCGCGTGCCGTTCTGCGACTACCGCTTGGCGGAGTACGCCTACAACCTGCCGTGGGAGCTAAAGGCGTGGGGCGGCAGAGAAAAGGGCTTGGTGCGCAAGGCGTTTGAGACGCTGCTGCCGCAGGAGATCGCATGGCGCAAAAAGAGCCCCTATCCCAAAACGCACAATCCGGTCTATTTTGAGGCATGTGCCAAGCGCGTGGAAATAATTCTAAACAAGAAAAATCAACTGACCGAGCTGCTCAACAAGGAGGCGGTGCGGCAAATCATCCGCCACCCCGAAGCCGTTACGGAGCCGTGGTACGGACAGCTGATGCAGGCGCCGCAGATTTTGGCGTATATCATAGAACTGGATTACTGGTTTGAAAAATACAAGGTTGAAATTGTGTGAAAACTATGGTAAACTAAAGCTGTATGATCTTCTACCGCTTAGTTTTTTCGAACCGTTATGAATGAAAAAATATTTTTTTGGAATGTGCGGCTGTTCACAAAATACAAGGCTGCACGGTATATCCTGCGTTTTGTCTACAAGCTGCTGCCGTTGGTGATGCTTGTCGCCTATCCGGTGCTGCTGGTGCATGTGTATTTTACGGACTTGCAATCCCTGCCCAAGCTGGTGCTGGTGCCGATGCATGTGTTTTTGGGCGTGACGCTGCTGCGTGTGATCATCGACGAGCAGCGCCCCTATGAGCGCTTTGACACGCCGTCGGTTTTTGGCAAAACCACCAAGGGCAAGAGCTTTCCGAGCCGCCACACCGCCTCTGCGTTTATTATCGCCATGGCGTTTATGTACGTTGATTTTTGGTGGGGTATGCTCGCCATGCTCATCGCGCTGCTGATCGAGCTGTCGCGCATCATGGCAGGCGCCCACTACATCCATGACGTGCTGGCAGGCATGGCGATCAGCATTGTGGCAGGCTGGATATTTATGTTTTTGTTATAGGAACTCCGCACGCCGATACCGATATAATATTGCCATGATAATCGTATCAGCGGTTTCCCGTACCAAGCGTCCCACAGACACATTCTTATTTGAGACGATTGGTGAAAATGGCTTAAACAGTGGGCTTTTACAATGTTCTCAGCAAAAATCTTATTTGAGATTATTGGCGATAATATTATATTTTCGCAATATAATATATAGCAATATTCTATTACTATCCCTTTTGACGCTGAAAAAGTGTATTTTGCCGCTGTTTACAATAATGATAAATTGTCTTGCAGTGATATTATCGTTAAAAGTCTCAAATAAGAAACAAGCTGAGAACATTGAGAAAAGCCGCATAAACACTGGGTTTTTCTGAGAACATTGAGAAAAGCCGCATAAACACTGGGTTTTTCCCAATGTTCTCAAATAAGAAATTGTCCTTAGGGAGCAATGGAACGCATGGCGTTATCGCCTGCATGATCCTGTTGCGCAGCGGATAATAAAAAAGGTTGGCTCTATCGTTTATGATAAAGTCAACCTTTTGTTTTGGGAAATACGCGTCAATCGAAGCTCGAACTGTTTTTGCAGCACCAATGAAAAATTGTAATCGGATAGTAGGGGCGACCATCGGTCGCCCGCAAATAGGACAACATCGTTTTCCTCTCCAAAATCGGTATGACAGGATAATGCGGCTGGGCGAACACGTGGGTTCGCCCCTACGTCGTCAAGGAAAACTTGCGCAGAATTTATGAAAAATGCGTAGGGGCGCACCGATGTGTGCGCCCGGATAGGATGCCACCGTTTCCTTGGTAAAACGGTTGGGTAGGACAACATGATCGGGCGTGCACTGTGTAAACCATGTTGGTATTGACACGATGCACGCCCCTACACCCAAAACCTGTAAAATTATTAACAGATCAAATTGACGTGTTTGTAACGATTATTTAGCTGCGACGTTGATGGTGACCTTGTCGCCTGTTTGGACTGTTGTGCCTGCCTTGGGCGACTGGCTGATGACAAAGCCCTCGGGTGTGTCGGCGGTCGCGGTGGTTTGTACCGTCGGGCTGAGGCCTGCCTTGATGAGCATTTTGAGCGCGTCGTCGGATTTCAGCCCGATGGTGTCGGGCAGCTTGAACTTCATTTTGGGTTCCGTTGCCGTCGGGTGCGGCTCGGTCGTGACCGCCTCGGACGGCGTGGACGCAGAAGCGGAGCCGATCCCCTTTGCGTTCATATAAAACAGAGCGCCCACCGAGCCGAGCATCAGCAGCACTGCCAGCACGCACAAAAACGACACCACAAAGCGGCGGAAGCCTCTGATCTCATTCTCCGGCTTTTTGGGAGGCTTTTGCTCCGGCTGCGGCACACGGTACGGCTCGGGATAGTCCTCCGCTTCACCTGCCACATCATAATTGCCGTCCGTCTCCGGCGCATGCAGCCGCGTCGGGGCTGATTTTTGGGTATGGAAAGCAGGTGCGCCGCACTGTGGGCACACCGGCACTTCTACGGGTGTTTCTTTTCCGCATTGCTTACAAACCATGGACTTTGCCGCCTCTTTTTTCATTCTCATACAGATACATATTATTATAGTAACATCGGCGCCGAATGTCAAGAAAAAGCGCCGCGATTTTGCGGCGCTTTGTATGCTCTGTTATTATTTTTCGTCAGTGATCTCGCTGGTGCAGTGCGGGCATCTGGTGGCGCGGATGTCGATTTCGGTGAAGCAGCAGGGGCAAACCTTGGTGGTGGGCTCCGGCTCAGCCTCTTTCTTCTTGCCGAGGGACATGACCTTGTTGACAGCCTTGACCAGCAGGAAGATGATCAGCGCCATGATCAGGAAGTTGATAACAGCGGTGATGAATTTACCATACGCGATGTGAGCGCCGTTGATATCGAGCACTAAATCGCTGAAATCCATGCCGCCGAAGATACCGAGGATAGGCGAGATGATGTCATCGGTCAGCGAGGTGACGATCGCACCGAACGCGCCGCCGATGATAACGCCGACTGCCAGATCCATGACGTTGCCGCGCATGATGAATTCCTTGAATTCCTTTACGATTTTCATTTGATTGTTCCTTCTTTCCTTATATTTTAGCAGATTTCTCTGCTATGATCCCTTATTCAAATGGAAAATGGAAAATGGAAAGTGGAAATTTGAAATTTGGGATTCTCACTTTCACTAACCACTAACCACTAACCACTAACCACTAACCACTAATCACTAACCACTAAACACTCGCCTTGTGGAAGGTCTTTTTGCCTTTTTTGATGATGACGTGACCTTTGTCAAAGGCGGTCTTGGGAACCTTGGCGTAGACGTCGGTGATCTTTTCGTCGTCAACGGAGATGCCGCCCTGCTCGATCAGGCGTCTGCCCTCTTTTTTGGAGGGGATCAAGCCGCACTTGGAGAGCAGGTCGAGAATGGCGATCTCGCCGTCGGCAAAGTCGTCCGCCGTAAGCGCGGTGGAGGGCATGTTGTCGGTGTTCTGCTTGCTGCCGAACAGCGCACGCGCCGCCTCCTGCGCCTTGTCCGCCTCTTCCTTGCCGTGGATCATCTCGGTCAGCTCATAGGCGAGGATCTCCTTTGCCTTGTTGATGTCGCTGCCCTCAAGCTTTGCCAGCTCGTCGATCTGCTCGAGCGGCAGGAAGGTCAGCATTTTGAGACACTTGATGACGTCGGCGTCGTCCACATTGCGCCAGTACTGATAGAAGTCGTAGGGGCTGGTCTTTTCGGCGGAGAGCCACACGGCGCCGGACTGGGTCTTGCCCATCTTTTTGCCCTCGGAATTGAGCAGCAGGTTGATCGTCATGGCATAGGCGTCCTTGCCGAGCTTGCGGCGGATCAATTCGGTGCCGCCGAGCATATTGCTCCACTGGTCGTCACCGCCGAACTGCATGTTGCAGCCGTAGCGCTGATAGAGCGCATAGAAGTCGTAGGACTGCATGATCATATAGTTGAACTCCAAAAAGCTCAGTCCGCGCTCCATGCGCTGCTTGTAGCACTCTGCCGTCAGCATTCTGTTGACGCTGAAGCACGCGCCCACCTCGCGCAGCAGCTCGATATAATTGAGGTCGAGCAGCCACTCGGCGTTATTGACCAACAAAGCTTTTCCGTCTGAAAAGTCGATGAACTTGCTCATCTGCTCCATAAAGCAGTTGACATTGTGCTGAATGGTCTCTTTGGTCAGCATTTGGCGCATATCGGTTCTGCCCGAGGGGTCGCCGATCATAGCGGTGCCGCCGCCGATCAGCGCGATCGGCTTGTTGCCTGCCATTTGCAGACGCTTCATCAGGCACAGCGCCATAAAATGTCCCACATGCAGGCTGTCCGCTGTGGGGTCAAAGCCGATATAAAACACGGCTTTTCCGCTGTTGACAAGCTCTCTGATTTCTTCTTCGTCTGTCACCTGTGCGATCAATCCTCTCGCAACAAGTTCTTCATAAACTCCCATATACTGAATCCTTTCGGTGAAATTATGTATTCTGAATAAATAAGCAAGTTATATTATATGCTTTTTTTGCGAAAAGGTCAAGAGTTTTTTTAGTAACATATGATGGTGGCGTTGGCGTTGAGTGGTTAGTGGTTAGTGGTTAGTGGCTGGTGATTAGTGGTTAGGGGTTAGTGATTAGTGGTTAGCATAATTCATGATTTATAATGCGTAATTCGTAATTGACGGGACAAAAGGTTTTGCGCAATTTCTCCGATAGGTGTAGGGGCGAACCCACGTGTTCGCCCAAGCCGCGTTGTCCTGTCAAACCGTTTTATCCAAGGAAAACAACGGCTCCCTATCCGGGCGCA
>ONGI01000012.1 GCA_900317315.1 uncultured Eubacteriales bacterium
TTGCACTGCCGATGAAGAGCCGGTGTTGGCGGTGGGATTTGTGTTGGGGTTGCTGCCGCCGCAGGCGGTCAGGGACGCTGCCAGCATGGCAGCCAAGATCAATGCGGATACTTTCTTTAGCATATCATGTACCTCCGTTATTTGCTGTACGGTTGTTGTCTTTTCTGATGTTGCTAAGAGTGTAACGCCCAAAACTTAAAATAACCTTAAATTCAAAAATAAAAAAATTCCGCCGCAAAGTGCGGCGGAAACAGATAGTTTTATTGGGATCGCTGCAACTTGCGCAGCGAGAGCAGCTTTTTGACAAACGCCGTCACGCGCTTGCGGAAGATGAGCAGCAGCACCAGAATGACGCCGACAAGGCTGTAGCGCAGAATGGGTGCGTTGTAGGTGAGGGAAATCAGAATACCGGCGGTGACAAAGCAGATGGAAACACCCAAAAGCACCTTGGTATCATAGACCCTTACGCCGTCAAGGTGCTTGCGGCACACCCAGCGCATGCAGGCGTAATGTCCCAGCGCATACAGAACATAGCAGATCAGCGTGGTGTATCCTGCCGCAACATAGCCGAGGTTGAGCAGGTCGGGACTGAGACAAATATAGTTCAGCGCGATGTTCAGCACAGCGCCCGAAACGCTTGCCAGCATGATGAACCATGATTTTTCAAAATAGAACTGGAACGGCGCGAACATGTCATACATAAACATAAAGAACGTGCCCAGTGCTACAGGCGGCACCACCCAGATGGCTTCGCTGTATTCGGGCGGCGCAAAGATAGAGATCGCCTCGGGCGCCAGCATTATGAGCAGCATGTTTGCCACGGCGATGATCAGCATGGCGGAGTATTCCACGCTCGCGATCTCCTGTGCCTTGCGTTCCTTGATCTTACGGTAGACCCACGGTCCCAGCGTTTGGTTGAGCGAGGCGTTTACCATCGTCATCAGCACCGCCACGGAATAGGCGAGGCTGTAGATGCCTGCCTTGCTCTCGCTGATGTAGCGGCTGATCATAATGCGGTCAACATTGTAGAGCAGTGTCTGCGAAAGATAATGCGGCACCAGCGGCAGGTTGAATTTGAGCGCATAGATCCAGTATTTTTTGGAGAAGAACTTTTTGCCGCGCTTCATCTGGATGAAGAAGCACCAGCCATAGGCGGCGATATTGACGATCACCAAGCCTAAAATTCTGGCAGTCGCCTTGTAGGTGGCGTCGGAGAAGATGACCAGCACAACGCCGAGCGCCGGCTGCGCGATCGCTACGATGGTGATGATCGTCACCATCAGGCGGTATTTGTTCTTGACGCGCTGCTCGGTAGACCAGAAGTAGAACACCGCGGTTGTCCAAATCAGCAGCAGCATGTAACACATCTGCGCGGTGCTGAGGTTGAGCAGCTGGTTAAAGAAGTCGCGGAAAATAAAGTAAATGACCGTCCACACGCTGCACAGCGTCAGGGTGAGTCCCTGCATGGTGGAGGCGTAGACCTTGGCGTCATCCTCAAACTTGACCATGCCCTGCAAGAAAACGCCCGCGCTGATGTTCAGCGTGACGATCACCGTGATAATGCCCAGCCAAGACTGAAAGACGTTGTATTCGCCGTATTGCTCGGTGGTCAGCAGTCGGGTAAAAATCGGTGTAGAGATGACCGAGATCGCCTTCTGCATAAAATTGGTGATCAAAAACCAGAGTGAGGCGCGCACCTGTACCGGCAGAGAGGAATATTTATTTTTTAGCTTTGTTAACATATGGGTCCCTGCTCTCTGATGAACGGTTTTCGGTTGTTATCGCGGCGCAAACAGCTTGCGCGCCAAGGGCGGAAAGACGGCGATCAGCATGCCGTATGCCTTTGCCGTCAGCTTGTAGGCGCTGAACAGATAGGGGAACAGTCCCTTGCGCACGTATCGAATCAAACGGCGTTCTTCGCTTGTGCCGGCAGCGCCGGACTGTGCCGAGCGTCTGAAAAAGGAGACGGCAAAGTTGGTTTGCCGCAGCCTTGCATAGCGGCAGAGTTGTGGATAATTCTCTTCAAGAAATTTGATAACGCGTTCGGAAACGATAAAATACTGCATGTGTGCCGGATTGAAGGGCGCCTTGGTGATGCTGCCGAGGTTGTCCGTGCGATAGCGGTAAAGTGCTTCGTCCGTGTGGGCGATGCGGTCGGCGCGGTGTATCACCTGCGGAATGACGGCGTAATCCTCAAAGACCAGACCCTCCGGGAATCGAATGCCGTCGAACAGCTTTGTCCTATAGAGCTTGCCCCAAGCTGAGGTGTTAAAGGTGGTGTTTTCTTTGAGCAGACAGGTGATCGCCTGCGCCGGCGTCAGCACGCCTCCGACATGTTTTCCTGTATCGGTGCCTGCGGAGGAGATGTCCGCGCCGGTTTCCTCCATCTGGCGGAACAAGCGTTCCAGCATCTCCGGATGAAGGCTGTCGTCGCTGTCCACAAAGGTGATCAGCTCGCCTCTTGCGACGTCCATTCCGGCGTTACGTGCGCCGGAAAGACCCTTGTTTTCCTGATGGATGACGCGGATGTTGTCATACCGCGCGGCAAAGTCGTCGCAGATGGCAGGCGAGTTGTCGGTGGAGCCGTCGTCTACCAAGATGATCTCAAGCCTTGGATACGTTTGTGCCGTTACGGACGTTACGGAATCGGAAATGTATTTTTGTACGTTGTAAACGGGAACTACGCAGGAGATTAGCGGATTCATTTTTCAGTCCTTTCAGCGGAAGCAGTACGGCGCAGACCATCCACCAGAACATAGTAGCGCTCAGGCAGCTCAGTGCCAGGAAGGTGAGGCCGACGACCACAAGCGGCAGGAAATGGTTCAGCGTCAGGCGCTCCGTGCGGATTTTGCGCATTTTTCTCAGAATACTGAAAAACACGGCGAACACGATGATAAGTCCGGGAATGCCCCACGACAAAATAATGTCCATGTAGGTGTTGTGCGCCATGTGAAAGAAGCGTCTGAAATAAGCGGTTTCGTTGTATTGCAGACCGTAGCCGAACAACAGAATCATGGGATTTGCCAGCATCTCGGCAAAATAAAAGTTTTGTATCATGAATCGGTTGGAGGTGATGGTGTCAATATCGAGATTGCTGCCGTTCTTCTCGCGTAAGCGTATCACCGTTGAATTGATGATATCCGCAATGCGGTTGCTGAATAGCACGCCGATAACGGCGCCGATAATCACGATCCTCTGCGCAAAGCGGTTTTTGTTCGCCAAAAAGCTGTAGAGAGAATAGACAGCAAAGTAGAGGAGGATCAACAGCATGGTGACCAGCGACATTTTGGAGGCGGTCAGCAGCGTGATGCCGATCATAATGAGCATGTAAAAATAGTCGCGGATTTTGTGTCTTTCTTTGATAATAAACAGCATGGCAACGCCCACGCACAAATAGAGCGAAAAATAGTTGGGGTCGCCGGCGTAGCCGTACAGACGCCAGAGCGAGATATAATCGACGAGCGGAAGCGATTCATAGAGCGTGATATGGATCATGTAGAGAACGCCGGAATAGATGCAGCCAAAGCAGAACTTTCGGGTGATGTCTGCGTAATTGATGATGATGTTCTTTTCTGTCAGCACACATTCCACATAATACAGAACGAGGACAGTGCTCAGATTGGGCAGGATCTGGTTGAACTGACCGAAATAAAAGGAGTGCGCCAAATCCCAGATTTCGATGATGATCACGTGCATGGCGGCAGCAAAATTGACCCGACGCCTTTCAAACAGATAGATAAACACCGGCAGCGCGATCAGCAGGTTGATGCCGAAGCTGATGTTCAGGCTGTCGAGCAGCCGGATGTTCGGAACCAGCAGCAGGCAAGCGCCGACGCGAAAGCTGTTGTTGCCCAGGCAGAGAGAGGCTGCCACGGCAATGATGGCAGGATAGAGCAGAAAGTTGACGTTCAGCACTTTTGCCACAAAAACGAGCGACAGAAAAATGAACAGCAGCGCATTTGCCAGGTTGTCCTTGTTAAATTTAAAAATCAAGTCGTTATCGCTCCTTTAAACATTCTTGATAGTGTCCTATGGCGGTGGCGGCAGCGCTGTCCCAGCTGTGATCCTCTGCCATGTGTATGGCGTTTGCGGACATCTCGCCGAATCGGGAGCGGCTGTTCACAGCCGAGCAAAGCGCCTCGGCAATGGTTTGTGCGCATGTGCCGCCGTTCCAGCCGGCGTTGTTGCCTTGGATGGTCTGTGCAAAGGTCGTGCCCTCGGTGACAAGACAGGGCAGGCCGTAGCTCAGCGCTTCGAGAATACCCATCGGCATGCCCTCGGTGCGCGAGGTTTGAATAAAAATGTCGGAGTCGAGCAGCACGCGCTGCTTTTCCTCACGGACGACAGACGAGTGCAGGTTGACAAGGTCCTCCACACCGCCTTGGCGGATGTATGCCTGCATTTCTGGAACAAACGATACGCCTCTGTCCTCTGTGGGACCGTAAATATCCAGCCGGCAGCGGTGCTCGCGCAAAAAATCCTTTTCCAGCGCAAACGCCTGTATCATCAGGTCGAGCCCCTTGATGAACGGCAAGATACGTCCGATATAAACAAAGTGTGTTTCGTCCGTCCGAAATGAGGCCTTTGTCACCGCAGGCATCTCCACACCGTTGGGCGCCACAAACAGGTTTTTGCCCATGATGCTCTCTTGCTTTTCGATCTCGGTCAGGCATTGAATGCCGGCGGCGCCGTTGCAGAACCGCTTGAACAGCAGCAGGTTCGCCGCCGCTTTTTTGAGACGGCTCTTTTGCTGAGCGCCTTTTTTCAGTGCGCCGTGCGGCACGATCACATAGGGGATCCGGCGGCTGCGCAGCTCCCTGGAAAGGGAAAGATAGCGCGGGATATAGATCTCATGAAAGACAACCAGATCCGGCTGCCGGTAGGGTGCGGGGAGCGTACTGAACGAATCGGCGGAAAAGCACTGTTCGAGTCCGTCGATCGCAAGCGGCTGCCCCAAATTCCACAGCGCCGCGTCCGCGTAGGCTCTCTGCGCCTTTACGTGACAGGGCACCGCGTTATGAACGCCGTTGCACAAATCGTCGCTCAACGGGCAAATATGCAGAACGACCATCGGGCGTCCTCACTTTCTGATTATTTTATACACCAAGCGGCGCACACCGTTTGGGCTTATGCACACGATATAATGCGGATAGGCGCTCATCACATATTCCTTACGCGAGATCCAGCCGGTTTTCAGCAGTTGCCTGCGAAAACGCATCATGCTTTTGGCATAGACCCTGCCGCCGCGCCGTTTCAGCTGTGCCGGTGTGCTGCGCACCTTGACCAGCACATCAGGCAGGTTGGCGGTTTTGACGCCGCTTTTGAGGGTGCGGATCCACAGATCGTAATCCTCAAAAAGCCGCAGCGTAGCATTGTAGCCGCCGACGGCTTCGACGGCGGCTTTTTTGAACATAGCAGTCACATTATTGAAGGGGATCCGCTTTTTGCTGTATTGCAGGATCTCCTCGTGGGTCAGGGGAACCCTGCGAACCGCAAACGGCTCGTTTGGATCCTCGTTAAATTCTTCGATCGCTCCGCTCACCACTGCCAACTCGCTGTCGCGCTCAAATGCGGCAAGCTGCTTTTCACAGCGGTCGGGCAGGCTGATGTCGTCGCTGTCCATGCCGGCGACCAGCTCGCAGCGGCAGTGGGACAGCGCATGATTGCGTGCAAAGCCCGGTCCCTTATTGACGGGAAGACGCAATACCTCCAGACGCTCGCCGTAGCCTTCGATCACCTCGTTTAGCGCCGGTGTGAGCGGACCGTCGCACACCAGCACGAATTGCGCCGGCGGCACGGTCTGGCAGAGCATACTGTCGATGGCTGTGCGCAGAAAGTCAGGCTGATCCTTGGCATAGACCGACATCAGTACGCTGTATTCCATAAATCATCTTTCCTTTTGCGGGATTAGCGGTATTCGTAATAGTAGTATTTCGAATTCTTCTTGTAGGATTTGCGCGACGCGGGCTTGCTGTTGTAGACAAAGCCGAGCACATTGGCGTTGGCAAAGCTGAGCTGACGGATGGTTTCGTCCATCTGAGAAATCTCAGTGGAGCCGTGCAGCGTCACGATCAGATAGCCGTCGATGACGGAGGACAGGATCGCCGAGTCCGATACAACGATAACAGGCGGAAAGTCCACGACGATATAGTCATAGACAAGCTTGAGCGCCTCGATCAGCTCGCTCATTTGCGGCGACTCGATCAGCTTGGTCGGGTCGGGCGGAATGGTGCCTGCAGGGATCACGTCGATGTTGAAGGTGTCGTTGTGCGCGACGGGAAGATGGCTGTAGCCCTCCTCGTCGGCAAGATAGTCGCTCAGACCGGGATAGTTCTCCATGCCGAGCTTGGCGGCAACGGTCGGGATACGCATGTCGCAGTCCACGATGACCACTTTTTTGTCGATCTGCGCCAGCGAGATGGCAAGGTTGACCGAAACCGTGCTCTTGCCTTCACCGCGGTTGGCGCTGACGATGCCGATGCAGCGGTTCTTTTTGCCGGGCAGCGAGAAGGAGACGTTGGTACGCAGGGTCTTGAAGGACTCCTGCATGGAAAAGGAGGCGTTTTCACCGAGAAGCATTTTGGAGGGGATGAACACCTTGCTCTTGGTTTTCTTCTTCTTAAACATTGTCGGAGTCTCCCTTCTTCTTCCGGTTCTTTTTGTCTTTCGTTTGCTGCTTTTTCATTTCTTCGGATTTCACGTAGTAATCGCTGTAATAATCGTTTTGGTAGTAGCCAAAGCCCCTGCTCTCGGTCAGGTTCGGGATCACGCCGATAACGGGCATGCCGTATCTTCCCTCCAGATCGCCCTCGCTCTTGATGGAGTCATCCTTGAAATACTTCACGAGGATATAGATCAGCGCGATAACGGCGCCGACCAGAGCGCCCAGCACGGAGGACATGGCGTAGTTGGGGCCGTATTTGTCCTTTGGCGCGCGCGGCGCATCGACGATCTTCATCGAGCTGCCCTCTACGATCTGCGACATATAGGTGGGAGCGGTGTTGGCGATCGCCTGTGCCAGCCGGTAGGAGAGGTGGGCGTTGTTGGTAATGACGTTCACGCGGATGACCTGCGTGTTGTCAACGACCTGGGTGCTGACGCAGCGCGAGAGCTGATCGTAGCTCATGTCCAGATTGATGAATTCAGCCGAGGCGACCAGCACGTTGTTGCTGGTGAGGATACGCGAATAGGTGGCTACCAGCTCACGTGACGCCTGGATATCCGCCTGTGAAACCGCGCTTTTTTGTCCGTTGTTCTGTGTCTGGTTGTTGACAAAGGCGGTGAAGGAGGACAGATAGGTGGGCTTGACAAAAAGGCGTGTAGCCCCTTGGAACAGCAGTCCTCCGATGACCGCTCCCAGGATGATCAGCCAGATCTTTTTGACAATGGCGGACAGCAGGGGAGCGATGTTGACCTCAACCTCGCGCGCAGCCGGATCCTGTTTGGTGGTTGTAACAATTTCTTTTTCCATGCTAAAACTCCTGTTTTCGGCACGGATTTCCGCTGAACGGTCATCCGTACATTTATTTTCAATAATAGACAGTTGAACAGCTTGTTACTTGATGTGCTTGATGGTTTTTATCTCCTTGCGGAGCTCACGGCGGTTCTTGATGGGACGCACCGCCATGCGGTACATCAAAAAGAACGGATAGACCGCCTTGTGTTTGTACACAAAGGGGTTGGAATACTTGAAGCGCTTTCTTTCGGGGAACACGCGCTTCAAATAATACTTTGCCTTTGAGTGACTGCTGCCGACGCTCTCCTCAAATTCCTTGGAAAAGAGGTTCTCCATGCTGCCAAAGGTGCCGCAGGACAGGATGAACCGCAGCATCTCGCGCAGCTCGGGCGAGAGAGAGCGGAGGTTGTCCGCCGTCTTTTCCGGAGCCTCAAACACCGCGTCGGCAAGCGTGTGCAGCTTGTATTCAAAATCTGCGATGCCCAGCTTTTCGAGCTCGCGCGTGACAGCGGCAAAGTCAATGTGCAGCTTGTCCGTGTGCAGCAGCACATATTCATCCGCGACGGTGCGAAAGCCCGTGCCGCGGTTGTCGTAGTGCTTGAAGGCGTGCACGATAAAGAAGATATAAAAATCGTCGTCCGAAAAATGATAGCCGAAGCCGTTGCCCTTGTCCTTGATCAGCCGCTCCTTCACGTTGGCGTAGTACTGATAGAATCGCTCAAACTGCGGCGAGTGGTCGATCATCTCGCGGTGCAGCTCAATGTTAAAGAAGGGCGGCTTGGAATATTCGTCGGCAGGATAGCTGTCGGTGCGGAAGGTGTAACCGCGTTTGAACATAAACGCCTTGCCGTCCGCCATGCGGGACGGATCCATCAAAATGTCGTAGTCGGCAAACTCTCTGGTGCCGAAGTGCGGGAACAGCGGATTGATGATCACGCCCTTGAGCGGCATGTACCAAATGCCGTTCTGCTCAAAATAGCCTTCGATCGCGCGCCGCTCCGCTTCAAACAGCATGGTCTTTTTGATGTTGTTGTCGAGCACACTGCTCCAGCGTTTTTGCTCCTGCATGCCGGCAGCGCGAAACGCCTCGGTGCCCTGCAGCGCCTTGGCGACCAGCGCGGTCAGATTGTGACCCTGCGCCATCTGCCACAGCTTGTCAAAGTCCGCGGTTTCCAGCGACGCCTGCCGCTTGGCGGATGCACAGGCGGTCAGATAGATAAATTGTTCGGTTGCGTTCATGGCTTCTGTTCACCCTTTATGGCTCTTTTGATTTTGCCGCCGAGGCGCCTGACCTTGTGCAGCACCAGACGCACGGGGTAAACAGCGTTCCAAAACCGTGCATAGGCGCGGTAGCCGGACTCGTCCACGGTATGCTTTTTGCCCTTGCGCTGAAATTCGGTGAGCACGCCCACGATTTGGCTCTCCGGCACGTACTCTTTTGCAAAGGTGTTGTCGCCGCGGATCACATAAGTGTCGTTTTGCACGCCGATGATGCGGTGCAGCGTAAAGCGCCCGTCCCGGCGGCGATAGAGCGGCACGTCGTACTTTTTCAGTCCGCCGCGCTGACAGGGACGGATGGTCACCAGATCGCGGTTCTCCTTGAACAGGGGACGCATGCTCACACCGCGCGTTTTGTAGACCAGCACGCCGTCTCGGCGGAGCAAAGCCTCCAGATTCAGTTGCTCGGTCATTCGTCCAGCGCGCCGACCTTGCGCAGGGTCGCGATGACCATGTCCACGTCTGCGGCGATCTCATCGCGCGAAGCGTCATACTTGGCGCACATCTTGTCCACCACCGCGTCACGGGTGGTTTCTTCCTTCATCAGATCGACGATCTCCGCAGCGGTCTGATTGCTGCGGACAATGCCGTTGAAGGCTGTGTCGCCGGTGGCGACCATAACCTGTGTGTCGTCGATTTCCTGAGTCAAAAAATTTTCGTTGAGTTTCATTCTAAAATTCCTTTCTAATTATATAGCTTCTGTGTTCATACGTAAAAAAGACATATTATCTCACTATAATTCATACTACACTATTATAGCACGTTTTAAAATACAGTCAAATGTTTTTTTACGGAATATGCAATTTTTTTTCTATCTACTTGAAATCATATTATTTTTCGTATATAATATAGAAAAAAGACGGAAAACCGGGGTGAATTATAGATGAAAAGACATTTTTGGATGTGGGTGCTAACGCTTCTGCCGCCGGTCACGATGCTCGGCTCGCTGGTGCTGATGAACGATAACGACGCGACCTCGCGCAGAGGTGCCCTGAGCATGGTGTTGTTTTATGCGGCGAGCGCTTTTTTGATCCTCTTTGCGTTTATTATCGGCTACTCGCCCAAAACCAACCAGGCAGCGTTGCAGTTGGGCGGCGTTTGCTTCTTCCTCTACGCCATCATCTATCTGCTGCGCATGAGCGCGCGGTTGGGTGATTGGATCACAGGGGAGGTGCATGACGAAAACGCCGAGCGGCTGATCATCTATTCCCTGATCGGGTTCGGCGTGGCGGTGGTTTTCTATTTGGTCGGACTCCTGATTCCGTACAGAAGAAGAAAAAGGGCATGGGAGGATGCGCTATGAAAACGATACGGTTTGGCAAATCCGATTTGGAGGTGCCCGTGATCGGTCTGGGCTGCATGCGTTTGACGGAGCTGGAGCGCTGGGATATCCCGCAGTACATCTGGCACTGCATCTCGCTGGGCGTCAATTTCTTTGACCATGCCGACATTTACGGCGGCGGCGAATGCGAGACCATGTTCGGTGAGAGTCTCAAGGAGATCGGCATCCCGCGCGACCAGATCATTTTGCAGTCAAAGTGCGGCATCGTGCCCGGCTGGATGTACGACAATTCCTATGCGCACATCATTCGCTGTGTGGACGAAACGCTCAAGCGTCTCGACACCGAATACCTCGACATTCTGCTGGTGCACCGTCCCGATGCGCTGGTCGAGCCGGAGGAGGTCGCCAAGGCGTTTGACGAGCTGTACACCAAGGGCAAGGTGCGCTATTTCGGCGTGTCCAATCACAAGCCCTCGCAGATCGAGCTGCTCAAAACCTGCGTGAAGCAGGAGCTGCAAACCAACCAGATCCAGTTCAGCATTCCCTTTTCCAATATTATATCGACCGGCATGGAGGCAAACATGAACTCCGAGGGCGCGATCGACCGCGGCGGCGACGTGCTCAATTACTGCCGGCTGAACAGCATGACGATCCAGGCATGGTCGCCCTTCCAGAGCGGCAGAGGCGCGTTTGTGGACAACAACGACGGCTACCCCGACCTCAACTGGGCGCTCGGAGAGATCAGCGCCAAGTACAACGTCACCAAGTCCACCATTGCGGCGGCGTGGATTTTGCGCCATCCGGCAAAGATGCAGACGATCGTCGGCACCATGAATTATTACCGTATGCTCGAGATCTCGCGTGCGGCGGAGATCGAGCTGACGCGTGAGGAATGGTACCGCCTCTATCTCTCATCCGGACACATTTTACCATAAGGGCATCTCTAAACGACCCTATAATTTTAGAGGTGCGCATAAAATCATTATATATCAGCAAGATACGGCGCGCCTTTGGCTTACAGGGTGCGCCGTTCTGTTTGTTTATAAAGTATTGCATAAATTCTTTTCATAACATGAAGAAATAATAAGGAAAATTGCGAAATTGCGCTTGACTTTGATTGATTTTGTGCTATAATGAGCTTAGAGGTGATTGAATTTGCTCACTCAAGAAAGATATCAATCAATTTTGAGCATGGTAAATGAGAAGAGTGCGGTGACGGTCGCCGAGCTTGCCGAAATGCTGGGCATCTCCGAATCCACCGTCCGGCGCGATCTGACGGCGCTGGATGAGCTTGGAAAGTTGAAAAAGGTATTCGGCGGCGCTACCTCCATCACCAAATCGGAAGGGATCTATGAAGACACCGTCAGTATGCGCGAAAAGCTGATGAGCGAGGAAAAAACCGAGATCGCCCGCTACAGCGCACAGCTGATCAACAATACCGACTTTGTTTTCATTGACTCGGGCACAACCACTTCCAGATTGATTGATTTTATAGACAATAATCAGGCAACCTATGTCACCAACGGCATCGTGCATGCGCGCAAGCTGGTGCAAAAGGGACTCAACGCCTATCTCGTAGGCGGCAAGGTCAAATCAGCAACAGAGGCGACAGTCGGTGCAGAGGCAATTGCCAACCTAAAAAACTTTAACTTTTCCAAGGCTTTCATGGGCACCAACGGGATAGACTTCAAGTCCGGCTTCACCACACCGGATGTGGAGGAGGCCATGATCAAGGAGGCGGCGGTCAACCACGCCTACATGGCGTTTGTGCTGGCGGACAGAACCAAGTTCCGGCGCGTCTTTTCGGTCACGTTCTCACCGCTGCGCAAGTGCTGCATCATCACCGACGCCATGCCCGACTCACGGTTTGCCAAGGAAACGGTCATCAAGGAGGTCATGAAGTGATTTACACGGTAACGCTCAATCCGTCAATCGACTACATTGTGCGGCTCGACAAGCTGACAAGCGGCATCACCAACCGCACCACAAGCGAGGAATACTACTACGGTGGCAAGGGTATCAACGTATCTCTTGTGCTCGCTGAGCTGGATCTGGATTCCACTGCCTACGGCTTTGTGGCAGGCTTCACCGGCAAGGCGATCGAAAACGGTATTCGCAACGACCACATTATTACCGATTTCATCAAGCTCAAAGAGGGTATTTCGCGTATCAACATCAAAATCAAGGCGGGAGAGGAGACCGAGATCAACTGTCAGGGTCCTCACATCGACGAACAGGAGCTGGAGAGACTGCTCCAAAAAATCGACCGTATCCAGCCCGGCGACACCCTGATCCTTGCAGGCAGCATTCCCAACACCATGCCCGATGATACCTATGAGATCATGATGCAGCGCATCGGCGACAAGGACGTGCGCATCGTGGTGGACGCCACCAAGCAGCTGCTCGTCAATTCGCTCAAATACCATCCCTTCCTCATCAAGCCCAACCGTCAGGAGCTCTCCGAGATCTTCAACGTTGAGGTCAAGACAGAGGAGGACATCGAGCATTACGCCAAGGAGCTCCAAAAGCTCGGTGCGCGCAACGTGCTGATCTCGCTCGGCGGCGAGGGCGCCATGCTGATCGACGAAAACGGCGGCAAGCACAAGGCCGGCGTTCTCAAGGAGAAGGTCATCAACACCGTCGGCTCCGGCGACTCCATGGTAGCAGGCTTTGTTGCCGGCTATGTCAAGACAGGCGACTACGGCTACGCACTCAAGCTGGGCAGCGTCTGCGGCAACGCGACGGCGTTCCTCAGCGGCTTGGCGACCAAAGAAAAAATCAATGAATTGTTGGAAAAATTTGAGAAACAATTTGGCTAAACAATTCATTAAATAAATTCATTTTTTACTCAAGGAGGTAAATTATGCGCATTAAAGACCTGCTCAAAAAACAGGGGATCACGCTTGGCGCGGCTCCCAAGAGCAAACAGGATGCGATTGACATCCTCGTCAAACTGCACGAGCGATGCGGCAATCTGTCAGACACGGCAGCGTACAAAAAGGGTATTCTCGCCAGAGAGGATATGGGCACCACCGCTATCGGTATGGAGGTAGCCATTCCCCACGCAAAGAGTGAAGCTGTCAAGGCACCGGCGCTGACAGCCATCACGGTTCCCAACGGCGTAGACTATGACTCTCCCGACGGCGCACCCGTCAAGCTCATTTTCATGATCGCGGCGACACTCGACGGCGACGTTCACCTCGAGGTGCTGGCACGCCTGATGCAGATGCTCATGCATGAGGACTTCACCGCAAAGCTCAAGGCGGCAAAATCCGCCACCGAATTCCTGAAGATCATTGACGATCAGGAAACCAAGCAGTTCCCCGAAGAAGCGGCTGCACCGGCTGCCGCAGCGGGCGGCTATCGCGTTCTGGCAGTTACCGCTTGCCCGACCGGTATCGCACACACCTACATGGCCGCTGAGGCACTTGCCAAGGCAGGCGACAAGATGGGCGTCACCGTAAAGGTCGAGACCAACGGCTCCGGCGGTGCAAAGAACGTTTTGACCGCAGAAGAGATCGCCAACTGCGACGGTATCATCATCGCTGCCGACAAGAACGTGGAGACCGCGCGCTTTGACGGCAAGCCCGTTCTGATGACCAAGGTTGCCGACGGCATCCACAAGCCCGAGGAGCTCATCAACAAGATCGTCAACAAAGAAGTCGGCGTATTCCATTCCGACCACAAGCCGGCTGCCGGCGAGGCTTCCGGCGGCGACGAAAGCTTCGGACGTAAGCTCTACAAGCACCTGATGAACGGCGTATCCCACATGCTTCCGTTCGTCGTAGCAGGCGGTATCTTCATCGCCATCGCCTTCCTGATCGACTCCTTTGCACAAGTTCCGCAGGACGGCAACTTCGGTACCGGTACTCCCGTATCCGCATGGTTCAAGAACATCGGCGGCGTAGCGTTCAACTTCATGCTGCCCGTACTCGCAGGCTTTATCGCTATGTCGATTGCCGACCGTCCCGGCTTGCTCGTCGGTATCGTCGGCGGCGCATTGGCAGCAGCCGGCAACACCTTTGCCAACCCCGGTGCTGTTGACGCCATTCCTTCCGGCTTCCTCGGCGCTCTGCTCGCAGGCTTCGTAGCCGGCTGGCTCCTCAAGATGCTCGAAAAGGCATGCGACAATCTGCCGCACGCGCTCGAAGGCATAAAACCGATCCTCATCTATCCGCTTGCCGGCTTGGGAATCGTAGCCGTTATGATGTGCGCTGTTAACCCCATCATGGGCGTTATCAACGAAGGCATGAAGAATGCTGTTAACTACATGGCTTCTCAGCCTGCTCTGCTCATTCCCGTATGCGCTCTGCTCGCAGGCATGATGGCGATCGACATGGGCGGCCCGTTCAACAAGGCAGCTTATGTAACCGCGACCGCACTCCTGACCGGCGCTTCCAGCGACCCGAGCGACCCCGCCTTCAAGATCATGGCAGCTGTTATGATCGGCGGTATGGTTCCCCCGATCGCTATCGCGCTTTCCACCACTATCTTCCGCAACCGCTGGACTCCCGAAGAGAGAAAGAACGGTCCCGTTAACTTCATCATGGGTCTGTCCTTCATCACCGAGGGCGCTATTCCTTACGCTGCAGGTCATCCGCTGCAGGTCATCCCGAGCTGCTTGGTAGGTTCTGCTGCCGCAGGCGCACTGTCCGCTCTGTTCGGCTGCACCCTGAGAGCTCCTCACGGCGGTATCTTCGTATTGCCCACCATCGGCAATCCCGCTATGTACTTCCTCGCTCTGGTCATCGGCTCCGTGATCGGCATGCTCCTGCTCGCCGCCCTCAAAAAGCCCGTTGAGAATAGACTGTAATTTTCGATCATTATACCTATCATTTGAAATTGGTAAATCTGAACAATCACAATAGATAAAGGAGAAATATCTTATGGTATCCAAAAAAGTAACACTCGTTAACGCACAGGGCTTTCATATGCGTCCGGCTTCCGTATTTGCCACCGCTATGGGCAAATATGCTTCCAGCGTGACCATCAAGTTCAACGGCAACGACTACAACGCCAAGAGCCTGCTGAACATCATCGCAGCCTGCATCAAGTGCGGCAGCGAGATCGAGCTGGTCTGCGACGGTCCCGACGAGAACGAAGCGCTGGCTGACGCAGTTGAGAGAATCGAGAGCGGCTTGGGCGAATAACGCACCGGCGCTTGTGCCTGTGACGCATGCAGGCAAAACGGATTGAATGCAATCATATGATATGGGTCAGGGAGGCGGCTTCCGCTTCCCTGATGTCCATTGTAAAGAAAATCGAAGAGGTGATTCACATGCTGAAAGGTATCGGCGTATCCGACGGCATCGGCATCGGCAGAGTCATGATTCTCGCCGAGCAGTCGCTGGACTACACGCCAAAGGAAATAACCGACATCGACGCGGAGCTGGCACGCTACCGCGAGGCGGTTGACAAATTCTGTGATAACACCGTGGAGCAGGCAAACGCGATCCGTCAGTCCACCGGTGACAAGGAAGCTGAGATCCTCGAGGGTCACATCGCGATCATCCGCGACCCCTTCATGGGCGGCGAAATCGAAAACCTTATCAAAGCAAATCAGTGTGCCGAAGCTGCGGTTGACCAGATTTGCAAGATGTTTATTGATATGTTCTCCGCAACGGGAGACGATTTGACCATGCAGCGCGCCGCTGACGTCCGCGACATCCGCGACGGCATTCTCGGCATCCTGCTCGGCGTGCAGGAGGTCAAGATCAGCGACGCACCGGCAGGCACCGTTTTGGTTGTCAAGGAGCTGACGCCCTCCATGACCGCCGGCATCAAGAAAGAAAATATCGTCGGCATCATCGCCGAGACAGGCAGCCAGACCTCGCATTCCGCCATTTTGGCGCGTGCGCTGGAGATCCCTGCCGCACTCAGCGTTGCGAACGCGACCACCGCGATCTCAAGTCAGGAGATCGTCATCGTTGACGGCTTCAAGGGCAACGTGCTTGTCGCGCCCGATCCCCAAAAGATCGAGGAATTCACCGCCAAGCGCACCGCCTATCTGCGCGAGAAACGCGAGCTGGAGACCCTGCGCGGCAAGGTGACAGCGGACGCCGACGGCAACGAGTATGAGCTGTTCTGCAACATCGGCACGCCCAAGGACGCCACCAAGGCGATGGACGCCGACGGCGAGGGTGTGGGACTGTTCCGCACCGAGTTCCTGTTTATGGACAGAAATCAGCTCCCCACCGAGGACGAGCAGTTTGAGGCGTACAAGCAGGCGTCTCTGATCATGAAGGGCAAGCCCGTTATCATCCGCACACTGGACATCGGCGGCGACAAGGAGATCCCGTATCTCGGTCTCGCCAAAGAAGAGAATCCCTTCATGGGCTTCCGTGCTATCCGCTACTGCCTCAAGAACCGCGACATGTTCAAGTCGCAAATCAAGGCGATTCTCCGCGCCAGCGCCTTTGGCGATATTCGCATCATGTTCCCGCTCATCACAGCGGTTGACGAGCTGCGCGCAGGCAGGGAACTGGTGGAAGAAGCCAAATCTGACCTCAGAGTGTCCGGCATTGCGTTTGACGAGAACATTCAGGTGGGTGTGATGACCGAGACCGCGGCGTCCGGCGTGATCGCCGACCTGCTCGCCAAGGAAGCGGACTTCTTCTCCATCGGCACCAACGACCTCACCGGCTATACGATGGCGGCAGACCGCGGCAACAGCGACGTTTCCTATCTGTATTCTCCCTTGCAGCCCAGCGTGCTGCGCATGATCAAGCGCATTATCGAGTGCGGCAGAGCCGAGGGCATTTCCGTCGGCATGTGCGGCGAAGCGGCAGCCAGCCCCACCATGATCCCGCTGCTGATCTCGTTCGGTCTGACCGAATTCAGCGTTTCCGCTCCTTCCGTTCTCAAGGTGAGAAAGAATATTGCCAAGTGGACAAAGGCAGAGGCGGACGCCGTTGCCGAAAAGGTCATGGCAATGACCACCGAGGCGGAGATCAAAGCGTATCTCGAATCTATCGTCTAAATAAAATTGTCATATTTTGTGATAAGGAGTCGAATTTCGGCTCCTTATTCTTTTGTGTGGGTATTGACATGTTACCGCTGTGGTGATACAATTGTGACAACCGGTCATATGATAGGTTGTCACATAAGCATAGGAGGAAAAACTGTGATAAAACCGACATTCTATAATCTGCCCGAAGAAAAACGGCGCAGGATCACAGCGGCGATCATCAGCGAATTTTCGGAGACCTCAGACGAAAAGGTCAGCATCAACCGCATCATCCACCGCGCCGAGATCTCACGCGGCAGCTTTTATCAATATTTTGACGACAAGGTGGATCTGATCGAGGTACTGATGAAGTCCTTTGTCGAAGCGGTTTTGGAAAACCTTGATACGGCAGCTTCCGGCGCCGACAACGATATTTTTTCCACTTATGCGCAGCTGTTCGATATCATTGCCTCCGTTTCGGAGGACTGCGAGAACCGCACCGTTTTGCGGCGCCTGTCCGGCAATTTGCGCGCCAATGATGATCTGGTGTTTGAATATATGAAAAACCGCTTTAAGGGTATTGATGAATTCAAGGACTGTACCAAGCATTTTTCGCGCGAAAAACTGCGCTTTCCGGACGACAGCGACTTTGAGCTGCTGCTGCAGATCCTGACAGGTATCCTCAAAAACGCCCTGTTCAACTATTATGTAATGGAAGAAGCATACGAAAAGGTCAGACGCGACTACCGGCGCAAGCTCACGATCCTCCAAGCCGGCGCGCTGCAATCATTCGGGAGGGAATATGTTATCTAAATTCAGTGTAAAAAAGCCGATGACCATCTTTGTAGCGGTGGTGTTGGTGATCGTTTTGGGCATCGTTTCCTTCTTAAAAATGACGCCCGACCTGATGCCGAATATGGATCTGCCCTATGCGCTGGTGCTCACCACCTACCCGGGACAGAATCCCGAGACCGTCGAGACTGTTGTCACCAAGCCCTTGGAGTCCTCCGTTGCGGTGATCGACGGTGTGGAGCAGGTGCGCTCCACCTCGAGCGACAGCTACTCCATGTGCATCATCGAGTTTGCCGACGGCACCGACATGAACACCGCCACGATCGACGTCCGCGCAGCGCTCGACACCCTGTCCGACAACTGGGACGATGCGGTCGGCAGCCCTTATCTGATCAAGATCAACCCGAATATCCTGCCGGTCGCCATGATGGCGGTGGACTATGAGGGAAAGGACAGGATCGGCATTTCGGATTTTGTCAGCGAAACGCTGCTCAACCGCCTGGAGGGGATCGACGGCATCGCATCGGTCTCCGACACCGGTGTTGTGGTCGAAAAGGAGAACGTTGTCCTCTCGCAGAAAAAGCTTGACGCGCTCAACAAAAAGATAACCGCCGCGCTTGACAGCCAGTTTGACGAAGCGGAGGAGAAGATAAAGGACGCCAAAAAGGAGTTGGAGGACAACGCCGCCCAGGCACAGGAGGGCGCATCGGTCATCACCGACTCACTCGACACGATAAACAAGGAGCAGGCAGCGCTTGCAGAGCAGCTTGCCGCCGCGCAAAAGGAAGCGGACAACGGCAAGAGCAAAATCATCTCCGCCAAAATGGAGCTGCTCGACCAAAAGACCACTCTCGCCACCACCAAGCAGGTGCTCGAGGCGACCTATCAGGCGCTGTTGACTGTCAAGACGACCTATGACGATCTGATCAGGGAGAAGAACGAGCTGGTCGGCAGACTGGAGAATCTTAATTCTATTAACGAACAATATCTTGCCGCGCTTGCAGTGCTGGCAAACCCGGACAGTACCGAAGAAGAACGGGCGGAAGCAAACGCGCAGCTCGCGGAGATCGACAGGCAGCTCGCGTCCACGGGCGTCAGAAAAGAGGGTTTGGCTGTGGCGATCGCCGCTGCCAACGCTGCCTTGGAGCGCGTCAACAGCTCGCTCGATGACGTGAACCAAAAGCTCAAGGAACTTGGCACCGACACCTCTCTGCTCGATGATACCCTCAACGAGATCAGCAGCCGTATTGCGCAGATCAACAGCGGCATCGAGCAGATAGACACGGCGATCGGCGGCTTGGATGACAACACCGTCACGGTCAACGAGGCGCTTGCGACGATCGCACAGCAGCAGTCGAGCGCGGACTTCAAAATGTCCGGCGCGGTCGCCACGCTTGCCGCCAAGCAGACCGAGGTCACGGCAGCCGCGGCACAGCTCAGCGCAGCACAGAGCGAGCTGGAAAAGAGCCTCAGCGAGCTGACCGCCAAAAAGGAAGAGGCAAAGAAAAAGGCTGACCCAAACGCGCTGGTGACGATCGACACCGTTTCGGGCATTCTCACCGCCCAAAACTTCTCCATGCCGGCAGGCTATGTGACCGACGACAACAACAACCGCTATCTGGTGCGCGTCGGTGACGAGCTTACCGACGAGAAGGAGCTTGCCGGTCTGCCGCTCTTCGATTCCAAAATCGACGGCATCGGTGTGATCCGGCTCAGCGATGTGGCGGACGTGTTCACCGCCGATAATTCCGCCGACATCTACACCAAGGTCAACGGCGGCGACGGCGTGATCCTCAGCTTTACCAAGCAGAGCGACATCGCCACCGCCACGGTCTGCGATCACATCACTGAGACTGCCAAGCAGCTCGAAGCGGAATTTGACGGACTGCACTTCACCACGATCTACAGCCAAGGCGACTATATCCACATCATCATCGGCAGCGTGCTCCAAAACCTCCTGATGGGCGCGGCTCTGGCTATCATCATCCTGCTGCTGTTCCTGCGCGACATCAAGCCCACGGTGATCGTCGCGGTCTCCATACCCGTCAGCGTGGTATTTGCGATCGTGATGATGTATTTCAGCGGTATCACGCTCAACATGTTCTCCCTCTCGGGCTTGGCGATCGGCGTCGGCATGCTGGTGGACAATTCGGTCGTCGTTATCGAAAACACCTACCGTCTGCGCCATCTCGGCTATTCGCCCATACAGGCGGCGCTCAACGGCGCCAAGCAGGTGGCAGGCGCGATCGTCGCGTCCACGCTCACCACGGTCTGTGTGTTCCTCCCGATCGTCTTTGTCGAGGGCATCACGCGGCAGCTTTTTGTGGACTTGGCGCTCACCATCACCTATTCGCTTGCGGCGAGCCTGATCGTGGCGCTCACGCTGGTGCCTGCCATGAGCCAGCGCATGCTGCGCAAGGTGCGGCAGCCCAAAAAAACAGGGGAGGGCAAGATCCTCCGTTCCTACGAAAGCTCCCTCCGCTTTGTGCTCCGTCACAAGCTTGTCGCCATCCTGCTGGTGTTGGTTCTGTTGTTCGGCAGCGGATTTTTGGTCTTGCTGCGCGGCTTCAGCTTTTTGCCGAGCATGAGCAACACCGAGGTGCAGGTCACGGTTCAGCTCGACCCGAACGCGACCTTTGAAGAAACCGTCGAGGCGGCGGAGCAGGTCAACGAGGTCTTGCGCGAATACGACGAATTTGAGACCGTCGGCGTGATGGTCGGCGGTGCCGGCGGCATGTTGGGCATTGCACCGGCAGGCGGCAGCGGCGGCAGCAGCGGCACGGTCACGGCTTACGGTGTCTTGAAGCCCGAGCATATCAAGCGCGGCGGCGCGATCGGCAAGGAGGTCGAGAGCAAGCTCACCATCAACGGCGACGTTACCGTCAGCTCCGACGCAAGCGCATCTATGGGCGCCATGCTCGGCGACAGGAGCGTGCAGATCACACTCTACGGCGACGACCTCAAAAAGCTCAAGGCGACCGCCGACAACATGGCGGAAAAGCTCGGCACACTGGAGGGGATCGACGAAACCGACAGCGGCGTCGGCGCGACCTCACCTGAGCTAAAGGTGACGGTAGACCGCAAAAAGGCGGCTGAAAAGGGCTTGACCACCGCGCAGGTGTTCCAGCAGATAGCGGCGGCTGTGGCAGGCGAAAAGACCTCCACCACCCTCAAAACCGGCGACGGCAAGAGCGTGGACATCGTGACCGTCAAGGACGACGCGCAAAAGATCACCGCCGACAAGCTGGGCAGCATCGACCTGACCTACAAGGACGCCGACGGCAGCGACAAAAAGATCTCGCTCGCGCGTGTGGCGAGCATTGACAATGCCGAGACCATGGATAAGATCACGCGCAAAAGCCAAAAGCGCTATCTGACGGTTTCGGGCACTATCAAGGAGGGCTACAACCTCACCGACGTCAACGCGCGCGCCAAGCAGCTGTTCAGCGATTACGAGCTGCCCACCGGCTTTTCGCTCGACTACGAGGGCAGCGACAAGGAGACCATGGAAGCGCTTCAACAGCTCATGCTGATGATGCTGCTCGGCGTGATCATGATCTATCTCATCATGGTGGCGCAGTTCCAAAGCCTCAAATCGCCGTTCATCATCATGTTCACCATTCCGCTGGCGTTCACGGGCGGCTTCATCGGGCTGCTCCTCACGGGCTTTGACATCAGCGTCATATCGCTGGTCGGCTTCATCATGCTCTGCGGCATCATCGTCAATAACGGCATCGTGCTGGTGGACTACATCAACGTGCTGCGGCTCGAGGGCAAGGAGCGTGTGGAGGCGATCGTGGAGGCAGGCAAAACGCGCATGCGGCCTATCTTTATCACGGCGCTCACCACGGTTCTCGGTCTCTCGGTCATGGCGCTCGGTATCGGCACCGGCGCCGAAATGATGCAGCCCATGGCGATCGTCTGCATCGGCGGTCTGCTCTATGCGACCCTGATGACGCTGTTCATCATTCCGCTGATCTATGACGCGTTCAACAAGAAAGAACTCCGCAAGGTTTCCGAAGCGGATCTGGAAACGGTAGAGGAATAAAAGAATAAAACAAAAGCTTGGCTTAACCGATCGGCTAAGTCAAGCTTTTTTCTCTTTTGGAAAAATATATCCCGTGATAAAATACCCCTTTTCGACATCATCGGGCGAAAAGGCGGTGGGTTGGTTGTCATTCGCAAAGCGGTTGAGCGCTGTCAGTCTGCCGTTGTCATTGCAGATGAGATAAAAATGGATCCCATAGCGGCGCGGCTTGTTCCATGCACAGATGATGGCGGCGTCGCAGTCGGCAAGCCGTTCTTTAAATGCTTCCGCATGGTTGGTGCAGAAAAAGGGAATACTCTTTTCGCGGAAATAGCGCGCCGGTGCGTGCGGCTTGGTGCCGAACAGCCCAAACATCCACGGCATGTGCAGGCGCTGCGCGTCCTTGATGATGGCTGAGAATTCCTGCGGCTGCCCCAAGCGGTTCATCAGATTATATATTGCGACCAAGGCACAGCCTGCGTCCGCCACCTGACGCTGCAGTCTTCCGTAGGGCAGCGCGGCAACAGTGGGGTCGTTTTGGCGATATAGATACCGGTTCATGGTTCACCTCTCATGCACGTGCTTGCCGCTGATATGCGCGGCATGCAGGCAGAGCACCAGGGCGCGCGCCGCGTTTTTGCGCAGATCGTCCTCGACCATCTGCGCGTCGGGAAAGTATTTCAAGCCCAACAGCCGCAGTGCGTGCAGACGTTCTTCTTCGTCCTCTATGATCTGCACCTTGCCGAACACGACCACGCTGTCAAAATAATACGACCAGCCGTCCGCGTCCTGCTCGCGCTGTGCCAGCACACAGAAGGAAGCCTTTGGTTCGGCGCGCACCGCGTCAACCTTGTGCCCCTCCGCCGCACTGTGAAAGTAGAGCTTTCCGTCCGTATAAACATAATCGAGCGGCACCGTATAGGGATAGCCCTCGTCGCCCAACACCGCCAAAATACCGCGCTGTCCGTTCTTGAGGACCTCTGCACATGCATCGTCGGTCAATTGCTGTTTGAAGCGTCTCATTTTTCTGAACATCGAACCACCGTCCTTTTTCATTATTATATGCTTTTGCAGAGGATTTGTAAAGATGCAAAAAACCCATATTATGAATTGCATTTTATCGGGATATGATGTATAATAGTAGAAATGCTTACAAATAGGAGAATCACCATGCTGGAATTAAAAAATCTTTCCTTTTCGGTCGAGAGCGACGGAGTGCAAAAGGAAATCCTCCACAACCTCGACCTGACAATTCCATGGGCATCGAAAAGCCCACCTCGGGTCAAATCTTCTTTGACGGTCAGGACGTCACCGCCCTCGGCGTCACCGAACGCGCCAAGCTCGGCATCAGCTTTGCCTTTCAGCAGCCGGTGCGCTTCAAAGGTATCCGCGTGATCGACCTGCTCCGTTTGGCGTCCGGCAAGCAGCTCGGTATCAGCGATGCGTGCGACTATCTGTCGGAGGTCGGTCTGTGCGCCAGAGATTATATCGACCGCGAGATCAATTCCTCGCTCTCGGGCGGCGAATTGAAGCGCATTGAGATCGCCACCCTGCTCGCGCGTCAGACCCGTCTGAGCGTCTTTGACGAACCGGAGGCAGGCATTGACCTGTGGAGCTTCCAGAATCTTATCCGTATTTTTGAGAATATGCGCCGCGAGATCAAGGACAGCTCGATCGTGATCATCTCGCACCAGGAGCGCATTCTGCAAATCGCCGACGAGATCATCCTGCTCAGCGACGGCACCATCAAGCAAACAGGCACGGTTGACGAGGTTTTGCCGCAGCTCATCGGCACCACCGCCGCGGTTGACGCGTGCGAGCGTTTGAAGTAAGGAGGGAACACCATGCTTGATTTAAATATTGACGACATCGGCAAGACGCTTTTGGCGGAGATCGCCGACATTCACGACACACCTGCCGGCGCCTATAACTTCCGTGTCAACTCGCAGCTTGCAGGCAGACACACCACAGACAATATCGACATTATGACAAAGGAAGGCCTGCCCGGTATCGACATCTTCATCAAGCCGCACACCAAGGGCGAGAGCGTGCATATCCCCGTTGTGGTGAGCGCCTCCGGCATCAAGGAAACGGTCTACAATGATTTTTATATCGGCGACGACTGCGACGTGGTGATCGTGGCAGGCTGCGGCATCGACAACTGCGGCGAGCACGACGCGCAGCACGACGGCGTACACCGCTTTTATGTAGGCAAGAACGCCCACATCAAGTATGTGGAGAAGCACTACGGCAGCGGCGACGGCAACGGCAAGCGCATTCTGAATCCGCAGACAGAGGTCTATATGGAGGAGGACAGCTCCATGGAGATGGAAATGGAGCAGATCAAGGGCGTGGACTCCACCGTCCGCACTACCATCGCCGAGCTGAAGGCCGGCGCCAAGCTGGTCGTCAAGGAGCGTCTGATGACCCACGGCGACCAGATCGCCAAGAGCGACTATATGGTGACGCTCAACGGTGAAAATGCCACTGCCGACGTGGTGTCGCGTTCGGTCGCGAGAGATACCTCGTCGCAGACCTTCAACGCAAGGATCACCGGCAACGCGCCGTGCAACGGTCACACCGAATGTGATTCGATCATTATGGACAGCGGCAAGATCCTTGCGATCCCGTCGCTCGAAGCCAACGACGTGGACGCCATGCTCTTCCATGAAGCCGCCATCGGCAAAATCGCCGGCGACCAGCTGATCAAGCTGATGACCCTCGGACTCACGGAAGCGGAAGCGGAGGAACAGATCATCAAAGGATTCCTGCGGTAATTTGTAATTCGTAATGCGTAATGCATAATTGGCTCATCTATTGATTTTTATATTCCAATATAGAATAAAACAGGGGCGTGATTTTTTCACGTCCCTGTTTGGTTAGAGATAATGATTCATTTGATAAGGGGAATGCCGTCACAGCCGCGTTATAATTGGCAATAGCCACACGACCGTTAGCGCAAGCTTTTGACGCGGCGTTAGCCGAAGTTCATCTTCCAATGAACCCATCCAAAGCCGCCAAACGTGTCCACTGACACTAACCTTTGACAGCGCCGGCGGCAACACCCTTGATGATGTATTTTTGGCAGAGGAGGTAGAAGATGATGATCGGGACGATGGAGAGGAAGATCATCGCCATCATGGCGCCGAGGTTCATCTGACCGTAGCTGCCGGTGGTGGTGAGCTGGATGTGCATCGGGATGTTGCGGTATTTCGCAAGGTCGAGCACGAGAGAGGGCAGGAGATAGTCGTTCCAAACCCACATGATTTCCAGGATACCAACCGAGATCATGGTCGGCTTGAGCATGGGGAATACGACCATAAAGTAGGTTTTCAGCGGACCGCAGCCGTCAATGGAAGCGGCTTCTTCAATCTCGATCGGGATGGATTTGGCAAAGCCCACAAACATAAAGATAGCCAGTCCGGCGCCAAAGCCGAGGTAGACGATCGGGATCGTCCAAGGCGTGTTCAGCGAGAGGGAGTCGGCTGTTTTGGAGAGGGTGAACTGTACCATCTGGAACGGAACGACCATGGAGAACACGCACAGATAATAGAAAATTTTACAGAAAATGCTGTTGACACGCGCCACGTACCATGCCGCCATGGAGCAGAACAGCAGGATCAAAAACGCGGAAAGCACGGTGATGATGACGTTGAACAGCACCGCCTTCCAGAACGGGAAGGAGCCTGCGGTCATACCGGTGACGTAGTTTTCAAAGCCGACAAAGGTTTCGGCGTTCGGCAGCGCAAACAGATTGGACTTGACAGCGCCCGCGCTCTTGAAGGTGTTGATCAAAATGGTGACGATCGGCATTATATAGATAACACAGATGATTGCCAGCACGATCGACATGATCATTTTGCGGCGTTTTTCCTGTTGAATAGATTGCTGTTTACCCATTATTGCTGGACCTCCTTCCTTCTGGTGGCAACAAGCTGCGCAATGCCCAGAGCCGCAACAAGCAAGAAGAAGATGACCGCCTTTGCCTGCGCCATGCCGCGCGTTGCCATGTTGGAGTAGCCGTTGGAAATGTTCAGGGCGAGCATTTCGGTCAGACGTCCGGGCTTGCCGCCGGTGAGGGCGAGGTTCTGGTCGAACAGCTTAAAGCTGTTGGTGAGGGTGAGGAAGGTGCAGATGGTGATGGACGGCATCACGTTGGGAATGATGACCTTAAACAATGTTTGTGTTTTGGTGGCGCCGTCGATCTTTGCCGCTTCGAGCATGTCATCGGGAACAGCCTGCAAGCCTGCGATGTAAATGATCATCATATAACCGACCTGCTGCCAGAGCAAGAGGATGATCAGACCCCAAAAGCCGTAGGTCGCGTTGTCAACCAGGTTTTGGGTCGTCCACAAATCGAGCAGACCGTCAAAAATCATTGACCAGAGATAGCCCAGCACGATACCGCCGATGAGGTTCGGCATAAAGAATACCGTGCGGAAAAGGTTGGAGCCCTTGACCCCTTGCGTGAGGGCGTAGGCGATGGCGAACGCCAGCAGGTTGATGAGGATAACGCTGACGACAGCGAACAGGGCGGTGAACCAGAACGAATGATAAAAGGTTTCGTCGGAAAACGCCTTGATGTAGTTTTCGATGCCCTGGAGACGGGCTTGTGAAATAACGCTGAATTTGCCGCAGAAGGAGAGGTAGATACCCTGTGCAAACGGCCAGATGAAGCCGATGATGAACGCGGCAAAAACAGGACCGATAAACAGCCATGACCACTTGCGCAGCGAGCGCTTGGTCATCGAGCTGTGACCGGATTTGTAGGCAGCCTTTTTGCGCTTTTTGGCAGGTTTGGCCTTGGCGCCGTCAGCTGCAGCTGCGGTAGTTTTCAAAATGAACCTCCTGTTCTCGGCGAAAAGAAATAACGGGACGGGCGATCGCGCCCGCCCCGTAAATGGTGTTTTGTTGATTAGCCCTGGATAGCCTTGTACTGCTTAGCCCAACCGTCAACAAAGGCTTCTTTGACCTTTGCCCAGTTAGCGTCAGACTGATCGGCATTGTATGCGTTCAGAGCAGAAACGAGATCCTTGCGGTACTCGTCAACGTTGGGCTGATAGTTGGTAGCCCAATCCATGACGTAGCAGCCGTCAGCGCTGTAAGCCTCAGCGTTCTGGAGGAATCCGTTGGAGGAAGCAACAGCGTTCTTGTAGGGCATAACGCCGAGCTGCTCAACCATGATCTTGGAAGCGTCGGGATCGCTTACGAGCCATACCATAAAGTCGATGGTAGCCTGCTGATCGTCAGCGGAAACGTTGGCGTTAACTGCCCAGCAGTTCTCGGTGCCGCAGTTGAGACCGGCTTTTTCTTCGCCCTCAACACCGCAGTAGTAGGGGATCATGACCGCGTTCGGAACCTTTTCGGAAACCGCTGCGAATTCCCAAGAGCCGTTTACAAAGAAAGCAGCCTTGCCGTTGATGAATTCTTCCTCAGCGTTGTGGCCGCCTGCGGACAGGTCGGTGGGAGCGGTGAGGGAGTTGTTGATGCAGAGGTCATACAGGTTCTTGAAGTTGGGGAGGTAGTCGCCGGTGATGGTAGCGGGGCATTCGGTCCAAGCCTTGCCTGCTGCCTTTTCCTCATAGAAGTATTCGAGGTTAGCCATGTGACCGGTGAATCTCCAGGAGGAGCTGTCGTCCATGTCGGAGGAGGAGAAAGCGTCAAACTTCAGCTCTGCGGCTCTCTTGTGGATGTCCTCGGCAACAGCCTTCAAGCCGTCAAAGTTCTTGATCTCGTCCATCGTGTGACCGGCTTGTTCGATCAGGGTGGGGTTGGCGATGATGCCGTAGCACTCATAGCAGTAGCCGATAGAAACGAGCTTGCCGTTTGCGTCATAGAGGTTGTAAGCGTCGGTGTTCAGCTCTTTTTCGATCGCGGTGCCCTTGAGGTCAAGCGCAAAGTCGCCCCAGTCCTTGACGCCCTGCTGGTTGCCGATAACAAACAGTGTCGGGGGATTGGACTTGTCCATCTCAGCGGTGAGAGTGGTGTAGTAGGTGCCGGAAGCAGCGGTAACGACCTTTACATCAACACCCTTTGCCTTGGTGTACTTCTTGGCGAGGTCCTGCAGGGTCTCGTCGATCTCGGGCTTGAAGTTGAGCCAGTAAACCGAGCCCTTTGCGCCGCTTGCCGCCTTGGAAGCGCTGTCAGCGGTGCCGTCAGCCTTGGAAGCGCCGTTGTTGCCGCCGCAGCCTGCGAGTGCGGTTCCTGCCATCAGAGCAGCCATTGTCAAAGCGGCTGCCTTCCGGATTGTTGTTGTTTTCACGTTAATCACCTTTTCTAAAAAATATTTATCCATCTTACGCACGGATAATGCGGAGAGGTTCGCCTCTCAACGTAATTCTATCATACCATTTTTTGTGATAAATTGCAATAGTTAGTTTGCATCTGTCGCATAATAATTTGTATAAAATCAAAAACAGACTCTCCGTTTTTCAAAAAACAAAGAGTCTGCCGGGCAAACGGATGCATTTGATTGCGGGAGAGGATCATTCCACCCTTACGTTTCTCATCCAATTCAAAATCCTGTCCTTGTAGCTGTCGTATTCATCAGTCGGCGTAAAGCACTGGAGCGTGTAGTAGGCGCTGTCGGATTCCATGGCTGTGGTAAAATAGCGGAAGGTTTGATTACCGTTGGTGTATTCGTATTCAAAGTAGGGGATACCCGTTTCGTTTTTGATGGCCGTGACGTTCTTGCCCTTGGAGTTGTCATGCTGGAACTGCAAATAGGCTTCGACGGAGGTGATTTCAGAGCCCTCAAAGGGAGATTTTTCTTCCCTGATGGCACAAAAAGCGATCCTTTCGGTGGGGCTTGCTACCATACGGTCAATACTTTTTTCATAATCCTTACCTCCAAAGAATAAAAGCGTTTGCGCATGCAAAAAGATCATTCGTCCTCCAGCAGACGCAGCTTGCGGCTCAGCAGTGCAACGGGCAGTCCGACCACATTGTAATAGTCGCCGCGGATCTCCTTGACCAGCAGCGCGCCCTTGCCCTGAATGCCGTAGGCGCCTGCCTTGTCGCCCGGCTCACCGGTGGCAACGTAGGCTTCCATTTCTTCTTCGGTGAGAGGATAGAACTCCACCTCGGTCGTCTGTGAAAAACGGAGTGTGATATCGCCCTTGATGATCGCGCAGCCCGTGATGACGCGGTGGGTCTTGCCCGAGAGCATTTTGAGGATCTCAAACGCGGTCTTGTCGGAGCTTGGCTTGCCGATCATCATATTATTGATAAATACTCCGGTGTCGCAGCCGATAACGATGTCGTCGGGGTGCTTCTTTTGCACCTGCTGTGCTTTTTGGAGCGCCAGAAATTCCGGCATGCGGTCGAGCGGGATGTTCTCGGCGTGGCTCTCCTCAATGTCGGCAGGGTCAATGATAAAGCTCGGTGAGATCAGCCGCATCAGCTGCTTGCGGCGCGGTGAATTGGAAGCCAATACAATCATGGGATCACTCCTCGTTTTCTGTCACTATTATCATACTGTTTTTTGTCAGTCCTGTATCACAACGGGTGTTACATAGACTGATTCAGCTTTTTCAGCGCGGCAAAGGTTTCGACGCTGATAACGTGTTCAATTTTGCAGGCGTCGGCAACGGCTTGTTCTTCGCTGACGCCGAGCTTTTCAAACAGCTCGCTGAGAACGGTGTGGCGCTCATAGGTGCGTTCGGCGACTTCCAGACCAGCTTCAGTCAGGTGGAGACCGCCGTCCTTGCTGACGGTCAGATAGCCGCCGTCGCGGAGCAGTCCGACCGCGCGGCTGACGCTGGGCTTGGAATAGCCCATCCTCTCACAGACGTCAATGGAGCGCACAAAGCCCTTTTGCTGGTGGAGAACATAGATGGTTTCGAGATACATTTCGCCGGATTCTTTCAGCTGCATAACATCACTCCTGTTCGGGTGCGAATAGATGATATAAATATATCACAAAAAAACAAAAATAGCAAGGCGTTTTTTGTTTCTCGTGTCGGAGTTCAAAAGAATTCGTTTTAAAATGAGGCGAATAAGCGTGAATAGGGCTTGATTTCTGCACCGGTTTGGTATAAAATAGGTGAGTATGATTTTTACAAAGAAGGTATGAAAATGCTTACACTCGACAGGATCTATCACGCTTCCTATGTGCTCAAGGACGTTATCCGTCCCACACACTTGGTCAAGGCGTCCGGCATCACCGATGTATGTGATGTTTACCTCAAGCCCGAAAACCTGCAGATCACCGGCTCGTTCAAGGTGAGAGGCTCCGGATACAAGATTTCACAGCTCTCCGACGAAGAGAAGGCGCACGGCGTTATCGCCTGCTCGGCAGGCAACCACGCGCAGGGCGTGGCGCTGGCGGCGACAAAATACGGCATTGAGTCGCTGATTTGTCTGCCCGACGGCGCGCCCATCTCCAAGGTGGAGGCGACCAAGGGCTACGGCGCCAAGGTGCGCATGGTGCCCGGCGTTTATGACGACGCCTACAAGGAGGCGCTCCGTCTGCGCGACGAAAAGAACTACACCTTTATTCACCCCTTTGACGACGAAAACGTCATTGCCGGTCAGGGCACCATCGGTCTGGAGATCCTCAACGAAATGCCCGACGTAGACGCGGTCGTGGCGGCGATCGGCGGCGGCGGACTGCTCTCCGGCGTAGCCTGCGCCATCAAGAACCTCAACCCCAACATCAAGGTCTACGGTGTGCAGGCTGAGGGCGCGCCGTCCATGCTGGAATCCATCAAGCAGGGCAAGCCGGTTCGTTTGGACAAGGTGTCAACGATCGCCGACGGTATTCAGGTCAAGGAGCCGGGCGAGCATACCTTTAAATACATTCAAAAATATGTGGACGACATTGTGACCGTCTCCGACGACGAGATCGCCTCCGCGATCTTAGCGCTGATTGAGAGCCAAAAGATGGTCTCCGAGGGTGCCGGTGCGGCGCCGCTGGCGGCTGTGATGTTCGGCAAGCTGCCTGTTGAGGGCAAAAAGGTCGTCTGCATCGTGTCGGGCGGCAACATCGACGTGACGATCCTCAACCGCGTCATCAAGCGCGGACTCCTCCGCTCCGGCAGACAGCAGACCTTGTGCATTGAGCTGCAGGACAAGCCCGGTCAGCTCGTGGCGGTGTCCAAGATCATCGCCGACCTCGGCGCAAATGTGATCTCGGTTCACCACGAGAGGGCAGGCGAGGGCAGCGACGTGACCGCCGCCTATCTGCGCATTATATTGGAAACCAGAAACTTTGACCATGTGCGCCAGATCTCGGAAGCACTCACCGGCGCAGGCTTCAAATTAGTATAAGGAGAATGAATCATGGAAAAAATATACACCAAAAACGCACCCGACGCCATCGGACCCTATTCGCAGGCGATCAAGGCAAACGGCTTTGTGTTCACCTCGGGACAGATCGCGATCAACCCTGCGACCGGCAATGTGGACGCTGAGGGCATTGAAGCGCAGACCGAGCAGGTTTGCAAAAATCTCAAAAACGTGCTCGAAGCCGCCGGCAGTTCGCTCGACAACGTAGTCAAGACCGTCTGCTTTCTCGCCGATATGAACGACTTCGCGGCATTCAACGCCGTCTACGGCACCTACTTCACCTCCAAGCCGGCACGCTCCTGTGTAGCCGTCAAAACCCTTCCCAAGAACGTATTGGTAGAAGTAGAGACCGTAGCCACGGTGGGCAGCGCGCAAGCGTGACGCTTGATTCAGCGCGGCTTTGGAAAGCAGCATTTGAAGAAAAACTCAGATAAACGCCGCGTCAGAAAAGGCATTGGAAACTAAGTTACCATAGCCTTTTTGAACGCGGTTTTTCAGCGCGGCTTTGGAAAGCTGCATTTAAAAGAAGAACATAGATAAACGCCGCGTCAGAAAAGGCTTTAGAAGGCAACCAGCTATCGCCATTTTGAACGCGGCTATTCTTGTAATCTTTCCGACAAACGTGTGAAGCGCGGATAGGGTCAAGCGTCACGCTTGCGGATTGCCCACCGCGGCAGCGGATTTTGTACAAATTCTATTCGATATTCTATTGAAATTTTGTTATAATGATGGTATAATAAACTAAGCATACGCTGAATCTGTCTGCAAAGGGGACGATACCAATGAAAATAAAAATCATTACCGACAGCACCGCCGATCTTTCGCCTGAGCTGCTGGAAAAGTACGACATCGCCGTTGTGCCGCTCTATGTTGTCATGGGCGACAAAACGCAAAAGGATGGCTTGGAGGTCTCGCCGGAGGACATCTACGCGTATGTCGAAAAGACAGGCAAACTGCCTTCCACCTCTGCGCCGAACCTCGACGATTTTTCGGCGACCTTTTCCGCTTGGCGCGAGCAGGGCTATGAGATCGTGCATTTTTGTATCAGCAGCGATTTTTCCAGTTCCTACCAAAACGCACGCACAGCCGCCGCAGCTATGGACGGCGTGTATGTCGTAGATACGCGCAACCTCTCCACCGGCTCAGGCTTGGTCGTGCTGCGCGGCGCCGAGCTGGCACAGCAGGGCAAATCAGCCGCTGAGATCAAGCAGGCGTGCGACGCCATGACCGGAAAGGTCGAGGCGAGCTTTGTGGTGGACAGCATTGACTATCTGCACAAGGGCGGACGCTGTTCGTCGGTCGCCGCGCTCGGAGCGAATCTGCTCAAGCTCAAGCCGCTGATTGAGGTCATTGACGGCAAGATGAAGGCAGGCAAAAAGTACCGCGGCAGTATTGACAAGTCGATTATCAGCTACGTCACCGACAAGCTGCGCGGCAGAGCCGACATCGACAAGCACCGTATTTTCATCACCCACACAAAATGCAATCCCGTGACCGTTCAGCAGGTGCGCGGCAAAATCAACGAGCTGTATCCCGGCTTTGAAGAAATCCTCGAAACCACCGCAGGCTGCACGATTACCAGCCATTGCGGTCCCGGTACGCTGGGCATACTCTTTGTCAGAAAATAAGGAGGACATTATGGCTGATAACACCCCAAAAACCCTGCGCAATCAAATCATGTACCAGATTTTTGTCCGCAACTACAGCGAAGAGGGCACCTTTGCGCAGGTCGAAAAGGATTTGGACAGAATCAAGGCGCTCGGCGCCGACATCGTTTGGTTTATGCCGATTCATCCCATCGGCAAAGAAAAGCGCAAGGGCAGCCTCGGCTCACCCTACGCCATCAGCGACTACCGCGCCGTCAACCCCGAGTTCGGCACGCTCGACGACTTCAAGCAGCTTGTTGACGCGATCCACGAAAGGAATATGAAGTGCATCATCGACGTTGTGTATAACCACACCTCGCCCGATTCCGTTTTGAGCAAAGAGCATCCCGAGTGGTTCTATCATAAGCCCGACGGCTCCTTTGGCAACCGCGTGGGCGACTGGACGGATATTATCGACTTAGATTATTCCAATAGAGAATTATGGGACTATCAGATCGAAACCCTCGTGCAATGGGCGGAGATCGTAGACGGCTTCCGCTGCGACGTGGCGCCGTTGGTGCCCATCGCGTTTTGGGAGCAGGCGAGAGACGCCGTTGCCGCGGTGCGCCCCGACGCTATTTGGCTGAGCGAGTCCGTGGAGCCGGACTTCATCACCTATATGCGCGCACAGGGGATCGCGGCGCACGCTGACGCCGAGATGTACCGCGCCTTTGATCTGACCTACGACTACGACTGCTACGGCGCGTTCAAGGATTATTTCTACGGCACCGGCACGCTGCAAGCCTACGCCGACGCGATCAACCGGCAGGAATCCATCTATCCCGACAACTATGTCAAGCTGCGTTTTCTCGAAAATCACGACCAGACCCGTGCGCGTTTCTTCCTCCCCGACATCGCCATGCTCAAAAGCTGGACGGCGTTCATGTTCTTTCAAAAGGGAATGCCGCTGCTGTATGCCGGTCAGGAAAAGGCGGTTTCGCACACGCCGACGCTCTTCGACAAGGATATGATCCATTGGAACGGCTTTGAAAACGCCGATTTGACCGACTTTATCCAACGCCTTTCGCGCATGAAGCGCCACGAGATCTTTACCGATAGCACCTATCATGTGCAGGCAATCGGCGAGGACGTGCTCGTTGCCACGCACGAAAAGGACGGCAAAAAGGCGGTCGGTGTGTTCCCAATCAAGGGACAGACCGCGTTCGTACCGGTCGATCTGCCCGACGGCATCTACGCCAACCTCCTCAACGGCAGAGCGGTGGAGGTCTTTAGAGGCGGCGTCCAGTGCTACCGCGAGCCGGTGGTTTTAATTCATAATTCATAATTCTTAATGCGTAATTTTCGCTCAATTAAAAGTTACATAAATAACAGGGACGTGAGGTTGCACCTCACGTCCCTAAATGTATATTATTACTTTTCCCGACAGCTAATTATGCATTACGCATTAAGAATTATGCATTTGCACTTAGCTTTCCCAATTGTGCCACACGTTCTGAATGTCGTCATTATCCTCAAACATGTCAAGCATTTTCTGCATCTTGACGGCGGTGTCCTCGTCGTCGAGCTTGGTGTAGGTGCTGGGAACCATCTCCAGCTCCGCCGAAGCGAAGGTGTAGCCGAGCTTTTCGAGCTCGTCG
>ONGI01000028.1 GCA_900317315.1 uncultured Eubacteriales bacterium
CTGACAGATTTACAAAATCCGACGCATTTTTGACCATTACTACCTACCGTATGGCAATGTCCATTGAAGCGCTGGAAGAACCGCTGTGGGATTGTATCATCTTGGACGAAGCGCAGGCGATCAAGAATCCCGGCACGAAACAGACGCGGCAGATAAAACGGCTCAAAAGCCGCATGCGCATCGCTATGACGGGCACGCCGATCGAAAATGATTTGTCCAACCTCTGGTCGCTCTTTGATTTTCTCAACAAAGGCTTGCTCGGCAGCATGGAGGAATTTCGAGGCTTTTGCCGTGGCTTGGAGCAGAATCCCGAGGGCTATGCCAAGCTGAAAAATATGATCGCGCCGTTCTTGCTGCGGCGTGTCAAAACCGATAAAAAAATCATTTCCGACCTGCCCGACAAGCTCGAGCAGCTCGATTACGTTACGCTCTCTCCCAAGCAGACGGTGCTGTACCGCAAGCTGTTGGCGGAAACGAGCGAAAAGGTGGAGAACAGCGACGGCATGCAGCGGCGCGGTATCGTGCTTGCTCTGCTGCTGCATCTCAAGCAAATTTGTAACCATCCCGATCAGTATCTCGGCACCGAGGAATACAGCCCGGCGCAGAGCGGCAAGTTTGAGCTGCTAAAGCAATTGGCACAGACGATAGCCGAAAAGCGCGAGCGCATGCTGGTGTTTACACAGTTCAAGGAGCTGACCGGTCATTTGGATGATTATCTTGCGGAGGTGTTCGGCAGACGCGGCGGCGTCATTCACGGCGGCGTGCCGGTCAGGGAGCGCAATGCGATCGTCGAGCGGTTCCAGAGTGAGAGCTATGTGCCGTATTTGGTGCTGTCCGTCAGGGCAGGCGGCACGGGACTGAATCTCACCAAGGCAAACCATGTCATTCACTTTGACCGCTGGTGGAATCCGTCGGTAGAGAATCAGGCGACCGACCGCGCGTTCCGCATCGGTCAGGACAAGAATGTGATGGTGCACAAATTTGTCTGTAAGGGCTCGGTGGAGGAGAAGATCGACGCGCTGATCTCCTCCAAAAAAGAGCTTGCCGAGAACGTTATCGGCGCAGGCGGCGAGAACTGGATCACGGAAATGAGCAACGATGAGCTGATGAAGCTGCTGCGACTGGAGGTGTAAGCATGGCGCGCTATTGGAATGAGATGAATTATCCGCAGCCCACCGAGGAAGAGCTGAAAGAAAACGCGAAAAACACGCGAAAAAAAGCGGCGGCAAAGGGACAAACGCTGCACCCGGTGGTGATAAAGTCCCGTCAGATCGCCAACAGCTGGTGGGGCAAGGCGTGGTGTGAGAATCTGGAACGCTACGCCGATTTTGATACCAGACTGCCGCGCGGCAGACGCTATGTCCGCACGGGCGCGGTGATAGATTTGCAGATCAAAAAGGGCAAAATCATGGCGCGTGTGCAGGGCACCAGAAAAACGCCCTACAAGGTGGAGATCCGCATCAGTCCGCTGTCGGAGGAGCGCATTGAGACCATCACCGGCAAATGCGGCACGCGCGTGGAAACGCTTGACAAACTGGTGAACGGCGATTTTCCAAAGGAACTAAAGGAGGTCTTTTTGGACGAAGGCGGCTTGTTCCCCAAGCCGCGTGAGATCTCCTTTTCCTGCTCCTGCCCTGACTGGGCGGTCATGTGCAAGCACGTCGCGGCGACCCTTTACGGCGTGGGTGCAAGACTCGACGAAGAGCCGCTTCTGTTCTTTTCACTGCGCGGTATAGATACTAATAAATTCGTGGACGTGGTCATCTCAAGCCGCGTGGAATCTATGCTTGCGAATGTGGATAAGCCCAGTGACAGAATTATCCGGGATACAAGACTGGAAGATTTATTTGGGATAATGTAGGAGAAAAACATGTATCAGGTAATCGAAAAAGACCGGAAGCTGTTTTCGAAGATGAATTGAAGGATTTCAGCAGAGATTTGCAGAACGCTGTTAAGACAAAGCTGAATAGTCACAGAAGATATTATGCCGAATAATAGAATCAGGCTCGTGCGGAAAATGCACCGAGCCTGTTTTGTAAGTGCTAAATAACCACATTCTCAGACATAAATCAAGCCCTCGGCAAAAAGCCGAGGGCTTGATAATACACAATTCTTAATCTTCTTGCTGTGCAGCAGGCATTTTTTCGGGATGCTTGACGTGGCTGAACCAACCGAGCTTTTTGTCTGCGAACAGCATGATGCCGACATAGATCAGGCAGAGTGCCGAAACCATCACGACCGACCACACGTTGACCTCCGAGCTGATTTTGCCAATGCCGAAGCCGGTCAAATAAAACGCGGTCATATTGTTGGCGATATGCAGTGCACAGCCCGATTCCAGACCCTTGGTGATGACTGCGCAGAAGCCGAGCGCGATGCCCATGATCGCCACGGCGATGACGCCGGTAAGGTTATAGGGGTGCATCGAGGCAAAGAAAACGGTTTGGATCAGGATCGGGATCACGGGGATCTTGATCCAAGAGCCGAACGCCTGCATGATCAGACCGCGGAAAACATATTCCTCGGCGCAGCATTGCAGCACGCCCAGAACCGTGCAGAGAATAAAGCCGAAAACGGTAAACCGCGAGTCGCCGGTTTTTCCGTCCATCAAATAATCCGTCAGTCCGATCGGCAGCGAGACCACGATCGCGCCGACAAGCAGGCATTTGAAGAATACACTGAAGCTAAAGCCGCCGCGTGAGGAGGAATAGGACGAAAACGGACGGTAGTTGATGATGCGGTTGGCGATCATCAGCGCCGGAATAAAGAGCGCGATGCTTCCCAGTGACATCAGCGCGCCGAGCGGGCTGTAGCTGTCCATCGTGTCGTAGCCGCCGGTCAGCAGCTTTTGAAAGTCATATCCTTGGTTGGCAGCTATCACGCCGCCTATGACCATCAAAGCGATCGAAAACACCAGATAAAAGCCAAAGCCTGTCAGTGCGACCAACAGCGGTTTGAACCATTTGTACTTCGGAAACATGGTCGGGAACCGAAGGTAAGAGGGAACGGGATTGTGTTGTTCCATCAAAAATCACTTCCTTTATCGTATTATAGTCATTTTAGCATAACCGTACCGAAAAATCAAGATGTGACGAATTATTTAAACAGAGCGCACCGCAAAAATCCGGTGTGATGCAAAGATGCTCAAAAAGCATGCACTGCGCCGGAATTATGCGGTATTGCCTTGACAATACCGCACTAAAACGTTATAATGGTATTCGGAGTAGTGTGAATCTATGGTGCCGGTTTTTTGTTTGCAGACCGGCTTTGCAATATACCATGGAAGACCCGCGGACGCGCGGCAAAATCGGGTGCGTCCGTTATTAAATACAGGTGGGAAATCATTAAGATGGATTTGGGATTAGAGAATAAGAGTGTTTTGATTGTCGGTGCCAGCAAGGGGATCGGCAAAGGGATCGCCTTGGGCTTTGCGCAGGAGCATTGCAGGATCGTCGCGGTCGCGCGTACGGAATCGCTGCTGGTGCAGGCGCAGACAGAGGCGCTAAAGCAGGGCGCAGCTTCCTTTGATTACGAAGTCAGGGACATCATGAACTGCGACACCAAGGCGCTTGCCCGTGAATTGATGCAAAAGTACGGTGAATTTGACGTCGTTGTCCACAACGTCGGCGGTTCCCTCATCAGCCGTAACCATTTGGGCGGCGCCGAGGAGTGGAACTATGCCCTCAAGTTCAATGCGACAGCGGCAATTGATATGAACAGCGAGCTGATTCCGCCGATGGTGGAGAGGGGACGCGGAAAGGTCATCCACATTTCCTCTATTTCTGCCGTCATGCTGCGCGGCAATCCGCTCTATGCCTCCGCCAAGGCGTTTTTGAACGCCTACGTTACCACGGTGGGCAGACAGCTTGCGCCGACCGGCGTCATGCTCTGCTCGGTCATGCCGGGCGCCGTGGCGTTTGAGGGCAGCTATTGGGACAAGTTTATCAAGGAAGGTCATCCCAGAGTGGAGGATTTTCTGCGCCACCATCAGGCGATCAACCGGTTCGGCACGCCGGAGGAAGTGGCAAATATGGTTCTGTTTCTGGCGAGCGACAAGGCGGCGTTTATGCCTGCGGCAAATATTCCGGTAGATGGAGCCAATATGTAATGAAACGATTATTTGATTTTGTCGTCAGCCTTATCGGGCTGATTGTTTTGTCGCCGGTCATGGCGGTCATCGCGCTCTGCATCGTCGCGGATTCCAAGGGCGGCGTGTTCTTTCGCGGTGAGCGCGTGGGCAGATACGGCAAGAGCTTTCGCATTTTCAAGTTTCGCAGCATGGTTCCCGACTGCGAGGGAAAGGGAAAATGGAACGTGGGCGACCGCGACGAGCGCATCACGCGCGTGGGACATTTTTTGCGCAAGTCCAAGCTGGACGAGCTGCCCCAGCTGCTCAATGTGCTCAAGGGCGAGATGTCGCTGGTGGGCTATCGCCCGGAGCTGCGCTTTTATGTGGACATGTACACCGAAGAGGAGATGCCGATCCTCGATTTGAAGCCCGGGGTGACCGACTGGGCGAGCATGGCGAATTTTGAGCAGTTCAAGGGCTTTACCGCTTCCGAGGATCCCGATGCGTTTTATTTAGAGCAGGTGAGGCCGCTCAAGCTGCGGCTGCAGCTCTATTACCGTTATAACCACAGCTTTTGGGGCGACATCAAATGCTTGCTTTGGACGACCTTTAAGGTGCTGACGCATTCGCAAAAGCTTCCGCGTGACGTCCAAAAAATCGTGGATGATTACAGCGCTGAAAAACAGCAGCAGACGCTTAGTTAGGAGAGACTGTTTTGACCAGCAAACAACTTGCATGGCTCATTCGCCGTCACGGCATTGAGATGACACATCTGTCGTGCGGCAGCCACATCGGCGCGATCATGTCGGTGGCGGATATTATGGGCGTGCTTTATACCGATATACTGAAAATAGACAGCCAAAATCCTGACTGGGACGGCAGAGACCGCTTTATTCTCAGCAAGGGTCACGCCAGCGCGGCGGTTTATGCGGCGATCGCCGAAAGCGGCTTTATCCCCGTGGAGGAGCTGAAAACCCACTATGTCAACGGCAGCAGACTGTCGGGTCATGTGTCCCACTATCTGCCCGGCATTGACTTCTCCACCGGTTCACTGGGACACGGACTGTCCGTCGGTGCAGGCAGAGCGCTTGCGGCAAAGCTGGACGGCAAGACGTTTCGCACCTTTGTGGTGCTGGGCGACGGCGAGTGCAACGAAGGCTCGGTGTGGGAGGCAGCGGAATTTGCCAACCACTACCGGCTCGACAACCTCACCGCTATCATCGACTACAATCACATGCAAAGTCTTGACTTTTGCAATAATACCTTAGAGATCGATATGGTGCGCCGTTGGCAGGGCTTTGGCTGGGACACCGTCGAGGTGAACGGCCACGACCACGACGCACTGCGCAGTGCCCTCCAAAATGCCGGTGCATCCGGCAAGCCGACGGTGGTGATCGCACACACGGTCAAGGGCAAAGGCGTTTCGTTTATGGAGAACGATGTGCTCTGGCACTACCGTTTTCCGCACGACGGCTGGGAGTACAACTGCGCGGTCAACGAGCTGCACGCCGCCATGCCGGACGGCGTGACCGACCCCTATACGCCAAACGGCTGCCCTGCGGATGTTCCCGAACCTGACGGCCTCCGTCACACGGTTTCGGAGACCTATCATCCCACTTATTACCACAGGGAGGTCGAAGAAAAATGAGAAACACGGTTGTCAACACCCTGATCGACCTCGGTAAAAAGGACAGGGACATCACCCTGATAACGGGCGACCTCGGCTTCGGCGTGCTCAAGCCCTATTGGGAGGCGCTGCCCGACCAGTTCATCAACGCCGGCATCGCCGAGCAAAACATGACAGGCGTTGCCGCCGGTATGGCGGTCGAGGGCAAAAAGGTGTTTACCTATTCCATCGGCAACTTTCCGACGCTGCGCTGTCTGGAGCAGATCCGCAACGACTGCGCCTACCATGAGGCAAACGTCAACGTGATCTGTGTCGGCGGCGGCTATGTCTACGGCGCGCTGGGCATGAGCCATCATGCGACCGAGGATATTGCCGCGCTGCGCGCCTTGCCGGGCGTGTCGGTCATCTGTCCCGGTGACGCGATAGAAGCCGAGCTGGCGGTGCGCACCATTGCCGACACCAAGGGCACCACCTATCTGCGGTTGGGCAGAGGCGGTGAAAAACGCATCAACACCGGTCTCAAAGAGTTTGTCATCGGCAAGGCGTACAAGCTCAGAGAAGCGGATAAAGATAAAAAGAGCGCGGCGGTTTTTTCCACCGGCTCGATTTTGGAAGAGGTTTCCGCCGCCTGTGACAGGCTGGAGGAACAGGGCTATGCGGTGGAGCAGTACAGCTTTCCGACGGTAAAGCCCATCGACAGAGCGGTCATTGCCGCTTGTGCCGCGCAATTCAAGCATATTTTTGCCGTTGAAGAACATAATATCATCGGCGGACTCGGCGGCGCAGTTGCCGAGGTGATGTCGGCGCTGGGCACCGGCGCCAAGCTGCACCGTGTCGGCATCAACGATTTCTACTGTGTGAAGGTCGGCACCCAACAGTATCTTCGGGAACAGGTCGGCATCAGCGCGGCTGCGATCGCCGAAAGAGTGCGGCAAGCGATCGAAAATGAATAACTATCCGGCAGGTTCGGCGTTTGTGCGTTGAACCTGTTTTTGCGATTTGGGTTTTATAAAGACGGTATAAGGGGTGAGAAAATGAACCGCCGGACAATTTTAAAAAGAGCGCTGGTGCTCGCCGTTCCCATGATGATACAAAACGGCATCACCAACGCCGTTGGGCTTGTTGACCATATCATGGTCGGCAGCCTCGGCACCGAGGCAATGACGGCGGTTTCGATCGTCGGGCAGCTGTTGTTTGTTTTTGCGCTGGCGCTGTTTGGCGGCGTGTCGGGACCCGGCATCTACACGGCACAGTTCCACGGACAGGGCAACCTCGAGGGCGTCAAGTCGTCCATGCGCATGAAGGCGCTGATCGCGTTTGTTGTCACCGCCGTGGGGATCGCCGTGCTGCTGATAGGGGAAACGCCGCTGATCCAATTATATCTGCACGGCGAGAGCGCCGAAATCGACGCCGCGCTCACCATGCAGCACGCCAAGGGCTATCTGCACATCATGTTGTTCGGCTTGCCCGCGATGGCGGTCACGCAAATCTACGCAGGCACCCTGCGCGAGACAGGCAACAGCGTCAAGCCCATGGCGGCAGGCATTGTGTCGGTCGTCGGGGACATTCTGTTCAACTATCTGCTGATTTACGGCAGCTTCGGCTTTCCGAAGCTCGGCGTGACAGGCGCCGCGATTGCGACGGTGATAGCGCGTTATCTCGAAATGACCGTCCTGCTCGTCTGGACATACGCCCAAAGCTCCAAGCACCCGTTTGTGCAGGGCTTATGGCGCCGCTTTCACATCTCCGGCAGTTGGGGGTTCACCATGCTCAAAAAGACGCTGCCCATCATGTGCAACGAGTTTTTGTGGGCGGCAGGCTTGGCGGCACTGACGCAGTGCTATTCCACACGCGGTCTCGCGGTCGTCGCCGGCATCAACATCTCCAACGTGCTCTGTAATCTGCTCAATGTGGTCTTTGTTTCGCTGGGAACCGCCGTCGGAATTTTGGTGGGGCAGGCGCTCGGCGCAGGCGAATTTGAGCGCGCCAAAAAGGAATCCGCCGTCCTCACTTGGTTTACCGCGCTCCTGTGCGTCGGTCTGACCGCCGTGCTGGCGGCGCTGTCCGGCGTTTTTCCGCAGCTCTACGACACCACCGACGAGGTGCGCCGCATGGCGAGCGGCTTTATCGTCATCACGGCGCTGTTTTTTCCGGTGCAGGGCATTCTCAATTCGCTCTATTTCACGCTGCGTTCCGGCGGCAAAACCCTTGTCACCTTTGCCTTTGACAGCCTGTTCTCCTGGGGCGTCACCATGCCGCTGGCGCTGACGCTCTGCTTTTTGACAGATTTGCCGGTGCTCGCCGTTTACGCCATCGTGCAGGCAGCGGACATCATCAAGATCATCATCGGCGCCATCATGATCCGCAGGGGGATCTGGATAACCAATCTTGCAGAAGAAATAGCAGCAGCGTGACGCTGCACCCAATCCGCGCTTCTTACCTTAAATTGTAAGAAGACCGTCATAGCCGCGTTTAAAAAGGCAATAGCGACACAGGTTAAAAAGCCGTCCTCAAATAAGTGGGGACGGTTTTTGATTATGCTGTTTCTTTGCTTCGTATTTTTGGGACAGTCTAACGTAAACGCCGCTGAAACAGTCGTGCTCTCACACACACTGTCTTATTTGATAAGATTGGTGAAAATGGCTTAAACAGTGGGGTTTTACAATCTTCTCAGCAAAAAGCTTATTTGATAAGATTGGCAATCATATTATATTATAGCAATATACTATATAAATAATTTTCTGTTGTGTTTCCTTTGCCGCTGTCTGCTATGATAATAAATTGCTTTGCAACGATATTATCGCCAATCTTATCAAATAAGAAACAAGCTGATAAGATTGATAAAAGCCGCATAAACACTGGCTTTTTCTCAATCTTATCAAATAAGGAATTGTTCTTAGGGAGCATTGGGATGCATGGCGGTTGGAGAAGTTTATAATGAATAACACCGTGTAGTTTCGCGCTGCACGGTGCCTTTTAGTTTATCTTCACAGCGTCCGTCACGGTCGCGGTGTTTTCTTTGACAATAAAGCGAACATCATACCCGGCATACCCAAAGCCGTATTGACGGTCGGGGTCTGTCTGATAGCCGGGTCTCGGGTCATAGGCGAGCACCTCACGCAGCGTATCGAGTTGCGCAGGAGAAAAGAGAGCGGCGATCTCTTCGGGGATCACGACCGCGAGCGGCTCCTGCTGCGAGGGACCGTAGGCGCCTGTCATTGCGTCGGGAACGCTGTCCGCAAAGGGAAGATAGGGCTTGATGTCCAAAATCGCCGTGCCGTTCATCAGGTCGGCGCCCGACACCGTCAGCACCACGCCCTTGTCAGCCGTGTGCTCCAAGGCGAGCAGCCGCACGCGCGTCAGCCCGATGGGGTTGGGACGGTTCGGCGAGCGCGTCGCAAACACGCCCATCCGTTTGTTGCCGCCGAGCTTGGGAGGGCGCACGGTCGGCGACCATTCGCGCTTGCCCATCGGCTCAAACAGCCAGATCAGCCACAAATATTCAAAATCCTCTATGCCGCGAAACGCTTCGGGAGCGCGAAACGGCGGCTCCATCACGATGGCGGAGGTCAGGTGCTCCGCCATGCCGCTCTGTCGCGGCAGTCCGAATTTGGTGGGAAAGTCGTTTTCGATATGTGCGATCGGCGTCAGCTCCATTGTTTCACATCCTGTCTTTTGCTGTTTCTATTGTACCATTGAAACGGGCGGTTTGCAATGTCAAAAGAATTTTCGCGGTGAATTTTTTTGGATATGGTAGAAATTCGCCGCCGAAAATGCTATAATGAGAAAAAGCTGTGCGGAGGGATACTATGGCTTTGTTCGGAACGTTTTATTTGGATAAGGAAAAGGACATCATCATTGAGCTGCGCCTGACGGAGCAGGGCATGACCTATGTACTGCGCACGCCCAATCATGCCAAGGGCAATTTGATCACGAATCTTGCGCACCTCTGCGGACTGCCGCTGAGCACCGGTGAGGACGGGCTGAAAATCATCACCGGCGAGGTGCCGTGCTATATCGACGAGCGCAACCGCGCGGTCTATGTGCTGCGGCTGGCAGATACCAAGGTGGCGAATATCTATCCCGACGGCGCGATCGAGCGCAAGGCGTACATTCCCGCCATCTCCAAAACCCTGATGAGCCAGACAAAGGACTACCGTCTGGACGCCAAAAAAACGCTCGTCAAAACCTACATCCGCCGCGAATGCAAGTTTTGCACGGATCTGCACACGCATATGAACGCCAATCTCGATGCGGATGTGCTGATCGCGCTCGGCATTTTTCATCAGATCCGCTATCCGCTCTACTATATCAAAAAGCTCAGGCTGCGCTGCACCGAGGAGCAGACGCGTATGCTCGAACAGCAGCGCGCGTCGGTCGCAAGGAAATTTGCGGATTCGCCGCTGACCGGCAAGTACCGCACGCGCAAGATCGACGACAATACCTTTATCAATTTTGCCGATTTGATTCTCGGCAACCTCGGCAACGCGCCCTACAACCTGCCGCGCATCCGCGCATCACTGACGATCCTAAAGGACGGTCAGGCGGTCTTTACCAATCTCGAAAAGGTCTATTTGTATCGCTATGTGTTCACCAAGGGGCAGCCGTCCGACAAGCGGATCCCGTTGGACGATTTTGCCGCCATTCCCGACAGGGACATCGCGGACGCGGTCAGGCAGATGTGCAGCGACAGCCGCCATCCGTATTTCAAAAACTGGTCGCTCTTTCAAAACAAGCTCCTCTGGATCGCGCGGAGCCTGCAAAAGCGCGGCGTGGTGTACGCCGAGATCTCCGACACCACCCTTGTCAAGCCGCTCGGCGCACCCAAAATGCTCGACGAGGTGCACCGCGCCATGCCGGTGATCACGCGCGAAACAGGCGTGACGCTTCGCTTTTTGGCAGCGATCCGCCGCATTCCGCTCACGATCGTCCGCGAGCGTGCCGCTGCCGGGGAGAACGTCCGCGAGCAGCTGCGCGTCATCCGCGCCGTCGCCGCCGATCCATATGTCGCCGGCAGCGATATTATCGGCGAAGAGATCAATGATATTCGTGAGCTGCGCCCGGTGCTGCGCGAGCTGGTCGCCATCGCCGGAGAGCACAAGGGCTTTGTGATCCGCATTCACGCCGGCGAGAACGACAGCCTGCGCGACAATGTTGCCAACTCCCTCGCCTGTGTGCGCGAGTCGCTCGCCGCAGGCCAGCCTATGCCGCGGATGCGCATCGGTCACGGCTTGTACACCGCCAATCTTCGCTCTCAAAAGGGGCAGCAGCTGATCGCGGAGCTGCGCAAAAACAAAGTGGTGCTCGAGTTCCAGCTCACCTCCAATGTGCGCCTCAACAACCTGACGGCACTGGGGCACCATCCGCTCAAGCAATATCTGCGCGGCGGCGTCTACTGCGTGCAGGGCACCGACGGCGGTGCGATTTACGGCACCGATTCCATCGACGAACAGCTTGCGCTGGAGCGTCTGCTCGATCTGTCGTTTGAGGATATGCTCGTCATGCGCCGCGCCGAGGAACTTATTTTGGAGGACAGCCTGCAAATCTTTGCGGAAAAATCGGCGCGCTTTCAGCAGCTTGTCGGCGATTCCACCGTGGAAGCCTATCTGAACAAGGCGGTGCAGCACGAAGCGGAGGAGGACGATATGCCGCCGCTCGTTACCCAAAAATGTGACAGCGCCGCCGTTCTAAAGGAGCAGATACGCCCGATCCCGACCGACAAGGTGTCGGTGGTCCTTCTCGGCGGCAGCTTCAACAGCAGCCGTCACGCCACACGCAAGCGTGCGCCGCTGCAAGCCCTGCTGCGCGAGCTGACAGAACGGCTTGACGGCGAAAAGGTCTGCTTTGTTATCGGCAACCGCCTGACGGGCTACGAGCAGGAGCTGGTGCAGCTTGGCGGAGAAAAATTTGAGATCTTCGCCATTGTGCCCACGCTGATCACACAGCAGGAGGCACAGCGGATCAAAAAAAGCGGCGTCGGCGTGCGCGTGTCGATCGAGCCGACGCGCATGGGACTCTACAAGAGCTTTGCCTATGAGATCTTCAAGCGCCGTCCGTCCGTTGTCGTGGCGCTCGACGGCAATTCCGCAGGCGCCAACACCGTGCAGGAGGCAAAAAACGGCAAGAAAAAGGCGCGGATATTTGTCAACCGCCGCGCACGTGTGCTTCACGCCAAGGCGCAGGCGATCCAGGGCTATGTGAGTCTGTTTGACGGCGCAGAGGCTGCGGACGCGATCGTGCAGGCGACCGAAAAGATTTGGAAGGAAGAAAACCGCTGACGATTCCCTGCCGCGCACCAGCACACAAGCTTCACGTCCAAAATCCATTGATATATGCGAGGAGGTCCATATGGTAAAAGCATTGATGCATGACCCGTTTTTTCTGAGGATCAAATCCAAGCCGGCAACTGCTGCCGACGCAGACACAGCGCGCGATCTGCTCGATACGCTCATGGCGCACCGGGAAACCTGCGTGGGCATGGCTGCCAATATGATAGGCGTTTCCAAGCGGATCATCGCCTTTAACGACAGCGGCAGTTATATGGTGATGTTCAATCCCGAGATCACCGCAAAATCCCTGCCCTACGAGACCGAGGAGGGCTGCCTGTCGCTGCTCGGCGGACCGCGCAAGACCACGCGCTGGCAAAAGATCACCGTCAAATATCAGGACGCCGCCATGCGCGTCAGAACCAAAGCCTACAGCGGCTTCACGGCACAGATCATCCAGCACGAGATCGACCACTGCAACGGGATTTTGATATAACAAAGGATCAGACCGGCTCGCTTGAACCGGTCTGTTTTTATATCTTATGGAATGTACAATTTGGGTCGGGCAGGTCATAACGCCCTGTCTGTGCGTAGGTGATGCACTTTGCGCCGCCGCCGCACATATCTGCGTAGAAACAGGAGCGGCAGCCTGCGGGAATGCCGCATTGCCGCAGGTCGCGGAGCACCGGACTGTCACGGTAGATGGTGAGCAAGTCGCTCTCGCGGACGTTGCCGGCAATGAGCGGCAGACGGCGGCAGGGCATGACGGTTCCGTCTGCAAGCAGCGCCAGCAGGGAGGTGCCGGCGGTGCAGCGGTAGATGAGCTTTTCGTTGCAAGACAGGAATTGCAGGGCGCGTCCGCAGAACACCTTGCCCCGACGGTTCAGCCGCGCCGCCGTTTGGCAAAGCTTTTGGAATTCCTTTGTCGTCAGCGACAGATGTTCGCTGTCCTCGCCGGCAGGGATCACCACGCGGTCAAACCAGAGCCTGTCTGTTCCAAAGCGCTCGCAGAGCTTGGCGAGCGCCTTTAGCTCCCCCATATTGTGCCGCTGCGCCGTAAAGGAAATACTGGTGAAAATGCCCTGCGACTGCAAAGCCTCCACACCGCGGACGGCCTCGTCAAAGCTGCCCTTGCCGCGGATCGCGTCGTGTGTTTGGGGCACGCCGTCCAGGCTGATTTGCACATACTGCACACCTGATGCGCGCATGCGCCGGGCTTCCTGCAAGCCGACCAAAGTGCCGTTTGTCAGCACGGCGGTCGTCATTTGCCGCCTGCGTGCCTCCTCCAGCAGCCAAAACAAATCGGGATGCAGCAGCGGCTCGCCGCCGGTGATGTTGATATGCCCCCAAAAACGGCAGGCACGCAGCATCGCTTCATATTGATCCAAAACCTCGCGCAGCGCGTCGCGGTCGGCAAAGGCGGTGTAGTCCTCCTGATAGCAATGCTCACAGCGCAGATTGCAGCGGTGCGTGATGTGCCATTGCAGGGTGAAGCCGCCGTTGTTTTGCCTTTGCATATCAGAACGAGGAGCTTCCGCCGCTTCCGCAGCCACCGCCGCCACCGCCGCAGCCGCTGCTTCCGCTGCTGCAACCGCTGCTTCCGCTGCTGCAGCCACCGCCGCCGCCGCTGCCGCCGGAGGTGAATATCGCATGCAGCACGGCTTGCAGGAGTATCAGCAGCGCGCCGTACTTTTTGTCGGTGGCGAGATGCGTCACATTGACCTCGGAGCAGGCGTGCTCGCGCGGTTCGGCGGAGTCGGCGATCTGCTTGGTATCCTCGATCAGCGGATTGGCGTACTTGGAGAGCGTGAACGTCAGCACCGCCAGCATGCCGATCAAGAGCGCCAGCACCGCGTAGCTGGTGTATTTCATCGGCTCGGGAATGATCTCTCCTATGAGGACATCATACATTTGCTCAAATGCATTCTTTGCCGCCAAATAATATTGCTCGTTCGAAGCGTAGCTCTTCACGTTGTCGGTGATGGAACGCGCCTTTGAGTCGGTCACATATTGGTTGATCGTGCCGTAGGACTGGATAGTCAGCTTGCGGATCTTCATGTTGATCACAAAAACTGCCGCGCTGTCCATGCTGAACAGCTCCTTGCGCTTGAGCCGCGCCTGTTCGATTTCGTTGGAATGATATTCCGAGGTCGTCCAAAGTGCGACGTTGCCGTATGCGGTCAGGGGCTTCATGTCCTCGATCAGATCAATGCGCTCCTGTTCGGTCAGGAGCATGTCCTCGTCGATCACCAGCGCCTTGTAGCCGGTTTCTTTATTGACGTAGCTTTGCGGCGCCGCGCTGTCCTGCGTTGCGGCAAGCGGCTGTGCGCCGACGGGCAGGACAGCAGAAAACAGGATCACCGTCAGCAAAAGGCAGGTGAACAGGAGCGTTAACGGTTTATTTTTCATCAGACCGCGCTCCCTTCTTGTTGAACTGCGGCGGACGGCGTTTGGCGATCGTCACCTGGAAGTTCACATGTACCATCGCCATGGCAAACAGTCCGCCCATGATGGCGAGGCACAGGAGATAGTAGGTCGTTTTGGAAGGCACCTCGGAAATGGTCAGCCACAGGTGCATGACGGTCGATCCGTAGACGATATAGCGGATGACGGTCAGCGGTATGAGCAGCTTTTTTGCCTCCTGCAAGATACCGTTTTTGAGCAAGGATTCGGTGTGAAGCTTCAGGTTGCGGATCTTTTTCATCTCGCGTGCCTGTGCAAAGTGGAGCGGCACCAGCGAAAAGCCGAGTATCACCAGCGCCGCCAGGCAGATAAGGGCTTGGTCGCGGTCGTAGGAGCCGTCGGAGGTGTAGCCGATGATCGCCACGATCGCCAGTGCGAGCAGTATCAGATAGCGCACCGGCATATGCACGGAGCTTGACGGCAGCTCGTCGGATTTTTTGTTTTTGTAGGAGCCGACGGAGATGTCGGAGCGCAGCGCGCGGCTGATGGTCTGCACAAAGGAATCCTGCGTGATATACAGTCCGCCGAGCAGCAGCAGCGAGCAGACGCCGAGCATGGTGGAAGCCTTGACCGACGGCGCAAAGCTCATGATCAACAGCAGCAAGCCGTAGAGAACAGCGGCGACGCCGAGCGCGGCGATGATGATCCGCAGCGGACTCAGCGGCAGATCGGCGGCGACCTTGCCGGTTTGACCGTTGACGGCGGCATAGGTCAGCTTGTCCTTTTGGCGGTAGCTCATAAACCAGACGGGATAGAGCGACTTTTCGTGGCTCTTGATGGTGAGCGGCAGGGTGGAGCTGTTCTTTACCATGGTCAGATCCTTGTGCGGCATTTTTTTCTGCGCGTTGGGGTCGTTGATGATCTCTTCAAACGCTTTTTCCTCCAGCTCACGCCTTGCCAGCACGGAGTATTCGGAGTAGTTGATGTCGCCTGTCTCCGCATAAAATCCGCAGAGGTAGCCCGGGTTGAAGGGAACCTGCTTGCCGGTTTCGTAGGGAGCGAGCTTCTCGCTGATGTGGTCGTCAAAGGAGAGCGACGCGTCGTGTGTATAGCCCTCTATCGGCTTGCTTATCTTGCCGCTGATGCGGTAGGATTTTGTCGTCTCGGTTCCGAATACAGCGCCCGTGTGATGGTGCTCGGCTTCGATATGGAATTTGCCGTTGAGCACGGCGCGATAGCTCCAATAGGGCATATAGATGCCGCGGAAGCTCTCGATCAAATCAGGCTTGCAATATTTGCGCGAGACAAACGGATGGCGTTTGACCTCCCTGATATACGCTTCCTTGCACTGTTCCTTGGTGACAGAAAACGGAATGATATGCTCACATTTCCAGTCGGTGCGGATCTTGTCAAACAGCATGGACGCGCCGCCGCAGTAGGGACAAAAGCCGACGGCGTCCTGTTTGTCATAGGTCATCAGCTCCGCGCCGCAGGAGGGGCAGATATAGGAATAGCCCTCAAAGTTGCGCTCCGCCTTGGCGTCGTGGTTGGTATTGTCGTATAGATGCTGCGGGTCAAAGCTGCTTTGGCAGTAGTCGCAGTGCATCTGCTGCGATGCAATGTCAAAGTGCAGCCCGGCGCCGCAGGAGGGACAATGTACCATGTTATCACCTCGTTCATATTAATATCCTTATCTTACCATATTTGGCAGATGAATTCAATTGATTTGCGGACAATTTTCAAAAGAAGCAGGCGCCTCCGTTTCAAATCGAAGCGGAGGTCCTTGCTAAGAAGAATATTTATGAAAAAGTTAGTAG
>ONGI01000044.1 GCA_900317315.1 uncultured Eubacteriales bacterium
TGACGGGCATCAGCATCTATGCCAAGCCTGCCGGCAGCGCGTTCTCGGAGCAGGTGCTTGCCGACCTGCGCGGGATCGTGTCCGCGGAAAACGGCGTGCTGCAAATTCACGGCTTTTCCGCCGACGAGGAAACAAGGGAGATCCGCTTTGACGTGGTGATCGGTTTTGACGCCAAAGACAGAGAGGCGACCTTTGCGGACATCGTGTCGCAGCTGACAGAAAAATATCCCGACTGCCGCATCATGCCGGTGCTGGACGCCGACGTGACGGATTTTTAAGTACCGCAGTTTAGTCCGTGATTTATAATTCCCCGCGTGCAAAAAAAAGCTTGACTAATGGAGAAAATTACGATATAATCCTATATTGCAAGGTTATATTTTGAAGGGAGGTTTTCACTCATGTTGAGAACATTTCAGCCGAAAAAGCTGCACAGAAAAAAAGAGCATGGCTTCAGAAAAAGAATGGCTACCGCCAACGGTAGAAAGGTTTTGGCAAGAAGAAGAGCAAAAGGCAGAAAAAGATTGTCTTACTGATTTGTGCGCCGCTTAGCGGCGTATGGCAAAGACCGCCGCAGGTGGTCTTTTGAGGGCATCTCTATAACCTTCTGCTGTTCAGAGGTGCCGGTGTTTTGTAGCATGCGCCGGTCGGAGTTTCTGACCGGACAAAAATGTTATGAAAGCATGGCGGCTATGGGCAGCCGAAGATTTTGGAGGCGCCCTTGTTTTTTTGCCGCCGCCTGAGGATTTGTTCATGAGCAAGTACAAAACTGTCAAGGAAAACCGGGATTTTGCGCGTGCCTACCGCCGCGGCAAGTCCTGCGTGAGTCCTGTTTTGGTTACGTATGTGTTAAAGTCAAAGGGCAGCACCCTGCGCTACGGCATCACCACCGGCAAAAAGGTGGGCAACGCCGTCAAGAGGTCCCGTGCGCGACGCGTCATCAGGGCTGCATACTACCGGCTTTTCAGTCAGATCAAGCCCGGATATATCATCATTTTTGTCGCCAGAGGAAAAACGCCCTACGTAAAATCACAGGTTGTCTGTAAAGCGATGCGGCAGCATCTTAAAACCTTGGGACTGCTGACCGACCGCACTGAGGATGTCAAAAATGAAAAAACTGCTGCTTGCGCTGATTAAATTCTACAGGTCTGCCATCTCTCCCCACACCGCTCCGTCCTGCAAATATACGCCCACCTGCTCGCAATACGGCTTGGAGGCGATCGAGCGGTTCGGCGCGCTGAAGGGCTCGGCTCTTACCATTTGGCGCATTTTGCGCTGCAATCCTTTTTCAAAAGGAGGCTACGACCCCGTTCCCGAAAAAAAGAAGTAGCACAGGGGCACGTCCCTGTTTGTTCGGGGTCACTATAGGGTATTTCCTATCAAGTTAAAATCAAGAGGTAAAAGTATGCAAATTTTCGGTTCCATCGGATGGCTGCTCGGCTTTATTCTCTGGGGCGCTTTCTACATTTTCAAGAATTTCGGAATCGCGATCATCGTCTTTACGATCGTAGTCAAGGCGGCATTGTTCCCGTTCTCGCTCAAGCAGCAAAAATCCATGGCAGGCAGCGCAAGGCTGTCAAAAAAACAAAAGGAGCTGCGCGAAAAATACGGCAACAACCGCGAAAAGCTCCAGGAGGAAATGAACAAGCTCTATGAAAAAGAGGGCATCAAACCCATGGGCGGTTGCATGACGACCATCATTCCCATGATCATCCTCCTCGGTATCTTCTATGCCGTTGCCTATCCCTTAACCAACACACTCCACCTTGACGGTGCCAAGGTCAACGAGGCGCTTGCCTTTGCCAATGCCATTCCGGGCTACACCCACACCGTAGGCAACGCTACCTATCAGGAGATCTCACTTCTCCGTATCTTCCCGCAGATCCAGGGCTATTTACTGAACGAGGGCGTATTCAACGCGGCTGAGATTGCCAGCATCAATGAGTTTGCCAACGGCTTCACCATCTTCGGCAATGTCGATCTGCTGATCGTTCCCAACCAGCTGGGCTTCTGGTCTTGGTATCTGCTCTTCCCGGTGCTCTGCTTTGTGTCCAACGTGGGCTCCTCGTTCATCATGCAGAAAATCAACAGCCAGAATCAGGCTATGCAGCAACAGGGCTGCATGAAGGCGATGATCTATCTCTTGCCGCTCTTTTCGGCATGGATCGCCTACAGCGTTCCGGCGGCTATGTCCTTCTACTGGATCATGTCCGCGCTCATTCAGCTGGTGCAATCCATCATTATCGGCAAGCTGTTCAGTCCCGCACATGTTATCGCCAATTCCGAGGCGCGCCATGCCGCGCTGATGTTTGAGCAGGAGGCAAGGATCCCTGCCGTATATGCTCCCCGGAAACGTCCCGTACAGGCGGAAGCTGCCCCAGCCGGCAACAACGCCAACAAGAACGCTAACAAGAAGAAAAAGAAAAAATAATTTTTTGATATTCCATCAAATTTTCGTGAAAAAACAGGAGATTAATTCATGATCAGAGAAGCTATTTGCGAGGGTATCGACGTAGAGGAGGCCCTCGAAAAAGCAAAAGCTGCGCTTGACATCGGCGATACCGACGAGTATGATTTTGAAGTGCTGCAGCGCGAGGAAAAAAAGCGCTTCGGCTTGTTTGGCGGACGTCCTGCCAAGGTCAGAGCTTTTGTAGTGATCCCCGAAAAGCCGGAGGACAAAACCGAGACCTTCCTGCGCAACGTGCTCGACAAAATGGGCTTGGAGAGCATCGCCATCGAAACCTCGCTCACCGAGGAATCCATTGACTTTAATCTTTCCGGTGAGGAAGAGGGCTTTGTTATCGGCAGACGCGGCGAAACGCTCGACGCCCTGCAATATCTCGCCAGTCTGGTTGCCAATCACAACCACGAAGGCTACATCAAGGTATCCGTCAATGTCGGCAACTACAGAGACAAGCGCGAAAAGACCTTGGAGATCCTCGGCAGAAAGCTCGCGTTCAAGGCGATCAAGACAGGCAAAAAGACAAGCCTTGAGCCGATGAATCCCTATGAGAGAAGGATCATTCACACCGCTGTTCAAAAGGTGAACGGCGCCATCTCTTGGAGTGAGGGCGAGAACGCCGCGCGTCACGTGGTCATCGGTCCCGACCCCAAGGCAAAGCCCAACAACAATCGCAGAGGCGGCTTCAACAACCGCAGAGGCGGAAAGAAAGGCTACGGCAACCGCCGCAATCAAAACACGGCTCCCAATCCCGACAGAGTTCCGCTCAACGAAGGCGGCGCGACCGGTCTTTACGGCAGAATAGATAAGTAAGCGCCGGAGGAGTCACACAAGCAGATTTCATACCATGGAGCTGCCTCAGATGAGGCGGCTCCTGTTTTTTAGGAGTCGATCATGAACGACAACAGCACCATCGCCGCCATCAGCACCGCACAGGGCGAGGGCGGCATCGGCGTCATCCGCATCTCGGGAACGGATGCGACCGCCGTCGCCGACAGAGTTTTTCAGAATATACGTCACCGCAGACTCTCCGACATGAGCGGCTACACCGCCGCCTTCGGAAAGATCATCAAGGACGGCGAAGAGCTGGACGAGGCAGTCGCCTTGGTTTTTCGCACACCGCACAGCTACACCGGCGAGGACGTGGTGGAGCTTTCCTGTCACGGCGGCATCTACATCACGCAGCAGGTTTTGCGCGCCGTCCTCGAAGCAGGCGCCAAGCCGGCACAGGCAGGCGAGTTCACCAAGCGCGCCTTTCTCAACGGCAAGATCGACCTCACCGAGGCCGAGGCGGTCATCGACATCATCAGCGCCAAAAACCGCAGCGCGGCAAGGGCGGCGCTGTCTGTCAAGGAGGGCGCCCTGCGCCGCCGCATCACCAAGGTCAAGGACGACCTGCTCGCGCTTGCGGCGCATCTCTCCGCCTGGGCGGATTATCCCGAGGAGGATATCGCCGAGGTGACGGACGAGATGATCCTGACGGTTTGCAAAAACGCCGAGGCAGCGCTCTCCCGTCTGCTCGCCACCTACGACAGCGGACAGGCTGTCAAGCAGGGCATCGACACCGTGATCGCCGGCAGACCGAACGTCGGCAAGAGCACGCTGATGAACCTGCTCTCCGGCTACGAAAAGAGCATTGTCACCGCCATACCCGGCACGACGCGCGACATCGTGGAGGACACCGTCGTAGCGGGCGACGTCATGCTGCGCCTGAGCGACACAGCAGGTCTGCGCGACACCGACGACGCGGTCGAGAAAATCGGCGTTGACCGCGCCAAGCAGCGTTTGGAGCAATGCGGCTTGCTGCTCGCGGTATTTGACAACAGCCGCGCCTTGGAGGACTTTGATTTTCAGCTGTTGGAAACCGCAAAAACGGTCCCGTCGCTTGCGATCATCAACAAAACCGATTTGCCGAGTCAACTGGACATCAACAAAATAAAATCATATATAGACAATATAATATTTATATCCGCTGCGACGGGAGAGGGCAAGGAGGAGCTGATTCAAGCGATCGCCTCTCTCGCCGGCACCGACGCGCTCAACCCGAGCGAGGGTATCCTCTCAAACGAACGCCAGCGCGCCAATGTCAGCGCCGCCCTGCGATCGGTCAGGGAAGCAAAAGCGGCGATCGAGACGGGCATGACCTTTGACGCCGTAACGGTATCGTTGGAGGACGCCATTTCGGAGCTGTTGGAGATGACCGGCGAACGCACCTCCGACGAGGTCATCGACCGCGTATTCCACAACTTCTGCGTCGGCAAATAGCAACGTGACGTTGCATCCGGCGCGGCTTTGGATAGTAGGATGGTTTGATGACGTTTCAGCAACGCCGCATCAAAAGTAAGCGGTAATCTTTAGTAAAACGTTTAGTTATGTTTTAAAAATACTGCGTCAGAATTTGGCTTTAGTTTTCGCTCTGTAGGGGAGACCCTTGCGGTCTCCCGACCAACGCCGTTTTCACAATCAAGCATTGCGGTATAGATGAAACGCTATCTCTACTGCCGGACAGCCGCAAGGGCTGTCCCTACGATTTGTTTTTAAACATATATACTAATCTAAAGTGGAAGGTTAAGTCAATTAAGAATTACGAATTATGAATTATGAATTATAAACAGAGGTAGAACATGACATACTTTGCAGGAGAATATGACGTTGCCGTTATCGGCGCAGGACATGCCGGCATTGAGGCCGCCTTGGCTGCCGCGCGGCTCGGCTGTCACACGGCTGTTTTTACGATCAATATGGACGCGGTCGGCAACTGCCCTTGCAATCCGTCCATCGGCGGCACTGCTAAGGGACACCTTGTCCGTGAGCTGGACGCGCTCGGCGGCGAGATGGGCAAGACAGCCGACGCGTGCTTTTTGCAGTCGCGCATGCTCAACAGGGGAAAGGGTCCGGCTGTTCACTCGCTGCGCGCGCAGATCGACCGCCGCAAGTACAGCGAAATCATGAAGCACAAGCTCGAGCTGCAAGAGAATCTCGAGCTTCGTCAGGCGGAGATCACCGACATTCAGCCGCGCGACGGCGGTTATCTGATCACCACGCAAATGCTCGCGCAATATCTTTGCCGCGCGGTCGTTGTCGCCACCGGCACCTATCTCGGCGGCAGGATCTACGTCGGCGAGGTCAGCTACGAGAGCGGACCCGACGGCATGTTTCCTGCCACCAAGCTCGCTGTCGCGCTCAAAAACCTCGGCTTGCCCCTGCGCCGGTTTAAGACCGGCACGCCTGCGCGTATGCTCCGCCGTTCGATCGACTTCTCCGAATTGGAGGTGCAAAAGGGCGACGAGCCGCCGCAGCCGTTTTCCTATGAGACCGAGCGCCTCGGCGACAACAAGGTCGAATGCCACATCAGCTGGACGAACGACCGCACCAAGCAGGTGATCTTGGAAAACATTCACCGCTCGCCGCTCTATGCCGGCAGGATCGAGGGCGTGGGACCGCGCTACTGTCCCAGCTTTGAGGACAAGGTGATGCGCTTTGCCGACAAGCCGCGCCACCAGCTCTTTATTGAACCCTGCGGTGAGAACACCGAGGAAATGTACATGCAGGGTATGAGCAGCTCCTTGCCTGAGGAGGTGCAGCTGCAATTCTACCGCACCATCAAGGGCTTGGAACACTGCGTGATGATGCGCCCTGCCTACGCGATCGAATACGATTGTGTGGACCCGACCGCCATGGATCCAACCTTGGAGTTCAAGGACTTTCCGCGTCTCTACGGCGCCGGACAGTTCAACGGCAGCTCCGGTTATGAGGAAGCCGCCGCGCAGGGCTTTGTCGCAGGCGTCAACGCCGCGCTAAAGGTGATGGGCAGGGAGCCGTTTGTCCTCACACGCGCCAATTCCTACATCGGCACTTTGGTAGATGATTTGGTCACCAAGGGCGCCAACGAGCCCTACCGCATGATGACCTCGCGCAGCGAATACCGCTTGGTGCTTCGTCAGGACAACGCCGACGAGCGCCTGACGCCGCTGGGCTATCAGCTCGGCTTAATCAGTGAGGAACGCTATCAAAAATTCTGTCAAAAGCAGAAGCAAAAGAAAGAAGAAATCAAGCGCCTGCAATCCACCACCGTAGCGCCCTCCGAAGCGCTCAACGATATGCTTGTTTCACGTGAAACATCTCCCGTCACGACCGGCACGCGTCTGATCGACTTATTAAAGCGTCCTCAGCTCGGCTACGACTGTCTGACGCCCTTTGACCCAACGCGCCCTGATTTGGAACCGAATCTCTTTGAACAGGTCGAGATCGAAATCAAATACGAGGGCTACATTCAAAAACAGCTCAAGCAAGTGGAACAGATGAAAAAGCTCGAAAAGAAGCAGCTGCCTGCCGACTTCGATTACAAGCAGTTAGGCGGCCTGCGGCTCGAAGCGCAGGAAAAGCTCAACAAGATCAAGCCGCTCAACATCGGGCAGGCGAAAAGCTCAACAAGATCAAGCCGCTCAACATCGGGCAGGCATCGCGCATTTCGGGCGTTTCACCTGCCGACGTCAGCGTCCTGCTGATATGGTTAGCTTCAAAAAAGGAATCTTAATATGAATACACTGCAAGATTATTTGAAACAGGCGACCGAAGGCTACGCCGTCCGTCTGACCGCAGACCAGCTAAAGCAGTTTGATACATACTATCAGCTGCTCGTCGCATGGAATCAAAAAATCAATCTGACCGCGATCACCGACCCCGAGGGCGTCGCTGTCAAGCACTTTGCGGACAGTCTGGCTTTTTTCAACTATTGCGACATTCCCGGGGGCGGTTCCGTTATCGACATTGGCACAGGCGCAGGATTTCCGGGAATCGTTCTCAAAATTGTCCGTCCGGACATACAGCTGACGTTATTGGACAGTCTGAAAAAACGATTTCTGTTTTTAGAGGATTTGCTCAACCAACTGGGACTCGAAGCGACCTTCCTGCAGGGCAGGGCGGAGGCATACGGACAAAATCTCAACTATCGTGAATCCTATGATGTTGCCGTGTCCCGTGCCGTGGCACAGCTCAACACCCTCTCCGAATACTGTCTGCCCTTTGTGCGCCTGTCGGGAAGGTTTGTCGCCTTTAAGGGCGGCAACAGCGACGAGGAGATTTGTTCGGCAAAACACGCCATCCAGACCCTCGGCGGCAAGCTGGAGGCGGTACACAGCTTTTCGCTGCCCATGGACGGCGGAAGCCGCAGCTTGGTCGAAATCGAAAAGGTACAACCGACCTCCGAGAAATATCCGCGCAACAACGGACGCATCAAGGCAAAGCCCCTTTGATTCGACAGACTTCTGTGAATTGACTTAAAACAAAATTTATTTCTCACTGAGAAAACGACATCAACCGCACACCGTTTGTGTTATCATATAGTCACAGGGATGAGGACAGGCCCTGACGATAACACGGGTGATGCGGTTGAACTTTTTGGTAAAGAACGAAAAACTGATTCTCGAACTTCCCATTATCAAGATCAGACCGAACAAATCGCAGCCGCGCAAGCAATTCCGCGAGGAGGACTTGCAGTCACTTGCACGTTCCATCACGGAAAACGGCGTATTGCAGCCCTTGACGGTGCGCAAAATCAGCCAGACCGAGTATGAGCTGGTCACCGGAGAGCGCAGACTCCGCGCCGCCGCACTTGCCGGTTTGCACAGGGTGCCGTGTATCGTCATCAGGTGTACCGACAAAGAATCAGCTGTCTATGCTCTCCTTGAAAATCTCCAGCGTGCCGACCTCGGGTTCTTCGAGGAGGCACGCGGGATTTCAAGGCTCATTCGCCGCTACGGTCTTACACAGGAGCAGGCGGCGCAGCAGCTCGGCAAAACACAATCCACCATTGCCAACAAACTCCGCTTGCTGCGGCTGAGCTTTGAGGAGCAGGAATGGATAGAATCCGCCGGACTGAGTGAGCGCCACGCGAGAGCCCTTCTAAAGCTGACAGACGAGCACACGCGCCGAGAAGCGCTGTCCCGCGTCATCAGCGAGGGACTCAATGTGTCACAGACAGAGGAGCTTGTCGCCTATCTCTGCCAATCCTCCCCAAAAAAGCGTTACCGGGGAAAAAGTAAAGCGGTGATAAAAGACATACGAATTTTTGTAAACACGATTAACAAGGCAATTGACACCATGCGGCTGGCAGGGATCGACGCAGAAGCACAAAAAACCGATAATGAAGATTTTATCGAATACACAATACGTATCTCAAAGGTCAAAGGGTCAAACGCCGAAAAATCGGCATAAGCCAAACTCATTTTACTTTCCACTTAGGGTTTAACGACCCGATCCACTCATACCCATTTCCTTATCTAACCCCTTGCGAAAAGGCAGACGTCACCCCGACGTCTGCCTTTTTGCCCGTTGCCCGTTGCCGTTGCCACGGTGGGCAGGGCGCCTATTGAGGCGTTTTGTGTGGAGGTAAGCTTCATCAACGGCGCGATCCTGATTTGTGATTCTTAATGCGTAATGCGTAATGAATGATAAAACACATTTGCTGTAAATGTTTCACGTGAAACAATAACAGATCAATGCTTATAATCAATAGAGTAATATCCAATAAAAGAAACCCATTGTCAAAAAACAATTACGCTTTACGCATCATGAATTGAGCATTATAAAAGTTTCACGTGAAACATTACTTTTCAAAAAACGATTATGAATTAAGAATTACGAATTACAAATTATAAAAACCCCCTTTAAAAATAGAAAGAACTGTGCTATAATAAATCCATTCTTTACAAAAAGGTGATTCTTTGGCAAAAATTATAGCGATTTCAAATCAAAAGGGTGGCGTCGGCAAAACGACCACGGCGGTCAATCTGGCAGCTTGCCTGGGAGCACTGGAAAAAAAGGTGCTTTTGGTGGACGCCGATCCGCAGGGCAATGCGACAAGCGGTGTTGCCGTTGATAAGAGCAAGGTCAAGCAGTCCACCTACAACATTCTCGTAGACGGCGCCAAGGCGCAGGAGTGTATTCTGACAACGCCATATCAAAACCTGCATGTGCTGCCGTCGAGCATCAATCTGGCGGCTGCCGAGCTGGAGATTGCGGACAAGCCGCACCGCGAGGCATTGCTGAAAAACTCGATTCTGCCGGTCAAGCAGTACTACGATTATATCATCATCGACTGTCCGCCGTCGCTGGGCTTGATTACGGCAAACGCGCTCACTGTTGCAGACAGCTTTATCGTCCCGATCCAATGCGAATACTACGCGCTCGAAGGACTCTCGCAGCTGATGAGCACCGTGCGGCGCATCAAGCGGCAATACAATTATTCCATTGAATTGGAGGGCGTGCTGCTCACCATGTACGACGGCAGACTCAATCTGACGCAGCAGGTCGTGGAGGAAGTCAAAAAATTCTTCCCCGGAAAGGTATTCGGCACCGTCATCAACCGCGGTGTGCGCCTGTCGGAAGCACCGAGCTTCGGCATGCCGGTCATCTACTACGACAAAAGCTGTAAGGGCAGCCTTGCCTACACAGAACTGGCAAAGGAGATCATAGCAAAGGAGAGACGCTGATGGCAAAAAAAATGGGCGGCCTCGGCAAGGGTCTGGGCGCTATCTTTATAGAAAACGATAACGAAGAAAACGGCGGCGCCGTCAAGCTGAAAATATCGGAGATCGAACCGAACCGCTCACAGCCGCGCAAGGACTTTGACGAAGAAGCCCTCGGCGAGCTGGCGGACAGCATCGCCAAGCACGGACTGCTGCAGCCGATACTGGTCAGACCCCTGACGCTCGGCGGCTATGAGATCGTGGCAGGCGAGAGACGCTACCGTGCCTCACGCATGGCAGGACTGACCGAGGTACCGGTGATCATCCGCGAGCTGACGGAGTCGGAAACCATGGAGCTGGCGCTGATAGAAAACCTCCAGCGCGAGGATCTGTCGCCGCTCGAAGAAGCGCAGGGCTACAACGTCCTGATCAGCGAACACGGCTTCACGCAGGAGGAGGTCGCCAAATCAGTCGGCAAATCACGACCTGCCGTCGCCAATGCGCTGCGGCTGTTAAAGCTTCCGGAGAGCATTGCGGCATATCTGAAGGAGGACAAGATCTCCGCCGGACATGCACGCGCACTGCTGACGCTCCCAAATGAGGAAATCATGCAGGAGGTCTGCAACCAGATCATCAAAAATGACTTTTCCGTCCGGCAGACGGAAAAGATCTGCAAAAAGCTGACAGCCGAAGCAAAGCCCGTCAAAAAAGAAAAAGAGAAGATCCCCAACTTCTACAAGGAAGTGGAGCTGACCCTGACCGCGGCGCTGGGACGCAAAATCAGTGTTTCCAAATCCAAGGGCAAGCAGGGCGGCGTGCTGCAAATCGAATTCTACTCGGACGAAGAACTGACCGAGTTATCCAATAAATTGAGTTAAGGAGTAATACAATGATCGACATCAAATTTTTACGCGAAAATCCCGACGCGGTAAAAGAAAACATCAAAAAGAAATTTCAGGATCACAAGCTTCCGCTCGTGGACGAAGTGATCGAGCTGGATGCACAGAGCCGCGCCGCCAAGCAGCAGGCAGACGACCTGAGAGCCAACCGCAACAAGATCTCCAAGGAGATCGGCAAGCTGATGGCACAGGGCAAGCGTGAAGAAGGTATGGCGCTCAAGGAAGAAGTCAACCGTCAGGCAAAGCAGCTCAGCGAGCTTGAGGCACAGGAAGCCGAGCTGAGCGCCAAGGTCACGGAGATCATGATGCAGATCCCGCAGATCATCGACCCGTCTGTCCCGATCGGCAAGGACGACAGCGAGAACGTAGAGATCGAGCGCTTTGGCGAGCCGGTCGTGCCGGACTTTGAGGTGCCCTATCACACCGACATAATGGAAAAGCTTTGCGGCATTGATTTGGATTCCGCGCGCAAGGTTGCCGGCAACGGCTTCTACTATCTCATGGGCGACATCGCCCGTCTGCACAGCGCCGTCATTTCCTACGCGCGCGACTTTATGATCGACAGAGGCTTCACCTACTGCGTGCCGCCCTTTATGATCCGCAGCAACGTTGTCACCGGCGTGATGAGCTTTGCCGAAATGGATTCCATGATGTACAAAATCGAGGGAGAGGACCTCTACCTGATCGGCACCAGCGAGCACTCCATGATCGGTAAATTCATCGACACCATCAACAGGGAGGAGGACTTGCCCTACACGCTCACCAGCTATTCTCCCTGCTTCCGCAAAGAAAAGGGCGCGCACGGCATTGAGGAGCGCGGCGTGTACCGTATCCACCAGTTTGAAAAGCAGGAGATGATCGTCGTCTGCAAGCCCGAGGAAAGCAAGATGTGGTTCGACAAGCTCTGGCAGAACACCGTCGATCTGTTCCGTTCGCTCGATATTCCGGTGCGCACACTCGAATGCTGCTCCGGCGACTTGGCGGATCTGAAGGTGCGCTCTCTCGACGTGGAGGCATGGTCGCCGCGTCAGAAAAAATACTTTGAGGTCGGCTCCTGCTCCAACCTCGGCGACGCACAGGCACGCCGGCTCAAAATCAGGGTCAACGGCGGCAAGAACAACAAATACTTTGCCCACACCCTCAACAACACCGTGGTGGCGCCCCCGAGAATGCTGATCGCCTTCCTCGAAAACAACCTCAACGCGGACGGCAGCGTCAACATTCCCGTCGTGCTCAGACCGTATATGGGCGGCAAGGATATAATCAAATAACAATATAATATAATTACAGAACAAACAACACCCTGTCTTTCAAAAAGATAGGGTGTTTTTGACAAAAAAGCATTGCAATCATACACAAAATAGTGTAAAATATAGACATCAAAAAATCACAGATTCTTGGAGGCATTGCAATGGCAGAAATGTATAAGATCCGCACAAAAAACAAAGACGTATTTCTTCGCGTGGCAAAGGGACATTTTGCGACTATGCACATCCACACCAACTATTATATCGACGTGACCACGCAAAAAACCAGACTCTCCGAGGCAAAGGCGGTCGCCAAGGAGCTGGTACACAACTACCGCTCCAACACTATCATCGACACGATCCTCTGTCTGGACGGCACCGAGGTCATCGGCGCGTGCATGGCGGAGGAGCTGACGCGCGACAACTACATGAACATGAACGCGCACCAGACCATCTATGTGGTTTCACCCGAATTTATCGGCGGCGGTCAGATGATGTTCCGCGACAACCTCACGCCCATGCTCGCCAAAAAGCATGTGCTGGTGCTGGCGGCTTCCGTCACGACCGGCAAGAGCGCCCTTGCGGCGATCGACGCGATCAACTACTACGGCGGCATCGTGGTCGGCGTGTCGGCGATCTTCGCGACCGTGGAGGAATGCGACGGTCACGCGGTACACTCCATCTTTGACCCCAAGGATCTGGGCGATTATGAGAGCTACAAGCCCCACCACTGCCCATGGTGCAGACGCGGCGAGAAGATCGAAGCGCTCGTCAACAGCTACGGAATCTCCATGCTGTAAGGCGCAGGCAGCTGCGGAAAAAAATAATTGAATAAATAAAGAAAAAGGACTTGACAAAACGGCCTGCTTCGGATATAATTATACATGCTGATTTTGGCAGCATAAATGGCGGAATAGCTCAGCTGGCTAGAGCATTCGGTTCATACCCGAAGTGTCGTAGGTTCAAGTCCTATTTCCGCTACCAAACGGCCCGGTGGTCAAGCGCACCGCCCTTTCACGGCGGTAACACGGGTTCGATTCCCGTCCGGGTCACCAGAAAAAGGCTGTCGCAAGACAGCCTTTTCTGCTACAGCGTCTGCCGGCGTGGTGGAATAGGCAGACACAAGGGACTTAAAATCCCTCGGAATAAACCCCGTACCGGTTCAAGTCCGGTCGCCGGCACCAAATTGAAACCCCTGTCAATGATTTTGGCTGGGGTTTTATTTGATTCATTTTTAGGTGCTGTTTAAATGATCCTCTGTTCTGTACATCAATAATAAGCACACAAAGATAAGTAGATTTAATGATTATGCATTACTATATTTTATTATCTAAAGATTGAAATTCGGTCTACAGAATGATATAATAATATAATACATCATATAAATAATAATTAAACTGATAATTGGGGAAATAAAGATATGATGGGAAAAACACATATTGCAGTTGGAATTGCTACAGCTTTTGCAATAATGCACCCAAAAACAATGCAAGAATTCATAATCGGAACAGTTTTGTTGATAGCTCTCATAATTATTGGAGAAATAAGTAAACATCGAGATAGAACACATTCCATAGCCGCTTGGGGACTTTTTTCAATTTCTGTATTTTTAATTGAACCACATATTGGAATAGCATTTGCAATTGGATACGGTTCTCATCTTTTAATTGACCTGCTTAATAAGAGCCCTATTAGATTATTGTATCCATTAAAAAAAGGATTTTGCTTAAAACTATGTTATGCAGATAGACTTGGAAATGAACTAATTTTGATAATTGGTGCTGTCTTCATAGTATCATATATATTTTACATCCTCTGTTCAAATAGATTATAAATGATTATCTATAAAAACTAAATAATATATTGATACAAATATTTTCGGCAGAATAAAGTAAAACCGCAAAGTCACACTTATATATAACAAATTTTTTTGCAAGAATTTGATATAGTATCCATATATTTAAGGGTGCCTTTTACTAAGAAAGACAGTTTTCATGCTGTCTTTTTTTCTTTGTCAAAAAACGATTATCAAAATAATAGTTTATATACACACCTTTATTCTTACTATCTTTATTCTATCCAAAAAATCTATTCACACTCTCCCTGAATTATGTGGAAGAAAAATGCGCGATTGCTTGATTTTTGTCAGGGAATTTGTTATAATAAAATAGTATATGAGTTTATTGTGGGATTATGTGCGCAGCGGACAACTGCGGCACGGTACCACACTGGTTTTTGTAATTAAAAAATGAGGAAATCGGTGCAAATCCGTATTTGACCGTATGAGAGGAAGGAAGTATATGAATTCTTTTGGCGACGCGTGGGAGCTGGTGTGCTCCTACTGCAAAACAAAAATCACCGACGTCGCATACAATACCTGGATCGTCCGTATCAAGCCGCTGGAGCTGGATTTTGACGCGAACACTGCCTATCTGATCGTTCCCAACGACTTTCACCGCCAGACGATCACGCGCTGCTATATTCCGCTGCTGAACGAGGCGTTTGAGGCTATCTTCGACAACAAGTTCAAAATCGCGCTCAAAACGCCCGACGAGATCGACCAGGCGGCGCCGTCGGAGCCAAAGCCTGTCGAAGAAACGATCAATAACTACGAATACACCTTTGATACCTTTATCGTCGGTTCCTCCAACAACTTTGCGCACGCGGCATGCATGGCGGTCGCCACTAATCCCTCCAACGCCTACAATCCGCTGTTTCTTTACGGCAATTCGGGCTTGGGCAAGACCCATCTGCTCTTTGCCATTCAAAACGAGATCAAAAAGAATTATCCCGACAAGACCATCTGCTACATCAAGATCGACGATTTTATCAACGAGATGGTCGAGTCGCTCAAGATGAAAACCATGATCGAGTTCCGTCAAAAGTACCGTCAGGTCGATGTGCTGCTGGTGGACGACGTGCAGTTCCTCGGCGGCAAGGAGGCGATGCAGGAGGAATTCTTCCACACCTTCAACGCGCTCTATGACGCCCACAAGCAGATCGTGCTGACCTCCGACCGTCCGCCCAAGGAGATCAAGACCCTTGCCGACCGTCTGCGCACGCGCTTTGAGCAGGATCTGATCGCCGACATCCAGCCGCCCGACATCGAAACGCGCATCGCCATCATCAAGCGCAAGGCGGAGCTGCTCGACGTCAACCTCTCCAACGAGGTCTGCGAGTTCATCGCCTCCAAGCTCAAATCCAATATCCGCCAGCTCGAGGGCACGGTCAAAAAGCTCAAGGCGAAGTATCTTCTCAATCACGAAAAGATCACCATCTCTTCGGCGCAGGAGGTCATTGCCGACATTCTGAACAACGATGTGCCGCCGGAGGTCACGGTCGAGCGCGTCATTGACGAGGTAGCGCGCACCTTCGGCGTTTCGGCTGACGAGATCCGCTCGCAAAAGAACAAGAGCGCCAACATCAGCAACGCGCGTCATATCGCCATCTACATCACCAGAGAGATCACGCCGCTGTCCATGGTCAATATCGGCGAGGAATTCGGCGGCAGACATTACTCCACCATCATCTATTCTCTGCAAAAGGTACAAAAGCAGATCGAAAACGACCGCAAGGTCAAAGAGCTGATCGACGACACCATCAAAAACATCCGCGACAGGTGACCGAGTCACTTTCAGCGCGCCTTTGGATAGGTGCATCGTATGGTGACGTCAGATGAACGGCGCGTCAGGAGTTTGATTTGGATTGTCAATGGCTAATCTCTGTCATGAAACAGCTGAAAATATTTCGGCGCGTTCTTCAGCGCGTTTTTCAGCGCGCCTTTGGATAGGTGCATCGTATGGTGACGTCAGAAAAACGGCACGTCAGGAGTTTGATTTGGATGGTGAACACGCTGTCTTCACTTAAACAGTAGATTTACCATATGCAAAGTGAACAGGTCAAGCCTGTATATGCAGAAGCGTTTAGCTATGGCATGGTATCCGACATGGCTATATTATTTAGTATAACAGCTTTACCATAATGTATGACGAACAGGTCATCCTGTATATGCAGTAGCGTTTAGCTGTGCGCAAAAAACACACAGTACAATAGCCTACTTTATAACAACATCTTGCTTCAACAGTTTTAAAATTTGTTGTGAAAAGGGCAGCGGACGAGGTTTAGCATAAAAAATCCTTCCTCTGTTCCCACAATGTTCCACATAGAAAGAAAAACGAACAAGTGGAAGGATATGGAAGGGTTTATAACAAATGTTGATTCCACAGTGGATTTGAGGAAAATTGTTAAAACAGGCGTCCACATTTATCCCAAAAATTTCCTTACGCGGCTGTTGACGAAAAAACGCCGCAGACAAGCCGAAAACGACCGGTTTTCGCGCTTTCCACATCCTCTACTATAACTAATAAAATAAAAAGAAGTATAAGATAGGAGAAGATTTTCCCGTGAAAATTTCATGCTTGCGGACAGATCTGGTGTCCGCTGTGTCAAATGTATCGAGAGCTGTTTCCTCCAAGGCGACCATACCGGCACTGGAGGGTGTGCTGATCAAGGCATACGGCAGCAGCTTAAATATCTCAGGCTATAATCTTGAGATCGGCATCACCACCGACGTGGAAGCAAGCGTAAAGGAGGAGGGCGAGGTCGTTCTCAGCGCCCGTCTCTTTTTGGAGATCGTGCGCAAGCTGCCCGAGGAGATCATGACCATCGAGACCGATGACCGCATGGTCACCTACATCACCTGCGGCAAGGCGGACTATCAGATCGTGGGCATGTCCTCCGTGGAATATCCCGACCTGCCCACCTTTCAGCAGACCGACAGCATCAACGTCAATGCAAAGGTGCTGCGCGACATGATCCGCCAGACCGTCTATGCGGTCAGCGACAACAACGCCAAGCCCATCTATACCGGCTCTTTGTTTGAGATCGCAGACGGCGTGCTGCACATTGTCGCCATCGACGGCTTTCGCATGGCGATCCGCAGCGAGAACGTAGAGAGCGAGAGCAACACCTCGTTTGTGGTACCGGGCAAGACCCAGCAGGAGGTGCTCAAGCTCCTCACCGACGACGACGCGACGATCAACATCATCGTGGGTCAGCGCCACATCACCTTCCGCATCAACAGCTACAGCGTCATTTCGCGTCTGATCGAGGGAACGTTCCTGGATTACAGATCCACCATTCCGGTCAGCGAAAAGACCGAGCTTGTCATCAACACCAGAATGATGATCGAATCGGTGGAGAGAATGTCGCTGCTCAACAGCGAGCGCGTGCCCAGTCCGGTCCGGTGCAAGTTTAATGATAATGAGATACGCCTGTCCTGCGCCTCGGCAGTGGGCAGAGCGAGCGACGAGATCAGCGTGCCGATCATCGGCGAGAGCGTAGAGATCGGCTTTAATAACCGTTACATGCTCGAAGCGCTGAAAAACACCGACACCGACGAGGTCAAGCTGGTGCTCAACGGGCCTGTCTCGCCGATCGTCATCAAGCCGGTCAAGGGCGACAGCTTTTTGAGCATTGTCGTGCCCGTGAGGTTGGCAAATGAAGGTTGAAAAAATAACGATTGACAGCGAGTTCATCCGTTTGCAGGATCTGCTCAAGCTCAGCGGCATGTGCGGCACCGGCGGCATGGCAAAGGTCGTCATTCAAAACGGCGAGGTGCTTGTCAACGGCGAGGTCTGCACCATGCGCGGCAAAAAGCTCCGCACGGGCGACAGAGCACAATATGACAATATCGTGATTGAAGTAGAATAAGCGTTGAAGGTTAAGAGAATCGGATTCAAAAATTTCCGCAATTTAGAGGATTGCGAGCTGTTTCCCTGTGACGGCGTAAACGTCATCTACGGCGACAACGCGCAGGGAAAGACGAATATCATCGAAGCGCTGTGGCTGTTCTGCGGCGGTCATTCCTTTCGCACCGCACGCGACAGCGAGGTCATTCAGTGGGGCAAAGATTTTGCGCGGCTGGAGATGAACTTCTTCGGGCAGGAGCGCGAGCAGAACGCTGTGCTGACCTTTTTGAACGGCAAAAAGACCGTGACAGTCAACGGCGTCGAAAAATCCTCCGCATCGGCGCTGATAGAAAAATTCTGCGCCGTGGCGTTTTCGCCGGAGCACCTCAATCTGATCAAGCGCGGACCCGGCGAACGGCGGCGGTTCATCGACAGCGCCATCTGCCGCGAGAAGCTGCAAAACGCGGTCATTCTCTCCAAATACAACCGCATGCTCACCCAGCGCAACGCGCTGCTCAAGGACATTGCGCGCAAGCCCTATCTGGAGGACACGCTCGACATCTGGGACAGGCAGCTCGTCACCCACGGCGCTATTCTGATACGCAAGCGGCTGGATTATATGCAAATGCTGTCCGAAAAGGCGGCGGCATTCCACAGCGGCATTTCCAAGGGCAGAGAGGAGCTCAAGATCCGCTATCTGGCGACAGAGGACATTCAGCCCGAGGACGATTTGGACACCATCCGTCAAAGGTTCGGCGAAAAATGCGCGCGCGGCAGGTCGGGCGACATCCACATGGGCGTCACCATGTCGGGACCGCACCGCGACGATATGGAGATCCTCATCAACGGCAAGAACGCCAAGTCCTATGCCTCGCAGGGACAGCAGCGCAGCGCCGTGCTCTCGCTCAAGCTGGCGGAAGCCGCCGTGCTCAGGGAGCGCATGGGCGAGGAGCCGGTGATTTTGCTCGACGACGTTCTCTCGGAGCTGGACAACAGCCGGCAGGACTATCTTCTCAACGAGCTGAAGCACTGCCAGGTATTCATTACCTGCTGCGAAGAATCCAACAAGGAGCAGCTCAGGGAAGGAAAGGTCTTTTTCGTTCAAAAGGGGAGAATCAATTTCTAATTCTTAATTCATAATACATAATGAGAGTTAAGAGTTAAGAGTTAAGAGTTGAGTGTATGAATTACGCATTATGCATTACGAATTATGAATTAAAAAATCATGTATTTACATTTAGGACAGGATACGGTGATAACGACGGACAGCATTGCGGCGATGTTTGATATTGACGCCTGCACCGTGTCCAAAAAGACAAGGGATTTTCTCGCCACGGCACAAAAGAACGGCGAGGTCGTCAATGTTTCTTACGAGCTGCCGCGCTCCTTTGTGGTCTGCTGCAGCGGCGGCAAAACGACCGTCTATATCTCACAGCTGTCCACCAAAACCCTCAGCCGCCGTTTGGCGACCGCGGGCGTACCGAGTGAAGCAAAATAAATTCTATATCTAATTCAGCGCCGTTCGGCGCACAGCCGGACAATCGGCGGGAGGTTAATATGAATCGTCAAAAGCAAAGGTGTCCCTACTGCGGAAAGAGCATGGGCTATGTTTCCGCCTATGCAAGCAGAAGAAAAGCGGAGTATGTTTGTCCGCACTGCGGAAAGGAAAGCCGCGTTGTCATTTCCAAGCTGATCATCCCCATTTTTATCATCGCCGCCGGTATCGCACTGGCGATCATGGGCATATGGTTTTTCTTCCAACTGCTCAGCAATCCGCTCGGAATTTTGCTGGTAGCGGTGCCGCTGCTGGTGTTTTTGGCGCTGTCGCCCAAATTTGTGTGTCTGGAACCGCTGAAAAAATATCAGACGTCCATGGAAGCGCGCAAGGCGGGCATGGAATATTCCGACAATCTGAGCGGACTGGATTTTGACGACGACCCGTCCTCGCCCGAAAACGGTCAGCACTTCAAGCTCAATTCCGATCTGTTCAATCAGATCAAATCCTCGCGCAGCTCCTCCAAGGAGCAGGCGGAGGGCAAGGAGATCGTTTCCAATTCGCAGGCGGTACAAAACGACGAACCCGTCACGGAGTCGGCGGAAACGCCCGTCAGCGACAAAAAGGCGGAGCCGAGGCACTACTCCGTTGACAGAAGGTCATAAGCATGAAGATATTTCCGGCACAGTCGGTCTGTCCGCACTGCAAAACCGTCTACCGCTACGGTGACCTGAACGCAATCAAATTCAAAAAGCAGACAGCCTGCTATCACTGCCGCAAGACCATACAGGTCAAAAAGGCCGGCGTGTGGTGGCTGCTGCTCGAAATGCTCATCCTATACGCGCTGCTGAATGTGATTCTGCTCGGCTTTGTGCAGGGTCTCAGCCTGTTGGCGCTGTTTATCATCAATATCATCCCCGCAGCGGCGGCTGTCGTGCTGCTGCCGCTCTATTTGGAGCTGCGGAAATAAGCGAATAACGGAGGTAGTTAGTTTTGGAGAATATGGATCAGCTTGAAAGAAGCGAAGCAATTGAAGAAACAGAAAACGGAATAGAGATCACCAAGGTCGAACAGGAATACGGCGCCGACGAGATACAGGTGCTCGAAGGACTCGAAGCGGTGCGCAAGCGCCCGGGCATGTACATCGGTTCGACCGGACCGCGCGGTCTGCACCATCTGGTGTATGAGATCGTCGATAACTCCATCGACGAGGCGCTGGCAGGCTACTGCTCCAAAATTGACGTTGTGATAGAACAGGGCGACATCATCCGCGTGTCCGACGACGGCAGAGGCATCCCTGTCGGCATCAACAGCAAGACCGGTCTGCCGGCGGTCACGGTCGTCTTTACCGTCCTGCACGCCGGCGGCAAGTTCGGCGGCGGCGGCTACAAGGTTTCCGGCGGTCTGCACGGCGTGGGCGCGTCGGTCGTCAACGCGCTGTCCGAGTGGCTGGAGGTCAAGGTTTGCGACGGCGAGAACGTCTACTTCCAGCGCTATGAACGCGGCAAGATCATGAACGAGCTCGAGATCATCGGCAAGTCCGACGTCAAGGGCACCGAGGTGCGCTTCAAGGCGGACCCGCTGATTTTTCAGGAGACGACGGTCTACGACTATTCGGTGCTGCAGCGCCGTCTGCGCGAACAGGCGTTCCTCAACGCCGGCGTGCATATCGAGCTGCGCGACGAGCGCGATCCCGAAGAAATACTGAAAAACAATTATCAATATGAGGGCGGTATCAGAAGCTTTGTGGAATACATTCACAAAAAGCGTTCGCTCGAGGTCATCCATCCCGAGGTCATCTATTTTGCCGCCAAAAATGAGGAGGACACCATCGCGGTCGAGATCGCGATGCAGTACAACGACAGCTACAACGAAATACTCCTCACCTTTGCCAATAACATCCACACTACCGACGGCGGTACCCACGAGGAGGGCTTCAAGCGCGCGCTCACCTATGTGATGAACGATTACGCGCGCAAGTTCGGCAAGCTCAAGGACAGCGACAAAAACCTCAGCGGCGAGGACGTGCGCGAGGGCTTGACCGCCATCATCAGCGTCAAGCTGAAGGAGGCGCAGTTTGAGGGACAGACCAAGGCAAAGCTCGGCAACACCGAGGTGCGCACCATGGTGGATAAGCTCCTGCGCGAAAAGCTGATGATCTATCTCGAGGAGAACCCGGGCGTCGCAAGGGCGATTTTTGACAAGGCGCTTGCCGCCTCGCGCGCACGAGAAGCCGCGCGAAAGGCAAGAGAAAGCATCCGCCGCAAGTCTGCGCTCGAATCCGCGCAGCTGCCCGGCAAGCTCGCCGACTGCCAGTCGCGCGACAGCAGCGAAACAGAGATCTTTATCGTCGAGGGTGACTCGGCAGGCGGCTCCGCAAAGGGCGGACGCGACCGCCGTATTCAGGCGATCTTGCCGCTCTGGGGCAAGATGCTCAACGTCGAAAAGGCGCGCATCGACAAGGTGTACGGCAACGACAAGCTCATGCCGGTCATCACCGCGCTGGGCACCGGCATCGGCGACGAGTTCGACCTGGAAAAGCTCCGCTACGACAAGGTCATCATCATGGCGGATGCCGATGTGGACGGTTCTCATATCCGCACCCTGCTCTTGACCTTCTTCTTCCGCTATATGCGGCCGCTGGTCGAGACGGGTCACGTCTATATCGCCCAGCCGCCGCTCTACCGCATCACCAAGGGCAAGGAGCACAAATACGCCTATTCCGATCTGGAGCGCGACCAGATATTGGCAGGTATCGAGGGCAAAACCGAGATACAGCGCTACAAGGGTCTCGGTGAGATGGACTCCGATCAGCTCTGGGAAACGACCATGAATCCCGATTCGCGCCTGATGCTGCGCGTGGAGCTGAGCGACGCCGAGGCAGCGGACGAGACCTTTACCATTTTGATGGGCGACAAGGTGGAGCCGCGCCGTGAATTTATTGAACAAAACGCACGCTATGTGCAGAATTTGGACGTATAAAGGGGTGTGACCATGCATTCAAAGACCTATATCACCGTCAGATATGCCGAGACAGACCGCATGGGCATAGCGCACCATTCCAACTATCCGGTTTGGTATGAGGTGGGCAGGACCGATTTTGTCAAAATGTTCGGCTTCACCTATTCGGGCATGGAGGCGGCAGGCATCATGCTGCCCCTGCGCAACCTGACCTGCCACTTTGACAAGCCGGCGACCTATGAGGACAAGCTGATCGTGCGCACCTGGTGCATCCTTGTGACCGCGGCGCGGATCGAGTTTGCCTATTCCGTCAAGAAAATACGGGACGACGGCACCGAGGAGGAGCTTGGCTACGGCACCACCGAACACGGTGTGGTGGACAGCAAGACCTTTCGTCCCTGCAGCATAAAAAAGAGGATGCCCGCGCTGTATGAGCAGCTGACCGGCAACATCAAGAAGAGATAAGCAAAAGATAAGCAGTGAACAATTGAGGTATAAGAATGGACGAGCAGATGAAAGAAAAGCGAATAATCGACGTCGATTTGCAAAACGAAATGCGCAAGAGCTTTTTGGATTATTCCATGAGCGTCATTGTGGCGCGTGCGCTTCCCGACGTGCGCGACGGACTAAAGCCGGTGCACAGGCGTATTTTGTACACCATGTATGAGAGAGGTCTGGAGCCGAACAAGCCCTACCACAAGTGCGCCGACACCGTCGGCTCCGTGCTGGGCGCCTACCATCCGCACGGCGACGCCTCGGTATATGACGCGATGGTGCGTCTGGCGCAGGACTTTTCCATGCGCTATATGTTGGTGGACGGTCACGGCAACTTCGGTTCCGTAGACGGCGACCCGCCGGCTGCCTACCGTTACACGGAAGCGCGTATGAGCAAGATCTCTATGGATATGCTCACCGACATCGACAAGGATACGGTTGACTTTGTGCCGAACTACGACGACCGTCTCAAGGAGCCGGTGGTGCTGCCCAGCCGTTTTCCGAATCTGCTGGTCAACGGCTCGAGCGGTATCGCTGTCGGTATGGCGACCGAGATTCCGCCGCACAACCTCGGCGAGACCATCGACGCGGTCTGCGCCCTGATCGACAATCCCGACGCGGAGCTTGCCGAGCTGATGGAATGTCTGCCCGGTCCCGATTTTCCGACCGGCGGCATCATCATGGGCAGAAGCGGCATCCGCGCTGCCTACGCCACCGGACGCGGCAAGATCACCGTCCGCTCCAAAACAGAGATTGTGGAGGCGAAGAACGGCAGATACAAGATCATCGTGACCGAGCTGCCCTACAAGGTCAACAAGGCGCGGCTGATCGAAAATATCGCCAATCTGGTCAAGGACAAGCGTCTGGAGGGTATCTCCAACATTGAGGATCACTCCGACCGCGCCGGCATGCATATCGAGATCGACATCAAGCGCGACGCTTCACCGCAGATCGTGCTCAATCAGCTGTTTTCCTATACCCAATTGCAGGTGACCTTCGGCGCGATCATGCTCGCTATCGTGGACGGTCAGCCGAAGATCCTCACCCTAAAGGATATGCTGCGCTGCTACATCGACTTTCAGGAAGAGGTCATTCACCGCAGAACGCAGTTCAATCTCAAAAAAGCCATGGACCGCGCCCATATTTTGGAGGGCTTGAAGATCGCGATAGACTTTATCGACGAGGTCATCGCCATCATCCGGCGCAGCAAGGATCTGCCGACCGCCAGAGCCGCGCTGATGGAGCGCTTTGGCTTGGACGAGGTGCAGGCAAACGCGATGCAGGCAAACGCGATCGTGCAGATGCGTTTGGGACAGCTCACCAATATGGAACGCGCCAAAATAGAAGAAGAGATCGCCGCTTTGCAGGCAAAAATCAAGGAATATAACGAGATACTCGCCAGCGACACCAAAAAGCTGGAAATCGTCAAGGAGGAGCTCCTTGCGATTCGCAATAAATACGCCGACCCGAGACGCACAGAGATCTGCGCCATCAGCGGCGAGGTGGACATTGAGGACTTGATCCCGCAGGAGGAGTGCGTGCTCACGCTGACGCAGTTCGGTTATGTCAAGCGCCTTGCGGTGGATACCTACAAGCTCCAGCGCAGAGGCGGCAGAGGCGTTTCGGGCATGTCGCGCCGCGAGGAGGACGTCGCCACCGAGATGTTCATCATCAACTCTCACGATTATGTGCTGTTCTTCACCGACAAGGGCAGGGTCTACCGCCTGAAATGCTACGAGGTGCCCGAGGGCACACGTCAGGCAAAGGGCATCAATATCGCCAACCTGCTCCCAATCTCTCCGGATGAAAAGGTCACGTCGATGATCCGCGTGCCGGAATTTGAAGAGGGCAAGTACCTTGTTATGGTGACGCGAAAGGGTATTATCAAACGCATTGAGCTGAACGCCTACAATACCGCGCGCAAGGGCGGCTTGATCGCACTGGAGCTGAACGAGGACGACCACCTCGCATGGGTGCGCATGACCGACGG
>ONGI01000013.1 GCA_900317315.1 uncultured Eubacteriales bacterium
TTTCAAGTTTTTTTATACGGCGAAAAGCCCGCCTTACTCACACGAGCCGTAAATCTGCTGAAAAACATCATCAGATACTTCTTCGGAAAAGTAGATTTTATATATGTAACCACCCGCAAATTCTTGATAAGAACCAGGTTCTGGTTCAAACCAAATATACTTTAGCAATCTCCTCTCATGATTTGCGGAAACTAAATCTATACCGTACACTATACCGACCCCCGGACCGATTTCGTTGTGTATGGTACGAACTCCTTGAAAAGAACTGCTGTAAGCATTTTTTTCAATCGTTTGCTTATCATATTCATCATCTAACGGGTTAACGTGACTTTGAAAAGCCATGACCGTTTTTGCTCCGTTTTCATTGGTTGTATAAAAATAGAGCAAGCCGTTTTCCGTCGATGCGGCTTCCCAGTCTTGGGAATAAGAAAAGGAATGTTCGTTTGGAAAAACATAGCTTTTCCAATTTGCGTAATCAAATCTTTGGTTGGCACAACCGGCGCACAGCAAGAGGGTGGTCAATGCGAGTAATAAAGGCACTAAAAACTTTTTCATGTTAATGTCTCCTTGCTGCCGCTTTTGGCAGCTTACATCTGATAGCGCGCGATCATCTGTCCGATTTGCAGGATATTGCTCTTGCCTGCAAACTCAAAGCGCACCTTGCCCAAGCCGCTGTACCACAGCTCCAGCTCACTGTCGATATCGCCCACACCGGCGGTCTCCACCGAATAAGCGGACAGCTTGGCATAGGGGAGAGAGCTGTAGTCACGCTTTTTGCCGGTCATACCCTGCACATTCACGGCGATCACGCGTTTGTCGGTAAATATCACGCAGTCGCGTACGCTTTTGTAGGCGGAGATCACCTGTTCGCCGTCAATGAGCAGCGGCTCGACCAGCGGCATCACGCTCTGCGTGTCGGTTTGCTTCAGCTTAAATACACTGCCGTTTTGAAAATCAATCATCTTTTTGACTCCTTACCGTTTTGTTGGCTTCATTATACACGATTTGCACAGCAGATTCAAGCGGTTTCTGCTTTATTTCCTTCGACATCTTTCGCCAAAGCACCGTCCGTTGCCGGAGGATAGAGAGCGTTTAAGGAAGATAGCTGCCGTCATATTCCGTTGCTCCTCCATAGTAATTATATAGGTCATAGTAATACGTTTCCGTATTCGCCTTGCCGTTTTTTGTCACGCCGATCTCCTCCAGCACCTTGCGCGTCTGCGTGTATTCCTTGGGAACGATGATGTCGATGCCTTGAACGCCGTTCAGGGCAATTGCCGATTCGGAGGGCATCATCAGCGCAAACGCCGTGATGCTGCTGTGCGGAACGGTCTGCTTGGTGTAGACGATCATCTGATAGCCGTCTCCGTCAAAATCATTGGAAATGCCGTGCTCCTTAGCGTCCGCCTGAATCGCCTGCAGCAGCTTTTGGGGCTGTTCGCCGTTGGACGGCACATTTTTTACGCTATAAGGGATGCCGTCAATGTTGATGTAGGTGGACTCCACGTCCTCGATCCCGATTTGCAGGATGCCGCTGTATTTTTTGAGATAGCCGGCGCTGTTCGTGATGGGGCTCATGTAGTTGGCGGCAAAATAATCCGTATAAATGTCGTAGCTGCTCTCGCCGGCGTCGTCGTAATACATGATGCTGTCCATTATCCACATGTTATCAAAAGCACGCGTCACCACGGAGCCGTCGTTCAGGGTATAGGCAAACAACTCGCTGCTGTTCGGATATGCGCCGGTCAGCACGGTCGCCACATGACGCAGCGAGCCGGTGATGATGTGCCGGAACTGTGCGCGGGTGCTTGCTTTGTCAAAATAGCCGACAAGCCTTTTGTGCTGATCCCAAATCAAGTCGATGTCGTCGGGTCGGTCAAAGTCCGCGGCTGCGCCACGTGCCGTCTGCGATATGCCGTCCAAAAGGACGGCGTTATACCCCACGTAGCCGGCGCTTTTGACGTCCTCACGCGCCGGAAGATAGCTGTTGTAGGCAGGCGAAGCAAAGATGCACACAGCGGCAAAGCCGATCGCCGCTGCCGAGACCGCGCCATAGGCGATCAGGCTGCGCAGGATACGCGCAAAGCCGTGGAACAAAATGACGTGGGCGATAATGAACGCCGTGCCGCCGCCGAGTATAAAGCCGAACGTGAAGCTGCCGAGCGAGCCGTCGAGCACGCCGGTGGAGCTGAAGATCACGCCGGTCATCATGCCGGCGATAAAGGTCACCAGCACCTCCACCGCGACAGGAGCCAGTAGACCGCGTTCACGCCGTCATATGCCGCCATGGGATTGAGTGCGTCCATAATGAAGCTATGGCTTGTCTGCTCAAACGGCGCCGCGTAGAAGAACGCCTTTATCATGCCCTTGACAAACGCAGCCGAAAAGGGATAGCAAAAGCTGATCGCCAAAAAGCTGAGCACCGTGTTGACGGAGCTGCCGCAGCAGACCGCCAGCAGTCCGTAGAACGCGATACAGGCGATCGAGCCGAGCGGAATGCCGAGAAACAGCCGCAATATTTCGCTGTTCACCGCCTCACCCGAGCAGGCGGTGATGATACAGATGACGCCGATAAACACCAGCGCAGGCACCACCGCCGCCGCAAACGCCGCCAGCGCCTTGGCGACAAACAGCACGCCCGATTTGACGGGCAGCGGATTGATCCAGTCCGCCTTGCGTTTGCTGTGCAGGTAGGAAAACACGCGCAGTGTGTAGATGATCGTAAAAACGCAGGTGAGGAAGAACACCGCCAGCGTCGCGTAGGTCGAAAAGCTCTGGATCGCGTTGATCCTGTCCACCTGATAAAAGCGGTTGACAGAGCGTGCGTTCATTGCCGTCAGCGCGAATACTGTCGTGCCGAAAAACACTGCCAGCACCGCAAACAGGATCAGCGGCGTGCGGCTTTTTTTGAGCTGATAGAAAAAGATGGTTGCGCCTTGGCGCAGGTCTTGCTTAACAGATGTGGTTCGCGTCATAACCGGCTGCCTCCATTTCACTGATAAATACTTCCTCCAGCGTCAGCGGCATGGCGGAGATGAACGCAGGCTGCAAGGCTTCCAGCTGCGGCATAAAGTCCTCCTCCTTGCCCTTTAGCGTGAGGTTGAACACGTTTCCGCTGTGCCATACGCTGACAACAGGCACATGTTCAAATATCGCGTCCTCCTGCGGCTGTGAAAAGCCGATCTGCACCTTGCGGTAGTTCTCGCGCAGCGAGTCGATGTCGCGCTCCACCACCACCTTGCCCCGGTGCAGCAGACAGATGTTGTCGCACAGATCCTCCAGCTCACGCAGGTTGTGCGAGGCGATCACCACGGTCATCTGCTGCGCGTCCACACGCTCTGCGAGCAGGCGCTTGAGCACCAGACGCACCACCGCGTCCAAGCCGTCAAAGATCTCGTCGAGGAACAGATATTTCGGGCAGGTGCTCAGCGCGATGATCAGCGCCGCCTGACGCTGCATGCCCTTTGACATGTTCAGGATCTTTTGCTTGCGGTCGATCGGGAACATCGCGCAGCAGCGCTCAAACTCCTCCTCGCTCCAATGCGGATAGAGCCGGCGGTAGAGCGCCGCGGTATTGCTGAGGGTGCTGTCGCTGTAAAAGAACGGATAATCGCTCACAAAATAGCAGTCGCCCTTGATTTTGGGATTGTCAAAGGGACGTTCGCCGTCGATCAGCACACTGCCGCTGTCGTGCCGGAACACGCCTGCCAAAATGCGCAAAAGCGTCGATTTGCCGCCGCCGTTGCTGCCGATCAAGCCCGTCACCGAGCCGTTTTGCACGGTCAGATCGAGCGCGTCGAGCGCGGTTATTTTGTCAAATTTCTTTGTCAGTCCGCTGATTTCAATCATGCTGCCTGCCTCCTTCATAAATGCTGTCGATGATCTGCTTGAGCTGCGCGGCGCTCAGGCGCTCCTTGTATGCCTGCTGCACGGCGCTGCGAAAGCTCTGTAACACCGCCATCTGCTGCACCGTCACGTTCTCTCCGGCACGTTCTGCGACAAAGCTGCCCTTGCCGTACACCGAATAGATAAAACCGCGCGTTTCCAGCTCGCGGTATGCCTTGGCGACCGTGTTGGGATTGATGCCCAGCTCTACGGCGAGCGAGCGCACCGAGGGCAGGCGGTCGTGCGGCTTGAGCACGCCCGAGTCCGTCAGCCGCGTCACATTATGGATCAGCTGTTCATAAATCGGAACGCCCGAAGCGGTATTGATTTGAAACATGCCGTCACCCCTTTCAGTAAAATAATGCGTTTAGCTTCTCCGTTATGATCTCCGTCAATAAAAACGCCAACGGCGCCAAAGAAACAGCATTCAGCACGAATCCCCATATGCTCAGTTTTTTAACCTTCGTGCGGTGCTTTTGCGCGAGCACACCCAGCACCAAGCCCGGCACCGTCCACAGGCAGCTTGCCAATACGGTAAGAGCGATGAGGGAAACATAGTCCTCTGTATTGAACATGCCGGATAAGAAAAAAATCAGGAACAGAACCGGCAGTATCAAGCCCGTGACAAAGGATATGACCGAAAAAACGGACGCGGTTTTCTGCATTGGGGAGCCTCCTTGCTGTGTATAGTACACTATAATAGTACACCATAGTACACACGTTGTCAATAGCTTTTTTCTGTTTTATTAAAAAAATACACAGGAGCACACCGACAATCAGTGTACTCCCGTGCATAAAGAATTGGATATAGGTGAAATCAACTTTTTCTCACCGGCGCCAGCGCTTTGTTGACGCCCAGTGCAAACAGCGAGGCGACCACACATTTGATGAGATCGACCGGAATAAACGTCGCGGCGACCAGCATGAACGCTGTGCCGAAATCTCTGCCCGTGGCAAACATAAAGCCGAGAATACCCGGCAGATAGATGCACGGAATGCCGATGACGACCGATGCCGCCAAATAGCGCACCGGCGTCCACTTGCCGTTCTCCTTGCCCTTGGCGAGACTCACAAAAAAGCTTGCAAAAATAAAGCCGATGATAAAGCCGCCGGTGGGACCTGCGATCACGCCGAAGCCGCTTTGATAGTTGGAAAAAACCGGCAGTCCGACAATGCCCAGGAGCGTGTAGATGACCTGCGCCGCCAGCGCGTGGAGCGGTTTGAGGATCAGCGCGGTCAGCAGGACGATGAGCACCTGCAGGGTGAAGCCGACGCCGAACGGCGTGGGGATGGACAGCGGCGAGAGCACGCACAGCAGCGCCGCGCAAACGGCGACCTCGCACATTGAAACGGTGGTTTGTCTGATATTGATTTTGGAGTTTTGCATAATGTCAACCTTTCATCTTATCTCGGTTGACATTATACCACCTGTGCGCATGATTGTCAACTGATTTGTGCAAATCGGTTGACAACAAAGTGGTTGAAATCTATTTCTGTTCATGCTATAATATAAAAGGAAAGAGGGATATAATGAAAAAATGTGACTATTGCGCCAAAGAAATATCTAATTTTGAACAGTATTGCTGCGAGGAATGTGAGCAAAACACGGTGCGCTTTTACCGCAGAAACGAGCGCCATTCCAAAATTTTCCTGATCATCAACACCGTTTGCGTGTTCGGTATTCCGGTCGGACTGTTTTTCGCGGCATTCAATCCGCCCGTCGGCGTCACCGTCGCCACGCTGTCCTGCTTTGTTTTGGGCGCCATGCTGATCCTGCTGCCTTTCCCGACCGAGGGCATGATCAAAAAGCACAAGCTCAAAAAGGCGATCAAAATCAGCCGCATTTTCGGCGGCGCCGTGATCGGCATGGGCATTTTGATCATCGGCTTGCTGTTCGTTTTAGAATAAAAATTGCATAATTCAAAAAAATCCGTCAACACTACTATCATCATTCTGTAAGGAGGCTTAGGAATGTTAGATAAAATAGCGTTGACGCTTTTGATTATCGGCGGTCTGAACTGGGGCAGCATCGGCATTTTCCAATTCGATTTGGTCGCCTTTATCGGCGGCGGTCAAAACGGCGTCATCAGCCGTATCATCTATATCGTTGTCGCGCTGGCGGCGATCTGGTGCATTTCGCTCCTGTTCCGCGACACCGACGACACCGTCGTGAAGGACAGAAACCTCGTTAATTCGTAATGCTGAATGCGTAATGCGGAATTAGTTGATAGGAAAATAAAAAGCAGGGACGTGAGAAAAACCGCGTCCCTGTTTTATATCTTTGATCAAATTGAGCGATAATTATGAATTACAAATTCGCCACAATGTCTCTTGTGTCTCTTGCTATGACCATTTCCTCGTCGGTAGCGATCAGCTCTACGCGGATCTTGGAATCGGGCTTGGTGAGCATGCCCTGCTTGCCGTGGATGGTGGCGTTGTTGACGTCCTTGTCGAGGTCAACGCCGAGGCAGGCGAGGTAGTCGCAGACCTTTTCGCGCAGAACAGGCTGGTTTTCGCCCAGACCGGCGGTGAAAACGATCGCGTCGCAGCCGCCCATGGCGACATAATAGCTGCCGACATACTGCGCGATCTGATAGTAGAGCATCTCGTGCGCGAGCTTGGCTCTGGCATTGCCCTCGTTCTCGGCGGCGGTCACGTCTCTGTCGTCGGAGGAAACGCCCGAAACACCGAGCAGACCGGACTTTTTGTTGAGCAAGTCGGACATTTCGCCCATGCTCAAGCCTTCCTTTTCACCGATAAAGGTGACGACGGACGGGTCAAGAGAGCCGGAGCGCGTGCCCATCATAAAGCCGCCCAGCGGGGTCAGACCCATGGTGGTGTCCACGACCTTGCCGTTCATAACAGCGGTGATGGAGGAGCCGTTGCCGATGTGGCAGGTGATGATCTTCAGCTCCTCGATGGGCTTGCCCATCAGCTCCGCCATCTTGGCGCTGACATAGCGGTGAGAGGTGCCGTGGAAGCCGTATTTTCTCACGCCGTACTTCTCATAGTATTCATAGGGGACCGCAAACATATACGCCTTGGGAGGCATGGTCTGATGGAACGCGGTGTCGAACACGGCGACCTGCGGGATCTCGGCGCCGAATACCTCGGTGCAGGCGTCAATACCCTGGATGTGAGCGGGATTGTGCAGGGGAGCCAACGGAGACAGTTCCTTGATTTTATCAAGAACATTTGCGTCGATCAGCACGGAATGGTCAAAGTAAGCGCCGCCCTGTACGACACGGTGACCGATAGCGGAAACCTCGTCAAGGCTCTTGATGGCGCCGTATTCGGGGTCGAGAAGCGCATTCTTGACCGCCTCAAACGCCTGGGTGTGGTTCTTCATCTCAGCCTGGCGCTCGATCTTGCCGCCGTCGGGAGCCTTAAAGCCGATAAAAGCACCGTCGGTGCCGATCCTTTCACAGTTGCCCTTTGCGAGTACGCTCTCGTCGGCCATGTCGATCAGCTGATATTTGAGCGACGAGCTGCCTGCGTTGATAACTAAAACTTTCATCTGGAATGATCCCTCCACTTGATTATTGGAAAAAATTCATGTATAATCATAACAATATACTTTAATATAATACTACATTAATAGTTAGTTTTCAAGTATTTTTTTCATTTTTCATAAAATCATTGACGGAGAAGCCATGGTAGCCATCATTTGCGAGTTCAATCCTTTTCACAACGGACACCAATATATAATAGAAACTGCCAAGCGCCTGACGAACGAGCCGGTGCTGGCGGTCATGTCGGGCAGCTTTTGCCAGCGCGGCGAGGTCGCCGTCTGCTCCAAATTTGAACGGGCAGCCGCGGCGCTGCGCCATGGCGCGGATATCGTCGCGGAGCTGCCGGCGGTGCATGCCGTGTCTTGTGCCCAGCGTTTTGCGCAGGCAGGCGTGCACATCGCCAAGGCGTTTGAGAGCACCGGCTGCCTTGCGTTCGGGTGCGAGGACGACGATCTGACAGCCCTGCAAGCAGCGGCGGACGCGTTCCAAAACGAAGCGGTCAACCGTAAGATCGCATTTTTGATGAAGAGCGGCGCCTACTATCCGCAGGCAGCGGAGCAGGCGGTCAGAGAGGTCTGCGGCGACGCGGCGGCGGATATGCTCACGCAGCCGAATACGGTTTTGGCGGTTGAGTACCTCCGCGCACTGAGAGGCAGTTCCGTTAAGCCGCTGCCGATCCGCCGCGTCGGCGCAGCGCACCACAGCCGTGAGAGCTGCGGCAGCTTCCTCTCTGCTTCGGCGATCCGCGAACGCCTGCGCAGGGGAGAGGACGTCTCCGCCTTCATGCCCGAGCCGCCGTCGGAGATCACCTTTCCGCCGCTTCTCGAAAGGGCGGTGCTCTACCGTTTGCGCACCATGACGGCTGCACAGCTTCGCGCCTTGCCGGAGGTAGGCGAGGGCTTGGAGAACCGCTTGGCGGCCGCCGTCAAGACAAGTCGCTCTGTTGAAGAGATTATAGCCGCCGTCAAAACCAAGCGCTACACCCATGCGCGGCTGCGGCGTATCCTCTGCTGCGCGCTGCTCGACATCACCGAGAGCCTGCAGGCGCAGAGAGCGGATCATGTGCGCGTGCTCGGCTTTTCACAGGCAGGTGCCGCGCTGCTAAAGACCTGCCGCCTGCCGGTCGTCACCTCGGTTGCCAAGGCGATGAGAACGGACAGCCTGACAGCCGAATTTCTGCGCCGCGACATTCTTGCAACGGATACTGCCGCGCTGGCGTATCAGGCTGTCAAGCCCTGCGGCACCGATTATCACACCAAGCTTATCCGCTCTTATTCGCCTGCGGAGCCGGCGGTCAAATAGATTTTTTGCGATAAAAGCATTATGATTTTTTGATGGATGGCGGATATACAAAAATCGACCTTTGGATTTGTACATTATAACGGAAAAATGCGACATCTGTACAAATTTGCTCAAAAATATTTACATAAAAATTTTATTTAACCCTTGTATTTTTGGATAAATTTAGGTATAATATAATAAATAGTTGTAAATCTATATCCATTGCATTTACAGATTATCAATTCTATCTTAAGAAATGAGGTATATTATGGCATTCTCTATTAATGACAACAGACCTCCGCTCGAGCAATTCTTACAGGGCGAGGCGGCAAGAGCTTATCATTTCCTCGGCTCTCACTTTGAAAATTGGGACGGCCGCCAGGGCGTCGTTTTCAGAGTATGGGCGCCGAACGCAAAATCTGTTTCCGTCGTCGGTGACTTCAACGACTGGAATCCCGATGCGCACTATATGTACAGGATCTCCGACTCCGGCGTCTGGGAACTGTTCATTGAGGGCGTTTGGGAATATGCGTGCTACAAGTATTGCGTAGAGACGCCGTGGAATGAGCGCATCTTAAAGACCGATCCCTATGCGTTCCATTGCCAGACCCGTCCCGACAACGCTTCGCGCACCTATCATATCTATGACTACCAGTGGAACGACGGCGAATGGGTGCAGTGGAAAAAGGATAATCCTCACAAGAGCCAGGCGATCAACGTCTACGAGGTCAATGCCGGCTCCTGGAAAAAATATGAGGACGGCAACTTCTACAACTACCGCGCACTGGCGGACGAGCTGATCCCCTATGTAAAAAAGATGGGCTACACCCACATCGAGTTTATGCCCCTCACCGAATTCCCCTTCGACGGCAGCTGGGGCTACCAGGTAACAGGCTACTATGCCGCTACCTCCCGTTACGGCGAGCCGAAGGATCTGATGTATTTTGTTGACCGCGCTCACCAGGAGGGCATCGGCATTATCCTCGACTGGGTACCGGCTCACTTCCCCAAGGACGCGCACGGTCTGGGCCGCTTTGACGGCACCGGCTGCTATGAGTATGAGGACTGGAGGATCGGCGAGCACAAGGAGTGGGGCACCTATATCTTCAACTACGGCAGATATGAGGTCACCAGCTTCCTGATCTCCTCCGCTATGTTTTGGCTCGATATGTATCACATCGACGGTATCCGTGTGGACGCGGTCGCTTCCATGCTCTACCTCGACTACAACCGCAAGGACGGCGAGTGGATCGCCAATGCCTACGGCGGCAGAGAGAATCTTGTGGCGGTCGACTTCCTCCAGAAGCTCAATAACGTTGTTCACATGTTCTATCCCGAGGTTATGATGATCGCCGAGGAGAGCACCGCTTGGCCGAACGTCACCCGTTATCCCATCGAGGGCTTGGGTCTCGGCTTTGACTACAAGTGGAACATGGGCTGGATGAACGACATGCTGTCCTACATCTCGCTCGATCCCCTGTGGAGAAACTATCACCATGACACCCTTACCTTCAGCATGGTTTATGCGTTCTCCGAGAACTTCATGCTGCCCATTTCGCACGACGAGGTCGTGTACGGCAAGGGTTCGCTTATCAATAAAATGCCCGGCGGCTATGACCAGAAGTTCCAGGGCGTTCGCGGCTTTGTTTCTTACATGCTCGCGCACCCGGGCAAGAAGCTCATGTTCATGGGCTCTGAAATCGGTCAGTTCGACGAGTGGAACGCCAACACCCAGCTCGAGTGGAACCTCCTCGAGTATGAAAAGCATCAGCAGCTCCAGCACTTCTTCGCCACCGCGAACAAGTTCTATCTCGACACGCCTGCTATGCATGAGAACGACTACGACTGGAACGGCTTCCGTTGGGTCGCGCTCGACGACTATCAGAACAGCGTTATCGCGTTCCGCAGGATCGCGCTCGACAGCAGCGAGATCTTGGTCGTCTGCAACTTCCAGCCCGTTACCCGTGAAAACTACCGCGTGGCGGTTCCCGTTTACGGTATTTATGAAGAGGTATTCAACTCCGAAGCGGCTGAATTCGGCGGCACCGACATCAAGAACGAGGGCGACATCCAGGCGATCAACGAGAAAGAGCATGATCTTGATTACTGCATTTCCATCACCCTGCCTCCGCTCGGCGTGACCTACTACAAGCTCAAGGAGGAGCTGCCTGTTCCGAAAAAGCTTTTTCAGGAAGAGGAAGAAGAGGCCGAAGCCGAAGCCGTAGAGGCAACCGCTGAGGAAGCCGAAGCTGAGGAAGCTCCTGTTGCAGAAGAAGCTCCGGCTGCGGAAGAAGCCCCCGTTGCAGAAGAAGCACCCGCTGCAAAAGCGGAAGAGCCGAAGGCAAAAGCACCTGCTGCCAAAGCAGAAGAGCCGAAGGCAAAAGCACCTGCTGCCAAAGCGGAAAAGCCGAAGGAAGAAGCCCCGGCTGCAAAAGCGGAGGAGCCGAAGGCAGAAGCACCCGCTGCAAAAGCAGAAGAGCCGAAGGCAAAAGCACCTGCTGCCAAAGCAGAAAAGCCGAAGGCAAAAGCCGCGGCTGCCAAAGCAGAAAAGCCGAAGGCAGAAGCCCCTGCTGCGAAGGTGGAAGAGCCTAAGGCAGAAGCACCTGCTGCGAAGGCGGAAGAGCCGAAGGCAGAAGCCCCTGCTGTAAAGGCAGAAGAGCCGAAGGCAGAAGCACCTGCTGTGAAAGCAGAGGAGCCGAAGGAAGAAGCACCTGCCAAGAAGGCTGCTCCCAAAAAGAAGGCGCCTGCAAAAAAGGCTCCTGCCAAGAAAGCGCCTGCCAAAAAAAGCCGCTCCCAAAAAGACCACCAAAAAAGGTGAATAATTCCATCACATAATCAAAGCGCTCTGTTTCGTACAGGGCGCTTTTGTAATGCACGAAAAAAACTGCCTGTTACCCCTTGATTTTTTTGGGATTATCGTATATAATGGAACAAAAGGTGTCATTTCGTGTCATTTTGTGTGTTTTATGAACGGAATGGCACCGATATTTAGCATTTAAGAAAAAAGGAGGTGGGCAGATGTTCTCCGGTATGTCGAATCATGCGGTTGACGCAAAGGGAAGGATCGTCTTGCCCGCCAAATTTCGTGAAGAGCTGGGAAGCAGCTTTTATATAGCGCGCGGTTTCGGCAATGCCTGCATCCAGGCGATGTCAACCGAGGAGTTCGGCAAGCTTTCGGCAAAGATCATGGAGCTGCCTGCCGACAAAGCCATGGCGCTGCAATATGCCTTTACCGCAACGGCGGTGGAGGTTTCGCCGAACGCCTCGGGCAGGGTCATGCTGCCGCAGGCGCTGCGCGAGTATGCCGGGATCGACGGCAACGCGCTGGTGATCGGCATGAACAATCGCATAGAGATCTGGTGTCCGCAGCGCTTTGACGCCTTTATCAGCGCCCAGCAGGACACGATCGCAGAAGCGCTTACGCTGCTCAGACTATAGGAGGACGACATGGAATTTTCGCACACGCCCGTCCTTCTTCGAGAGACGATAGAAGGACTTGCTATAAAAGAAAACGGCATTTATGTGGACGGCACCGCCGGCGGCGGCGGTCACAGCGCCGAGATACTCAAGCATTTGACGACGGGAAAGCTGATCTCGATCGACCAGGATCCCGACGCCATTACGACGCTTACCCAAAAATTCAAGAAAAACGAGAATGCCATCGTCATCAAGGGCAACTTCGGCAACATGAAGGACTTGCTGGAGCTGCGCGGTGTGCGCCGTGTGGACGGCGTGCTGCTTGATATAGGCGTTTCGTCCCACCAGCTCGACACGGCTTCGCGCGGCTTTTCCTTCCATGAGGACGCCAAGCTCGATATGCGCATGAGCCAAAGCGGCGTCACCGCCGAGGAGCTGGTCAATACCCTGCCCTATGAGGAGCTGCGCCGGATCATTGCGGAATACGGCGAGGAGCGCTATGCCTCCTCCATTGCCAAGGGCATCATCGCGGCGCGTGAGCTGGAGCCCGTCACCACTACCCTGCAGCTTGCCGAGATCGTCAAGGCGAGCGTGCCGCAAAAGGTACGCCGCGACGGTCATCCTGCCCGCAAGACCTTTCAGGCGATCCGCATCGCTGTCAACGACGAGCTGAACGTGCTCAGCCGAGGCTTGCAGGACGCGTTCAAGCTGCTTGGAAAGGGCGGCAGGCTGGCGGTCATCACCTTCCATTCGCTGGAGGACAGGATCGTCAAGCAGCAAATGGCGGACTGGTGCCGGGGCTGCACCTGTCCCAAGGATTTTCCTGTTTGCGTGTGCGGAAACAAGCCGAAAGCGCGTTTGGTGAACAAAAAACCGGTTTGTGCAAATGAAACAGAATTGGCTGATAACCCCAGAGCAAGAAGTGCAAAGTTGAGAATTTGCGAAAAAATTTAAAAAATTTCTATTCAGTACTGGACAAAACCGGAAATTTGTAGTAAAATTATAACAAAGTTGTAAATAATTCAGCAACCACAAGTGATAGTGTTTGCGGGACCCCAACTCCCAAAATATTTGAAATATACCTGATTTCCTGATGATTTCCGCCAAATCGGGCGGCTGATGGGGAAACAAATTGTTAAATTTTTGAAACTTTTTTGCTTTATAGAATTATAAGGCGACCGTGTGTTTTATGAGAATTTTCGTATAGATAGTTTGGAAAGGTGCATAGTATGGCATATTCAAATCCTAATGCAGCCTATGATTTAAGTCTGTTTGACGATGATCTGCGTTATTCCGCTGCGGCTCCCAAGCGCCACAGAGCGGAGGAGGAGCAGCGGCATCATAAAAAGAGACAAAACCGCAAGGGTGAAGTGGTGCAGCTGCCCACCGAGGAGCTGAACAAGATCCGCCGCCGCAAACACAATCCGTTCAAGATTGCAGCCGGCGCGGTCGGAGCAAGCATCGTCACCTTTGTTATCGGCGTCATCATCGTCGGTCAGGTGCAGCTAACCGAGCTGAACCAGCAGATCATTACGGCGGAAAAAACACTCGCCGATACCGAGAGCATCTACATTCAGAATCAAATGAAGGTAGAGACCGCTCACACCAAGGCGGAGATCGAAAAGTACGCCACCGAGGTGCTGGGCATGACCAAGGCGTCCAACGCGCAAAAAGAGTTTGTCGCGCTGGAAACAGACGACAAGGCAGAGGTTTCAAATCAGCAGGACACCAATATTTTTACCCGCTTTTTTGAATCATTGTCCAGTCTTTGGTCATAATGCGGAGAGCAGAGAAATACATATAGTATAGTATGGAGAAGGAGAGTTAAGACGTCGTCTTGACTCTTTTTTCTTCATAACGGAAAACGCTTGACCGACTCCGCAAAAGCGACAAAAGTAATCAAAAGAAATAGCAGACTTTCTCGCGCAAAACGATTGAAAAATACGCATAAATCTGCTATAATTAGAATTTAATGAATATAGTATCAGTATAGACATATCGGGAGGGACCTAATTGCAGGAAAAGAAACCGTCTCCTAAGGATTTTTTCAAAAGATTCACAAAAAAATCACCTCCGAAAACCGCCAAGCATACCGCCAAGGGGCCCAACCAACGGATGCGGCAGCGCGCGGCTGTCTTGATCATCGTCATTTTGGTCATCGGCTTCGGCGCCACGCTGCTCCGTCTGGGACTGCTGACGGTGGTGCAGGGCAGCGATCTGCAGGAGCGTGCGGTCGACCAGCAGCTTGCCGACACCACGCTGACCGCCAAGCGCGGCACCATTTACGACGAGAGCGGCAACGTGCTCGCCGAGAGCGCTTCGGTGTGGCAGGTGGTCATGTCGCCGATCAACTTTAAGGACGACGAGCAGCGAGCGGCAGCGGCGCAGGGGCTTTCGGAGATTTTGGGCGTGGACTACGACAATGTTTACGAAAAGACCCAACAGAAGAGCTACTACTCGGTCGTCAAGCGCAAGGTCGAGGCGGAGCAGCGCGACAAGGTGATCGAGCTTGTCAACATGCTCGCCAAGGAATATGATTGCGGCGGCGTTATCTCGCTGCTCGACGACTACAAGCGCTACTATCCGCACAGCACGCTGGCTTCGAGCGTTATCGGCTTTGCCGGCGCAGACGAACAGGGCTTGGAGGGCGTTGAGTTTCAATATGACAAATACCTCTCCGGCACGCCCGGCAGGATCGTCACCGCCCAAAACGCGCGCGGCATCAACATGCCGTTCGCCTATGAGCAGAACATCGACTCCCAGGACGGCGACAACATCTATCTGACGATCGACCAGAACATTCAGGAGATCTGTGAAAAATACATGCTGGAGGGCATCCAGACCTACAACGTGCTCAACAAGGGCGTCTGCATCGCGATGGACGTCAACACGGGCGCCATCAAGGCGATGGTCACGTCTCCCGGCTACGATCTCAATGCGCCCTACACGCTGCCCGAGGCAGACCAAAAGATGATCGAATCGCTGCCCGAGCGCGACCAGGCGCGTGCCGAGAGCGAGGCGCTGTCGGCTATGTGGCGTAACAAGGCGGTAGCCGACACCTACATGCCCGGTTCCGTTTTTAAGATGTGTACCGCTTCCATGGCGTTGGAGGAGGGCAAGATCAACGATGACAGCACCTTTATCTGCAACGGCTCCATCGTGATCAAGGACAAGGAGATCCACTGTCACACGCTGGCAGGTCACGGTGTGGAGGACTTTACGCTGGCGATCTGCAACTCCTGCAACCCGGCGTTTATCCAGATCGGACAGCTCGTCGGCATGCAGAAATTCCGCGACTACTACAAGGGCTTCGGCTTTGCCGACAAAACCGGCATCGACCTGCCCGGTGAGTCGGACGATACCTTCTGGGCTGAGGGCGCGATGGACGAGGTCGACTTCGCGGTCGCGTCCTTCGGTCAGAACTTCGGTATCACGCCGATCCAAATGATCACCGCCTGCTCGGCAGTCGCCAACGGCGGCTACGTCGTGCAGCCCTATGTCGTGTCCAAAATCACAGACGCCAAGGGCAACGTTGTCAAATCCTACGAAAAGAAGATCAAGCGGCAGGTCATCTCCAAGAACACCTCCAAGGCGATCAGCGAGATCCTCGGCTATAACACCCAGCGCTCACGCGCCACGGCAGGCTATGTCGCCGGCTACCGCGTCGGCGCCAAAACCGGTACCTCCGAGAAAATCGGCGTCATCCGCAAGCAGAGCGTGTTTGAGGAGGACTACATCGCCTCCATCTGCGGCTTTGCGCCGATCGACGATCCGCAGATCGTCATGCTGCTGTTCTTCGACACACCGTCTGCCGACAAATACTACGGCTCCGTGGTCGCTTCTCCGGTCTTTATCAATATCATGACCGAGGTGCTGCCTTATCTCGAAATCAAAACCGACTATTCGGACATCGACGTCAAATATCTCGACAGCTCCGCAGGCGACTACACGGGTCTTGAGCTGAAGGAAGCGGTCAAGAAGGTCGAGGCAGACGGCTTTACGTGCAGCATCAAGGGCAACGGCGACACGGTCGTTTCGCAGCTGCCGCTCGTATCCTCCAAGGTTTCCCACGGCGGCAACATCGTCCTCTACACCGACGACGCAAGCCGCAGCGAGACCGTCACGGTGCCGAACTTCTACGGCTACACGGCGGAGGACGCCAACTATGTGGCGAGCCAATACGGACTCAATATCAGCTTCAAGGGAGCTGTCGGCTCCGGCGGTACCTGCTCGGCGCAGGACATCGCCATGGGCAATATCGTGCAGCCCGGCACGGTCATCACGCTGACCTTCAGCGCGGTCGCCAGCGAGGGCTTTAACGACTAATCGATCAGAGAGACATCAGAGAGAAACACGGAAAGGAAGATAAAAATGGTAGTTTACGGCATTTGGACATTTTGCGCGGCGATCCTCGCGTTTATCATTTCGGCAGTGACGGGAAGATTTTTGATCCCCTACCTGCACAAGCTCAATTTCGGACAGACGATCCTGGAGATCGGTCCCAGCTGGCACAAAGAAAAGCAGGGCACTCCCGTTATGGGCGGCATCATGTTTATTGTCGCGATCACCTTTGTCACCATCGTCAGCACGGTCATCTATATCCTTACCGGCAGCGAATTTATCGACACCTACCGCGCCGATATTTCGAGCGAGGTTGTCTATATCTTTGCCGGTCTCGGCTTGGCGCTCGCCAACGGCATCATCGGCTTTGTGGATGACTACACCAAGGTCGTCAAAAAGCGCAACCTCGGTCTGACCGCGCCGCAAAAGCTGATTTTCCAGTTTGCTTCCGCGGCGGCATATCTGGCGATCCTCGGCTTTTCGGGCTGCGGCACCGAAATGATCATTCCGTTTGCCGGCAAGGTTGACCTCGGCTTCTTCTACTATATCATCTCCGCCGTTGTCATCGTCGGCATCGTCAACGCTGTCAACCTCACCGACGGCGTAGACGGTCTCGACGGCTCCATCACCTTCTTTGTGGCGGTGGCTGTCATGCTTATTTCCAGCTCTCTCTATTGTCTCGGTCTCACCGCATTCAGCGCGGCGGTCGCCGGTGCGTGCCTCGGCTTTCTCGTTTGGAATTTCCACCCTGCCAAGGTATTCATGGGCGACACCGGTTCACTCTTCCTCGGCGGCGTTGTCTGCGCTTTGGTGTTCGCCACCAAAATGCCCATTCTGCTGCTGCCGCTCGGTATTGTGTATCTCTGCGAAATGTTCTCGGTTATCCTGCAAGTGGGCTACTTCAAGCTGACCCACGGCAAGCGCCTTTTCAAGATGAGCCCGATCCACCATCACTTTGAAATGTGCGGTTGGAGCGAGGTGAAGATCGTCGCGGTATTCAGCGCGGTAACGGCGCTGTTCGGCGTGATCTCCTTCCTGCTCGTTATCTTCGGCGTAAAGGTACCGGTTTATTGATCATCACTTTTTGACCCTGCCGGCTGTCTTTGCGGCAGGCACATTGGGAGGAAATAATTTGGCTTCTTCACCCAAAAACAAAATGCTTTTTCGCGCCGACGTGAATCGTTTTTATGACGAAAAGGTGCGCCAAAAGAAAAAGCCGCACCACGAACAGGAGAGAGAACGCTTTTTTGTCCGTCCTGTCCGTCGGCGCGAAAAAAACGCAAAATGGTTTGATATCGGCATGGGGATCGACTTGCCGTTTTGCATCATTATTCTGATATTGCTGGTCGTCGGCACGATCATGATGTTTTCGGCAAGCTACGCCTTTGCGTTTTATACGCAAGATGACAGCTTCTATTTCCTCAAGCGTCAGATCCTCTTTATCCTTGTCGGTATTGCCGGCATGATCTTGCTGTCGTTCTTCAACTACAATAAGCTGCACAAGGCAGCGCCCATCGTCATGGGTGCGGCGTACTTTTTCCTGCTGCTGGTATTGATCTTGCCCTCCGGCGACGGCGGCGTCAAGCGTTGGATTCCGCTCGGTATCTTCAACATCCAGCCCTCAGAGATCGCCAAGTTTGCCGTTATTCTCTTTTTCTCGCACTGGTGCAGCAAATACTACAACAAAATGCAGCTGCCCAAATACAGCATATTGCCGGGCATCATCGTCTTTGGCTCCATCTCGCTGCTGTTGCTTTTGGAGCCGCACTATTCGGGTATCGTTATCGTCGGTGTGCTCACGGTCATTATGCTCTATGTCGGCGGCATGAAAACAAAATACCTCATTGTGGGCGCTATTGCGCTCGGCGTCATTATCCTGCTGCTCGCGGTAACGGGCGGACTTTCCTACGCCATGACCCGTATGGACGGTTGGGGACAGGCGCTTTCTGCCGAACGCGGCACCGATCTCTGGGACGCCACCTGGCAGACGCGCAATTCGCTCTACGCCATCGGTTCCGGCGGCTTCTGGGGTCTCGGCTTGGGACAATCGCGTCAGAAGTATCTGTATCTGCCCGAGCCGCAGAACGACTTCATCTTTGCTATCGTCGTCGAGGAGCTGGGACTGATCGGCGCCACGATCATCCTTCTGATATTTGCGCTCTTGGTGTGGCGCGGCATCACGCTGTCGCTGCGCGCTAAGGACAAATTCGGCAAGCTTCTCGGCATCGGACTGACCTCGCAGATCGGTATTCAGGTCGTGCTCAACATTTTGGTTATCACCGACTGGCTTCCGAACACCGGCATCAGTCTCCCGTTCTTCAGCTACGGCGGTTCCTCCCTGATCATGCTCTTAGCGCAAATGGGCATCATCCTCTCCATCTCCCGAACCGCCAACATAGAACGCCAATAGCAACGTGACGTTGCATCCGGCGCGCCTTTGGAAACGTTGTCCTTAGAGACGACCTCCATCAACGGCGCGCCCAACGTTGCGGTATATACTATATAAATAGAAACGTAAAATTTCAAGCGATTTCAAACGCGTGCAAAAACGGCATGGCAAACTACCATCTCTCACACGCGACCTAACCACTAACCACCAATCACTAACCACCAATCACTAACCACCAATCACTAACCACTAACCACTAACCACTAATCACTAACCACTGACCACTCGAATCACTCAACTCTCAACTCTAACAAAAGCGGTGACTTATGAAGATTTTATTAGCAGGCGGCGGCACAGCCGGACACATCAATCCAGCGCTCGCAATCGCGGGCTACATCAAGCAGAAAAGACCTGACACGGAGTTTTTGTTTATCGGCAACAAGGACGGCATGGAGCAGCGATTGGTGCCGCAGGCAGGCTTTCCGATCCGATCGATCACCATCAGCGGCTTTCAGCGCAGTCTGTCGCCCAAGAGCATGGCGGCAAATCTGCGCACCGTGCGGCGCACCGTGACCTCGTCTGCCGCCGCAAAGAAGATCATCAAGGAGTTTCAGCCCGACCTGTGTATCGGCACCGGCGGCTATGTGTCGGGACCGGTCGTCCGCGACGCGGCTCGGCTCGGCATTCCGTGTCTGATCCACGAGCAGAACGCCTATCCCGGTGTGACGAACAAAATGCTGGCGCATCGTGTGCAAAAGGTCATGCTGGCTGTTGAAGCAGCCAAACCGTATTTCAAGGATGTTCCCGTTGTGGTGACGGGCAATCCCGTTCGCGGTGAGATCTTGACCGCTGACAAGGCGGAGTCGCGCAAGCAGCTCGGACTCGACCAGCGTCCGGTCATTCTGTCGTTCGGCGGCAGTCTCGGCGCACAGAAGATCAACGAAGCGCTTGTTGACCTCATCGCGCGCAGCGGCAAAAACGGCCGCTATCAGCACATTCACGCCTACGGAAAATACGGCGGTTGGTTCCCCGACAAGCTGCGCGAAGCGGGCGTGGAACCGGATGACTGTCCCAATCTGGACATTCGCCCCTACATCGACAATATGCCCGTCTGCATGGCAGCTGCGGATCTGGTCATCAGCCGCGCAGGCGCTATCACGCTCAGCGAGATCCAGGCGATGGGCAAGCCGGCAATCCTGATCCCCTCTCCCAATGTTGCGGAGAATCACCAGTACCACAACGCCATGGCGCTGGTTGACGCAGGAGCGGCTGAGATCATCGAGGAGAGCAATCTCAGCGGTGCGGCTGTCATCGAAAAGGCGGACGCCATGCTGCACGATGAGGCAACGCTGGCGAAATTCAGCGAAAACTCCAAAAAAATGGCGATCACCAACGCAAATGAGCGCATTTATTCTGTTGTCAAACAGGTACTAAATCTGCTATAATAAATTACATCCGAAAAGAATCACACACCCTTTGCCTTTCGTCATAGAATAAACTATGATGACAAGAGAGGGTGTTTGTGTGTCAAAATTGTATATGACGGGACAAAAGCGGCTCAGCGGCGACGTGCAGCTCCAAGGGGCAAAGAACAGCGCGCTGCCGCTTTTGGCGGCAACGGTGCTGGCGCAGGGCGAGAGCGTGCTCTACAATTGTCCGCAGCTTTCGGACACCGAGGCCTCGCTGCGGATCCTCCGCTGGCTGGGCTGTGGAGCTGAGCGCTGCGACGGCGTGGTCATCGTCAAAAATGACGGCATCGCGCGGCACGATATTCCCGATTCGTTCATGCGTCAAACGCGCGGCTCCGTTCTGTTTTTGGGAGCGGTGCTCGCCAAGCAGGGGAGAGTCAGGCTCAGTCTGCCCGGCGGCTGTGAGATCGGACAGCGGCCGATCGATATGCACCTCAAGGCGCTGCGCCGTCTGGGCGCCGTCATAAAGGAGCGGCACGGCTGGCTCGACTGCCGCGCACCGCACGGTTTGAAGGGCGCGGACATTGCCCTGCCGTTTCCCAGTGTCGGTGCGACGGAGGAGGTTTTGCTCGCGGCTTGCACTGCCGAGGGCGTCACTACGCTGACAAACGCGGCGCGTGAGCCGGAGATCAGCGACCTTGCCGACTACTTGAACCGCTGCGGCGCCTGCATTCGCGGCGCCGGTGAGAGCGTGATACGCATCGAGGGCGTCCGGGCGCTTCGCAGCTGTGCGCATGCGGTCATTCCCGACCGCATCGTCGCGGCGACGCTGATCGCCTGCGCTGCCGTCACCGGCTCCTCCATCACGGTCAAGGGTGTGATCCACAGCCATTTGTCGGCGGTTTTGCCGGTGTTTGAGGACGCGGGCTGCACCTTCTCAGCCAAAGAAAACGAGCTGCACATGACGGCACCCGCCCGTCTGCACTCCATGAAAATCGTACGTACCATGCCGTATCCGGGCTTTCCCACCGATGCGCAGTCGCCTCTGCTGGCAGCTGCCGCAGTCGCGGACGGCACGACGGTATTGATCGAGAATATATTTGAGAACCGCTACCGCCATGTCGCCGAGCTGACGCGCATGGGAGCGGACATCAAAACCGAGGGCAAGTTTGCCGTGATCGACGGCGTGCCGCAGCTTTACGGCGCGGCAGTTGAGGCAACAGACTTGCGCGGAGCGGCGGCGTTGGTCGTCGCAGGCTTATGCGCCGAGGGCAAAACCGAGCTTGACGGCGTAAAATATCTCGACCGCGGCTACGAGCATTTTGAGCAAGTACTCACCTCGCTCGGCGCGGACATAAAAAGAATATAATAATTGCAATATAGTGTCAAATTTGTCGGAAACAGGAAGTTAGGAGGATAACTGTTGGATTCCAAGGACAAAAAACAGCTTGCCAAAAAGCGAAAAGAAGCGGCAAAGCAGGCGCAGAAGTTCCACAGAGAACAGGATAAACAGGAAAAACAGAATAAAAAAGCCTCCCAAAAGATTCTGAAGGCAAACAGTGCCGCCTCCAAAAAAGGGGAGGACGTCACCAGCAAAATCAAGGAAGCGGTCTCCGCCAGACGTGACAAGCGTCAGGCTGAGCGCCGCAGCAACCTCAGCCGCGAAGAAAAGTTCCGCCGGGACGGCAAGGAAAAGATCCGCAATCTTCGTCCGCAGGATCACGAGGACGGCTACTACGTCGATGAATATGCCGAAAAGCAGCGGCAGGAACGGCGCGCAAAGGTTATCCGCCGACAGGAACGCGAGGTTATCCGCCGCAATAAAAAGCCGCTCAGCCGCAGACAGGTGCGCTTCAAGCACATTCTGCTGTCTGCAACGATCGTGCTCGGCGTGCTGCTTGTCGGCGTCGTCCTCTGCTTTACGGTGCTTTTCAAAACCGAAAAAATCGAGGTCGAGGGCGACAGCTATTATGACCGCCAGCAGATCATAGATTTTTGCAATGTTGCCGAACAGCAGAATATTTTTATCGGAACGTGGAACAGTACACCTGAGGAGGTCGTCAAAAACCTTCCCTATGTCGAAAAGGCGGACGTGAGCTTTTCCATTCCCGATACGATAAAAATCACGGTCAAAAACGCGGTCCCGACCTACGCCATTCAGGACGGCGAGGGCTATTTGACCGTCAGCTCCAAGGGCAGGATCCTTGACACCACCCCCGTTATCACCGAGGATCTGGTGGAGCTGAAATGCGGCGAGATCAAGGACAAAACCAAGGGCAATTACATTGATTTCGGTGACGAGACCGTTTCGGATATTCTCCACAGCGTTGCCAAGAGCTTTGCCGTCTACGGCGTTGACAAGGTGACGGCGTTTGATATCACCAATTTGTCGGGCATTATTATTACTTACGACAACCATATTGATATTAATATTGGTTTGCCTGATGATATTGAGTACAAAATCAAGACGGCTTTTACCATTATCAACGAAAAGCTCGACCCCAACCAAACCGGTACGGTTGCCGGTACGCTCGACGTCTCCACCTGCAACAAAAACAAGATGTCGCGCTACAAGCCGTCTCCCACAACGCCGGCGCCGGTTCCCACCCTGCCGCAGCCCACGACCGCTCCGTCTGACAGCGGCGGCAACGGCGGCGCAGGTACCTACACCTATAACGATAATCTCAACGGCGCGAACAACGGCACCGCCGGCGGCAATGCAGACGGCATCAACAATAATGCCGGCGGCGTTTCCGACAACGCGAATACCGGCGAATACGGTCAGGCTGCAACTTATTACCCGCAGGCGCAGTAGAAAAATGGGATTTAACCATGATTTTACCGAAAAAATCTCGCGCAAAACCATTGATATTTTTCAAAAAGTATGGTAGTATAGATACAAAGTATGTATAATGACAATTATGGAGAGTTGACCTGTCGCGGCGGCGCTTTGATAACGCCGGAATGTGCTTGCGGCAGGGACGCCCATGGCGTTGTTTTATAGATTCTCGAAATTAAGGAGGAATTTAAAATGGCTTTTGAACTGGAACTGGAAAGCGAGTATATGCCCAAAATCAAGGTGATCGGTGTCGGCGGCGGCGGCGGAAACGCTGTGAACCGCATGGTTGCCATGGATGTTAAGAACGTTGAGTTTATCGCTATCAATACGGATGACCACGTGCTGAGACTTTCAAAGGCGTCGCAGAAGATTCAGATTGGTGAAAAGCTGACACGCGGAAAGGGCGCAGGCTCCAATCCCTCGATCGGTCAGAACGCCGCTGAGGAGAGCAAGGACGAGATCGCTGCGCTGCTCAAGGATACCGACATGGTATTTGTCACCGCCGGTATGGGTGGCGGCACCGGTACGGGCGCAGCGCCTGTAGTGGCAAAGATCGCAAAGGATATGGGCATCCTCACCGTCGGTGTTGTGACCAAGCCGTTTGCGTTTGAGGGCAAGAGAAGAATGGCACAGGCTGAGCAGGGCATTGCCGAGCTGTCTGCCTGCGTTGACTCGCTGATCATCGTTCCCAACGAAAGACTGAAATATGTTTCCGAAACCAGCATTACCCTGCAAAACGCGTTCGCCATCGCGGACGACGTGCTCCGTCAGGGTGTTCAGAGTATTTCCGACCTCATCCTGCTGCCCGGTCTGGTCAACCTCGACTTTGCGGACGTCACCTCCGTTATGAAGGACGCCGGTTACGCACATATGGGTATGGGCTCTGCTGCCGGCAAGGATAAGGCGACGGTTGCCGCTGATATGGCGATCTCCAGCCCGCTGCTTGAGACCTCTATCGACGGCGCTAAGGGCTTGATCATCAATATCACCGCTTCGTCCGACGTCAGCCTCGACGATATCGACGCAGCTTCCACCATGATCAAGGATAAGGTTTCCGACGACGCAAACATCATCTGGGGTGCTGTTATCGACGACAGAATGGACGATCAGATGAGCGTAACCGTTATTGCGACCGGCTTCGGTACCGGCGATTCCACTCCTGCCGCTCAGGAGCCGCCGATGGACAACGTGATCGTTGACACCCCCGAGCCTGCCAGATCCACCAGAAGAAACAGCCGTGCCGTCAAGGATACCACCGACGACGAGGACGATACTTTCTACGACATCATGTCCATATTCAATAAATAAGCAACATACAACGCAAAGGGCGTGCGGATCTCCGCACGCCTTGATTTTTGCGCTTTTTTGAATGATCCTAAATAGGATATGGTTATAAGATCCTAAACGATTTGCGTTAACAGCAAAGCATCGGCACGCCGTTTATCAACTCCGCCTAACAACAAAGCTTTTCAAAAGGCGGACTGGGTGAAGCTTCAAGCTTCCATTTGTTTGCCAAGGAAGGCGGCGGCGGATTGGGCGAGCTTGATTTCGGTGTTGGTCGGAAGCTTCACATTTTCGCCGCTGAGCATCACCACCGCGCCCATCACATCTCCCGAAGAGATGATCGGAAAGATGACCGCTGCATTGTGCTCCATTCCCTCGATCGGCTGCACATTGTCCAGCGTCTGCTCACTCGCAGTATAGCTGCGCCGCGCGTCCATCAGATTCTCCAAAACCGCGCTGATGCGCCGCTCCAAAAACTCACGCTTTGAAACACCAGCCGCCGCAATAACATGATCCGTGTCACAAATCAGTGTCGGCATACCGCTGATACGCGCGATCACATCCGCATACTGCGCCGC